>NZ_QGAA01000005.1:0-344537 GCF_005233485.1 Pseudomonas sp. CFBP13509
TCATCGTCAAGATTAAATTCCGAAACCCCATTTGCGAAAGCAGGTGGGGTTTTGTTTTGGGCGGTCGGAAAGTGCGAAGAGGCGCCTCGGGAGGCTCTTCAATGCTAAAGTCCGGCCTTTCTATGCAATGACCCTGCGCATGGCTATCATGCGTGCCTCATTGTGAGGCGATACTTGCATGCTGACGTTGTTAGAACTTCTAAAAGATGGCCGATTCCATTCCGGAGAAGCACTTGGCGCAGCCCTGGGCGTTAGTCGCAGTGCAGTCTGGAAGCAGCTCCAGCATCTTGAGGCCGAATTGAATCTGCCGGTCCACAAGGTTCGTGGGAGGGGATATCAATTAGCTTCGCCGCTGGTTTTCTTGAGTTCCGAGCAGATTGCACTGCATACGTCTTCCCTCGCGTGGCCTATCCATATCTACGACTCCATCGACTCGACAAATGCCGAGGCTCTGCGCCTTGTTGAGGTTGAGCGTGCGACGCCGTACCTGGTGCTTGCGGAGCAGCAAACGGCGGGAAGAGGGCGACGTGGTCGAAAGTGGGTCAGCCCATTCGCTCAGAATGTGTATTACAGCCTCTTATTGCGTATCGAGAATGGTCCGCGACAGCTGGAAGGCCTGAGCCTTGTGGTTGGCTTGGCGGTAATGCAGGCGCTGCGTGAGTCTGGAGTGCGGGGGGCGGCTCTGAAGTGGCCAAACGACGTCCTGGTGGGGCAGAAGAAGATTGCCGGGATTTTACTGGAGCTCGTAGGGGATCCTGCGGATATTTGCCACGTTGTCCTCGGCATCGGTATTAACGTGAATATGCAGAAGGCTGAAGAGGTTGATCAGCAATGGACGTCAGTGCAGTTGGAGACGGGGTCTCCAGTTGATCGTAACTCTCTGGTGGCACGCCTGTGCTTGCAGTTGCAAAGCTACTTGGATCGACACAGGGCGCAAGGTTTTTCATCGCTTCGGGATGAGTGGGAAAAAGGTCATGCCTGGCAGGGAAAGGCAGTGTCACTCATAGCGGGTGCCAACCGTGTCGATGGGGTGGTGCTGGGTATCGACGGTCAGGGGGCATTACGTTTAAGTGTCGGTGGTGTTGAGAAAACATACAGTGGTGGTGAGTTAAGCCTGAGGTTGCGTGATGATTCTTGAGCTCGACTGTGGGAATAGCTTCATCAAGTGGCGCGTACTTGATTCGGATCGGGCGACGGCATCTGCAGAAGGTGTCGCTAGTTCGGATGTTGCATTGATTGAAAGCCTGTCAGTGCTGCCTGGTGTGTTATTGACACATTGCCGGTTGGTGAGTGTTCGTGCTCTGGACGAAACAAAAAATCTGGTTGAGGCGCTGGTGGAGGCCTTTGGCGTTGCGGTTTCCTGCGCTGTTTCTGCGCGAGAAATGGCTGGGGTGCGCAACGGTTACGAAGATTTCGAGCGTCTTGGCCTTGATCGCTGGTTAGCAATGCTGGGCGGCTTCAAATTGGCGTCGGGCGCATGCCTGGTGCTTGATTTCGGTACGGCTGCTACTGCAGATTTTGTTGCTGGCGATGGTGAGCATTTAGGTGGCTTCATCTGTCCTGGTATGCCCCTCATGCGTAATCAGCTGCGCACGCATACGCGCAAGATACGTTACGACGATGCAGCTGCTGAAAGAGCCTTGGAGCGTCTATCGCCAGGGCATACGACCGTAGAGGCTGTAGAGCGTGGCTGTACGTTGATGCTCAGAGGGTTTGTGCTGACCCAGCTTGAGCTGGCCCGAAGTTATTGGGGTGATAACTTCACTGTATTCCTGACGGGTGGCGATGCTGATTTGGTGAGGGATGCCGTGCCTCAGGCTCGACTCGTTCCTGATTTGATTTTCGTAGGTCTGGCAATGGCGTGCCCTTTATCTTGAGGTGTTTATGCGTTGGCTGTTTTTGCTTTTATTGATCCTGAACGCCTTCTACTACATATGGCATCAGCAAGAGGCGCCGTTGCGTGCTAAAGACGTGACCCCTCTGAGCCTCTATCGGAATACGCAGCAGGATATTCGCCTGCTGAGCGAGTCTTCCGACGCTGTGGTGCGCAAGGATCGGGCTAAGGCATCTGATGCGCAAAATACTTGCTTATACATTGGTGGCTTTGCCGACCAGCGACAGGCGCAATTCCTTGAGCAGCGCCTCACTAGCCTGGATATAAAGGTTAAGGTACAGCTGCTGAGTGCTCCTGATGCGCAAGGTTACTGGCTTCGAGTTGCCCCGGAAAGCCGACGCCTGGCTGACGACCTACCCTTTGAAAACCTTGCTAAGGAATTCAATGAGTTAAAACATAAAATAATGCTGTGCGAAGGCATTGCAACTCTCGAATAGTTTGCATAGAATGGCGCCCGCTTCGCAGTGAAGACCTTTAAGGTCTAAGGTGCGAAGCGAAGGTCAATGCAGCTAACCTCATATTTTTAATGAGAAAATGCTTGACAGAAGGCCGGCGTGATGTAGAATGCCGGCTCGCTTAGGAGGGGTTCCCGAGCGGCCAAAGGGATCAGACTGTAAATCTGACGTCTACGACTTCGAAGGTTCGAATCCTTCCCCCTCCACCATTTTAGCGTGAGCTGCAAGCTCCGCGGGTATAGTTTAGTGGTAGAACCTCAGCCTTCCAAGCTGATGATGCGGGTTCGATTCCCGCTACCCGCTCCAAGTTTGCAGGTTGTGCATTGTGTTTCGCTCTTGTAGCTCAGTTGGTAGAGCACACCCTTGGTAAGGGTGAGGTCAGCGGTTCAAATCCGCTCAAGAGCTCCATATAACAAGGCAGATATGAAAATATCTGCCTTTGTTTTAACGGCTGGCTCGGCTTGATGGTGTTTAGATTGCTTGTTGTTGAGTGATTTCAAGTCTTTGGGGGTTGGTTGTTGTAAAGTCTTTTTCGGGTCTGCATAATGGTCGGCCTGATTTTGTTTTAGGTCAGTAGCTCAATTGGCAGAGCGACGGTCTCCAAAACCGTAGGTTGGGGGTTCGATTCCCTCCTGACCTGCCAGATTCGCATGGTGTGTCTGGCTTTCTTTTCACAGGATCTTCATAGATGACTCCTAAGGCTGAAGCTCAAAGCTCTCGTTTCGATCTCGTCAAGTGGCTCGCTGTGGTCGCTTTGGTGGTCGTGGGCGTTGTTGGCAACCAGTACTATTCTGCTTCGCCGATCCTGTACCGCGTTCTCGTTTTGCTCGCCCTTGCTGCTGTAGCTGCCTTTGTAGGCCTGCAGACTGCCAAAGGCAAGTCTTTCGCGGTCCTGGTGAAGGAAGCTCGCACCGAAATTCGCAAAGTCGTTTGGCCAACTCGCCAAGAAACCACGCAGACCACGTTGATTGTTGTGGCTGTTGTTCTGGTTATGGCGTTGCTGTTGTGGGGTCTTGATTCCCTGCTCGGCTGGCTTGTTTCCTTGATTGTTGGCTAAGGGTGTCCCGTGGCTAAGCGTTGGTACGTTGTGCATGCTTACTCGGGTTACGAGAAGCATGTTATGCGCTCTTTGCTGGAGCGCGTAAAGCTGGCAGGCATGGAAGATGGCTTCGGCGAAATTCTGGTTCCCACTGAAGAAGTGGTTGAAATGCGGAATGGTCAGAAGCGCAAGAGTGAGCGCAAGTTCTTTCCTGGCTACGTGCTGGTGCAGATGGACATGAATGAGGGTACTTGGCACTTGGTCAAGGACACTCCTCGTGTTATGGGCTTCATCGGCGGTACTGCTGATAAGCCTGCTCCGATCACTGACAAAGAGGCAGAAGCAATTCTGCGTCGTGTCGCCGACGGTAGCGACAAGCCCAAGCCGAAGACGTTGTTCGAGCCGGGTGAGGTTGTTCGTGTCACGGATGGTCCGTTTGCTGATTTCAACGGGACTGTCGAAGAGGTTAACTACGAAAAGAGCCGGATCCAGGTCGCGGTGCTCATTTTCGGTCGCTCTACTCCGGTAGAGTTGGAATTCAGCCAGGTCGAGAAGGTCTAGCTGAGTAAGCATCCCAACCCCGCAGCCTTAGGCTGTGGGGTTTTGTCGTCACTGGGATAAACGCGCAAGTAACCGGGGAGCCTTTCGAGGCGCTTGAACCCGTAATTGGAGTGCCTCATGGCCAAGAAGATTACCGCTTACATCAAGCTGCAAGTGAAGGCCGCTCAGGCCAACCCAAGCCCACCTGTTGGTCCAGCCCTGGGTCAGCATGGCGTGAACATCATGGAATTCTGCAAGGCTTTCAACGCCCGTACTCAGGGTCTTGAGCCAGGTCTGCCGACTCCAGTGATCATCACTGTATACAGCGACCGTAGCTTCACTTTCGAAACCAAGTCGACCCCGGCTTCGGTTTTGCTGAAGAAGGCTGCTGGTCTGACTAGCGGTTCCGCTCGTCCTAACACCGTTAAGGTTGGCACCGTAACTCGTGCTCAGCTGGAAGAAATCGCGAAAACCAAAAACGCGGATCTGACTGCAGCTGATATGGATGCAGCCGTGCGTACCATCGCCGGTTCTGCTCGTAGCATGGGCCTTAACGTGGAGGGTGTGTAATGGCTAAGCTGACCAAGCGCCAAAAGGCTATCGCCGGCAAAATCGAAGCGGGCAAGTCCTACAATTTTGTAGACGCTGCTGCTCTGCTGACCGAGCTGTCGACTGTCAAGTTCAGCGAGTCCGTTGACGTTGCTGTAAACCTGGGTGTAGACCCACGTAAATCTGACCAGGTCGTTCGTAGCGCTACTGTGCTGCCACACGGTACTGGTAAGACTGTTCGTGTAGCTGTCTTTACTCAAGGCCCTGCAGCTGAAGCTGCTCTGGCCGCCGGCGCTGACCGCGTTGGTATGGACGACCTGGCTGCCGAAATGAAAGGCGGCGACCTGAACTACGACGTAGTTATTGCTTCCCCGGACGCAATGCGTGTTGTGGGTCAATTGGGTCAGATCCTGGGTCCACGTGGCCTGATGCCTAACCCTAAGGTCGGCACCGTAACGCCAGACGTAGCTACCGCGGTTAAAAACGCCAAGGCTGGTCAGGTTCGTTATCGTACCGACAAAAACGGCATCATTCACACCTCCGTTGGCAAGGTCGGCTTCGACGCCGTCAAGCTGAAGGAAAACGTTGAAGCCCTGATCGCCGATCTGAAGCGTATCAAGCCAGCTTCCTCGAAAGGTATCTACGTCAAGCGCGTTACCCTGAGCACCACCATGGGCCCAGGTCTGGTCATCGACCAAGGCTCGCTGGACGTATAAGACACAAATTGGCGTAAGCGATTGCGCCAATTGAAAGATTGGGGTCCCTGCCTGGCGGGGGCTATCCAAGACCGTAGGCGACGCAAGTCTTAAACCAACAAGCCTACGCAGATGGTGCTCCCGGTTCCTTACCGAATCAGACACCAAAACGACATCCGGCTCCGGCCAGATGAAACGGTAACAAGCAGGAGTTAAACCCGTGGCAATTAATCTCGAAGACAAGAAGGCCATCGTCGCTGAAGTCAACGAGGCTGCCAAAGCTGCTCTGTCCGCTGTCGTGGCTGATGCCCGTGGTGTGACAGTAGGCGCTATGACCGGACTCCGTAAAGAGGCTCGTGAAGCTGGCGTGTACGTACGTGTTGTACGTAACACCCTGCTCAAGCGCGCTGTTGCTGACACTGAATACAGTGTCCTCAATGACGTGTTCACCGGCCCGACTCTGATTGCGTTCTCCAAGGATCATCCAGGCGCTGCTGCCCGTTTGTTCAAAGAGTTCGCTAAGAGTCAGGATAAGTTCGAGATCAAGGCAGCTGCGTTCGAGGGCAAGTTCCTCGCAGCTAACCAAATCGACGTACTGGCAACACTGCCGACCCGTAACGAAGCCATTTCGCAGCTGATGAGCGTGATTCAAGGCGCTACCAGCAAGCTGGCTCGTACTCTGGCTGCAGTTCGCGAGCAAAAAGAAGCTGCCGCAGCCTAAGGCTGAGCAACTTCTCTCGCGTATTTTTGTTTATTTCGATGGCCGCGTAGGCCGTCCCCCAATTCAGGAAATACAGCAATGTCTATCTCCCAAGACGATATCCTCAACGCCGTAGCTGAAATGTCGGTTCTGCAGGTTGTTGAGCTGATCAAAGCTTTCGAAGAAAAATTCGGCGTTTCCGCTGCCGCTGCTTCCGCTGGCCCAGCTGCTGCTGCTGCCGTTGTTGAAGAGCAAACCGAATTCAACGTCATGCTGCTGGAAGCTGGCGAGAAGAAAGTTAACGTCATCAAGGCAGTACGTGAACTGACCGGCCTGGGCCTGAAAGAAGCCAAGGCTGTAGTTGACGGCGCTCCTGCTATGGTTCTGGAAGCAGTGACCAAAGACGCAGGCGACAAAGCTAAAGCAACTCTGGAAGAAGCAGGCGCTAAAGTCGAGCTGAAGTAAGCATCGACCTTGCGTCTCCAGCCCAAGCGTTAAGCTGAAGGCTGATGGCTGGTGGCTCTTGCCACCGGCCTTTTTCCGTTCTTGGCTGTCGACTCGGTCGCCGCCATTAACGTGCTGTAGCCACCCGATGCGGTGGTGCAAACCATGGGGTTTGCAAGATTTTCTGGCTGCTCCCGTCGGGAGGGCCAAACAAGCAGGTGACCAAGCTGGGGAACGCTGATGGCTTACTCATATACTGAGAAAAAACGTATCCGCAAGGACTTTAGCAAGTTGCCGGACGTCATGGATGTCCCGTACCTTCTGGCTATCCAGCTGGATTCGTATCGTGAATTCTTGCAGGCGGGAGCGACCAAAGATCAGTTCCGCGACGTGGGCCTGCATGCGGCCTTCAAATCCGTTTTCCCGATCATCAGCTACTCCGGCAATGCTGCGCTGGAGTACGTCGGTTATCGCCTGGGCGAACCGGCATTTGATGTCAAAGAATGCGTGTTGCGCGGTGTTACGTACGCCGTACCTTTGCGGGTAAAAGTCCGTCTGATCATTTTCGACAAAGAGTCGTCGAACAAAGCGATCAAGGACATCAAAGAGCAAGAAGTCTACATGGGCGAAATCCCATTGATGACTGAGAACGGTACCTTCGTTATCAATGGTACCGAGCGTGTTATCGTTTCCCAGCTGCACCGTTCCCCGGGCGTGTTCTTCGATCACGACCGCGGCAAGACGCACAGCTCCGGCAAGCTCCTGTACTCCGCGCGGATCATTCCGTACCGCGGTTCGTGGTTGGACTTCGAGTTCGATCCGAAAGACTGCGTGTTCGTGCGTATCGACCGTCGTCGCAAGCTGCCGGCCTCGGTACTGCTGCGCGCGCTCGGTTACACCACTGAGCAAGTCCTGGATGCGTTCTACACCACCAACGTATTCAGCCTGAAGGATGAAACCCTCAAGCTGGAGCTGATCGCTTCGCGTCTGCGTGGTGAAATTGCTGTCCTGGACATTCAGGATGAAAAGGGCAAAGTCATCGTTGAGGCTGGCCGTCGTATCACTGCGCGCCACATCAACCAGATCGAAAAAGCGGGTATCAAAGAGCTGGAAGTTCCCCTGGACTATGTCCTGGGCCGTACTACCGCGAAGGTCATCGTTCACCCGGCTACAGGCGAAATCCTGGCTGAGTGCAACACCGAGCTGAACACCGAGATCCTGGCCAAAATTGCCAAGGCGCAGGTTGTTCGCATCGAGACCCTGTACACCAACGATATCGACTGTGGTCCGTTCGTCTCCGACACCCTGAAGATCGACTCCACCAGCAACCAATTGGAAGCGCTGGTAGAAATCTATCGCATGATGCGTCCTGGCGAGCCACCAACCAAAGACGCCGCAGAAACCCTGTTCAACAACCTGTTCTTCAGCCCTGAGCGCTACGACCTGTCTGCGGTCGGCCGGATGAAGTTCAACCGTCGTATCGGTCGCACCGAGATCGAAGGTTCGGGTGTGCTGTGCAAGGAAGACATCGTTGCGGTCTTGAAGACTCTGGTCGACATCCGTAACGGCAAAGGCATCGTCGATGACATCGACCACCTGGGTAACCGTCGTGTTCGCTGCGTAGGCGAAATGGCCGAGAACCAGTTCCGCGTTGGCCTGGTGCGTGTTGAGCGTGCGGTCAAAGAGCGTCTGTCGATGGCTGAAAGCGAAGGCCTGATGCCGCAAGACCTGATCAACGCCAAGCCAGTGGCTGCGGCGGTGAAAGAGTTCTTCGGTTCCAGCCAGCTCTCGCAGTTCATGGACCAGAACAACCCGCTTTCCGAGATCACCCACAAGCGCCGTGTTTCCGCACTGGGCCCGGGCGGTCTGACCCGTGAGCGTGCTGGCTTTGAAGTGCGTGACGTACACCCGACTCACTACGGTCGTGTATGCCCAATCGAAACGCCGGAAGGCCCGAACATCGGTCTGATCAACTCCCTGGCCGCCTATGCGCGCACCAACCAGTACGGCTTCCTTGAGAGCCCGTACCGTGTGGTGAAAGACGCCCTGGTCACCGACGAGATCGTGTTCCTGTCCGCCATCGAAGAAGCTGATCACGTGATCGCTCAGGCTTCGGCCACGATGAACGACAAGAAGGTCCTGATCGACGAGCTGGTAGCTGTTCGTCACCTGAACGAGTTCACCGTCAAGGCGCCGGAAGACGTCACCTTGATGGACGTATCGCCGAAGCAGGTAGTTTCGGTCGCAGCGTCGCTGATCCCGTTCCTGGAACACGATGACGCCAACCGTGCGTTGATGGGTTCCAACATGCAGCGTCAAGCTGTACCGACCCTGCGTGCCGACAAGCCGCTGGTAGGTACCGGCATGGAGCGTAACGTAGCCCGTGACTCCGGCGTTTGTGTCGTGGCTCGTCGTGGCGGCGTGATCGATTCCGTTGATGCCAGCCGTATCGTGGTTCGTGTTGCTGATGACGAAGTTGAAACGGGTGAAGCCGGTGTCGACATCTACAACCTGACCAAATACACCCGCTCGAACCAGAACACTTGCATCAACCAGCGTCCGCTGGTGCGCAAGGGTGATCGCGTTCAGCGTAGCGACATCATGGCTGACGGTCCGTCCACCGATATGGGTGAATTGGCTCTGGGTCAGAACATGCGCATCGCGTTCATGGCATGGAACGGCTTCAACTTCGAAGACTCCATCTGCCTGTCCGAGCGTGTGGTTCAAGAAGATCGCTTCACCACGATCCACATTCAGGAACTGACCTGTGTGGCGCGTGACACCAAGCTTGGGCCAGAGGAAATCACTGCAGACATCCCGAACGTGGGTGAAGCTGCACTGAACAAGCTGGACGAAGCCGGTATCGTTTACGTAGGTGCTGAAGTGGGTGCGGGCGACATCCTGGTTGGTAAGGTCACTCCGAAAGGCGAGACCCAACTGACTCCGGAAGAGAAGCTGCTGCGTGCCATCTTCGGTGAAAAAGCCAGCGACGTTAAAGACACCTCCCTGCGTGTACCTACCGGTACCAAGGGTACTGTCATCGACGTGCAGGTCTTCACCCGTGACGGCGTCGAGCGTGATGCTCGTGCACTGTCCATCGAGAAGACCCAGCTCGACGAGATCCGCAAGGACCTCAACGAAGAGTTCCGTATCGTTGAAGGCGCGACCTTCGAACGTCTGCGTTCCGCCCTGGTAGGCCACAAGGCTGAAGGCGGCGCAGGTCTGAAGAAAGGTCAGGACATCACCGACGAAATCCTCGACGGTCTTGAGCACGGCCAGTGGTTCAAACTGCGCATGGCTGAAGATGCTCTTAACGAGCAGCTCGAGAAGGCCCAGGCCTATATCGTTGATCGTCGCCGTCTGCTGGACGACAAGTTCGAAGACAAGAAGCGCAAACTGCAGCAGGGCGATGACCTGGCTCCAGGCGTGCTGAAAATCGTCAAGGTTTACCTGGCAATCCGTCGCCGCATCCAGCCGGGCGACAAGATGGCCGGTCGTCACGGTAACAAAGGTGTGGTCTCCGTGATCAT
The DNA here is from genome assembly GCF_005233485.1 of Pseudomonas sp. CFBP13509. NCBI lineage: Bacteria > Pseudomonadati > Pseudomonadota > Gammaproteobacteria > Pseudomonadales > Pseudomonadaceae > Pseudomonas > Pseudomonas sp. CFBP13509. The sequence continues at coordinate 9,847 of NZ_QGAA01000005.1, forward strand.
GCCGGTTGAAGACATGCCGCACGATGCCAATGGCACCCCGGTCGACGTCGTCCTCAACCCACTGGGCGTACCTTCGCGTATGAACGTTGGTCAGATCCTTGAAACCCACCTGGGCCTAGCGGCTAAAGGTCTGGGCGAGAAGATCAATCGTATGATCGAAGAGCAGCGCAAGGTTGCTGACCTGCGTAAGTTCCTGCACGAGATCTACAACGAGATCGGCGGTCGCAAGGAAGAGCTGGATACCTTCTCCGACCAGGAAATCCTGGATCTGGCGAAGAACCTGCGCGGTGGCGTTCCAATGGCTACCCCGGTGTTCGACGGTGCCAAGGAAAGCGAAATCAAGGCCATGCTGAAACTGGCAGACCTGCCAGAAAGCGGCCAGATGCAGCTGTTCGACGGCCGTACCGGCAACAAGTTCGAGCGCCCGGTTACTGTTGGCTACATGTACATGCTGAAGCTGAACCACTTGGTAGACGACAAGATGCACGCTCGTTCTACCGGTTCGTACAGCCTGGTTACCCAGCAGCCGCTGGGTGGTAAGGCTCAGTTCGGTGGTCAGCGTTTCGGGGAGATGGAGGTCTGGGCACTGGAAGCATACGGTGCCGCTTACACTCTGCAAGAAATGCTCACAGTGAAGTCGGACGATGTGAACGGTCGTACCAAGATGTACAAAAACATCGTGGATGGCGATCACCGTATGGAGCCGGGCATGCCCGAGTCCTTCAACGTGTTGATCAAAGAAATTCGTTCCCTCGGCATCGATATCGATCTGGAAACCGAATAACACGTGACGCGAATCGAGAGCGGGGCTGTTTAGCCCGCTCTCTGCTCCGCCAGGAGGAAAGGCCTTGAAAGACCTACTGAATTTGCTGAAAAACCAGGGTCAAGTCGAAGAGTTCGACGCCATCCGTATTGGATTGGCATCGCCTGAGATGATCCGTTCGTGGTCGTTCGGTGAAGTTAAAAAGCCGGAAACCATCAACTACCGTACGTTCAAACCTGAGCGTGACGGCCTGTTCTGCGCCAAGATCTTTGGCCCGGTAAAGGATTACGAGTGCCTGTGCGGTAAGTACAAGCGCTTGAAGCACCGTGGTGTGATCTGCGAGAAGTGTGGCGTTGAAGTTGCACTGGCCAAGGTTCGTCGTGAGCGCATGGCGCACATCGAGCTGGCTTCGCCGGTTGCCCACATCTGGTTCCTGAAATCGCTGCCGTCCCGTATCGGCTTGCTGATGGACATGACCCTGCGTGATATCGAACGCGTTCTCTACTTCGAGAGCTATGTCGTTATCGATCCAGGCATGACTACCCTTGAAAAAGGTCAGCTGCTGAACGACGAGCAGTACTTCGAGGCGTTGGAAGAGTTCGGTGATGATTTCGATGCCCGCATGGGTGCCGAAGCTGTCCGCGAACTGCTGCACGCTATCGACCTGGAGCACGAGATTGGTCGTCTGCGCGAAGAGATTCCGCAAACCAACTCCGAAACCAAGATCAAGAAGCTGTCCAAGCGTCTGAAGTTGATGGAAGCCTTCCAGGGTTCCGGCAATCTGCCAGAGTGGATGGTGCTGACCGTTCTGCCGGTTCTGCCGCCGGATCTGCGTCCGCTGGTGCCGTTGGATGGTGGTCGTTTCGCGACTTCCGACCTCAACGACCTGTACCGCCGTGTGATCAACCGTAACAACCGCTTGAAGCGCCTGCTCGATCTGTCCGCTCCGGACATCATCGTGCGCAACGAAAAGCGTATGTTGCAGGAAGCTGTCGATGCCCTGCTCGACAACGGTCGTCGTGGCCGCGCTATCACCGGTTCCAACAAGCGTCCTCTGAAATCCTTGGCTGACATGATCAAGGGTAAGCAAGGTCGTTTCCGTCAGAACTTGCTCGGTAAGCGTGTTGACTACTCTGGTCGTTCGGTAATTACCGTAGGCCCGACCCTGCGTCTGCACCAGTGCGGTCTGCCTAAGAAGATGGCACTTGAGCTGTTCAAGCCATTCATCTTCGGCAAGCTGGAAATGCGCGGTCTCGCGACCACCATCAAAGCGGCCAAGAAAATGGTCGAGCGCGAGCTGCCAGAGGTTTGGGACGTTCTCGCTGAAGTGATTCGCGAACACCCGGTTCTCCTCAACCGTGCACCGACCCTTCACCGTCTGGGTATCCAGGCGTTTGAACCGGTACTGATCGAAGGTAAGGCTATCCAGCTGCACCCTCTGGTCTGTGCTGCGTACAACGCCGACTTCGACGGCGACCAAATGGCCGTGCACGTGCCGCTGACACTGGAAGCCCAGTTGGAAGCGCGTGCGTTGATGATGTCGACCAACAACATTCTGTCGCCAGCCAACGGTGAGCCAATCATCGTTCCGTCGCAGGACGTTGTGTTGGGTCTGTACTACATGACCCGTGAGGCGATCAACGCCAAAGGCGAAGGTCGTGTGTTCGCTGACCTGCAGGAAGTTGACCGGGTGTTCCGTGCCGGCGAAGCCGCACTGCACGCCAAGGTCAAAGTGCGCATCAACGAAACTGTCAACGACCGTGATGGCGGCAGCGTGAGCGGCACCCGTATTGTCGACACCACCGTTGGCCGTGCGCTGTTGTACCAGGTTGTGCCAAAAGGCCTGTCGTACGACGTCGTCAACCTGCCGATGAAGAAAAAGGCGATCTCCAAGCTGATCAACCAATGCTATCGCGTGGTTGGTCTGAAAGAGACCGTGATCTTCGCTGACCAGTTGATGTACACCGGTTTTGCCTATTCGACCATTTCCGGCGTTTCCATCGGTGTTAACGACTTCGTTATTCCTGATGAAAAAGCCCGCATCATCAGTGCTGCTACTGATGAAGTGAAAGAGATCGAAAGCCAGTACGCCTCGGGCCTGGTAACACAGGGCGAGAAGTACAACAAAGTGATCGACCTTTGGTCCAAGGCCAACGACGAAGTGTCCAAGGCGATGATGGCCAACCTCTCGAAAGAGAAGGTCATCGACCGTCACGGCGACGAAGTTGACCAAGAGTCCTTCAACTCGATGTACATGATGGCCGACTCGGGCGCACGGGGTTCTGCTGCGCAGATCCGTCAGCTCGCCGGTATGCGTGGCCTGATGGCCAAGCCGGACGGCTCCATCATCGAAACGCCGATTACTGCGAACTTCCGTGAAGGTTTGAGCGTACTCCAGTACTTCATCTCTACTCACGGTGCTCGGAAAGGTCTGGCGGATACCGCGTTGAAAACCGCTAACTCCGGTTACCTGACGCGTCGTCTGGTAGACGTTGCGCAAGATCTGGTTGTCACCGAGATCGACTGCGGCACCGAGCACGGCCTGCTGATGACTCCGCACATTGAAGGCGGTGACGTTGTAGAGCCGCTGGGTGAGCGCGTACTGGGTCGTGTTATTGCCCGTGACGTATTCAAGCCAGGTACCGAGGAAGTTATCGTTCCTGCCGGCACTCTGGTGGACGAGAAGTGGGTCGAGTTCATCGAACTCAACAGCATCGACGAAGTGATCGTTCGCTCGCCGATCAGCTGCGAAACCCGCTACGGCATTTGCGCCAAGTGCTACGGCCGTGACTTGGCTCGTGGTCACCAGGTGAACATCGGTGAAGCGGTCGGCGTTATTGCTGCCCAGTCCATCGGTGAGCCGGGTACCCAGCTGACCATGCGTACGTTCCACATTGGTGGTGCGGCAAGCCGGACCTCCGCAGCCGACAGCGTTCAGGTGAAGAATGGCGGTACTGTCCGCCTGCACAACCTGAAGCACGTTGAGCGAGTGGATGGTCACCTGGTTGCTGTGTCGCGTTCCGGTGAGCTGGCAATCGCTGATGACTACGGTCGTGAGCGTGAGCGCTACAAGCTGCCGTACGGTGCTGTGATTTCGGTTAAAGAGGGTGACAAGGTCGACGCTGGCGCAATCGTGGCCAAGTGGGATCCGCACACTCACCCAATCGTTACCGAAATGAAAGGTACCGTGACCTACGTGGGCATGGAAGAAGGCATCACGATCAAGCGTCAGACTGACGAATTGACCGGTATGACCAACATTGAAGTACTCGACGCGAAAGATCGTCCAGCTGCCGGTAAGGACATCCGTCCTGCCGTGAAAATGGTCGATGACAACGGCAAGGATCTGTTGCTGCCAGGCACTGACGTAATCGCTCAGTACTTCCTGCCAGCCAACGCCCTGGTCGGTGTAGCGGATGGTGCGAAGATCGCGATCGGTGATGTTATCGCGCGTATCCCGCAAGAAACTTCGAAGACCCGTGACATCACCGGTGGTTTGCCGCGTGTTGCCGACTTGTTCGAAGCTCGTCGTCCGAAAGAAGCGTCGATTCTGGCTGAAGTCAGCGGCACTATCGCGTTCGGTAAAGAAACCAAGGGCAAGCGCCGTCTGGTTATTACCCCGAACGACGGTACCGATCCGTACGAAGAGCTGATTCCAAAGTGGCGTCACCTGAACGTGTTCGAAGGCGAACAGGTAAACCGCGGCGAAGTGATCTCCGACGGCCCGAGCGATCCACACGACATCCTGCGTCTGCTGGGTGTGAGTGCGCTGGCCAAGTACATCGTTAACGAGATCCAGGACGTTTACCGCCTGCAAGGCGTGAAGATCAACGATAAGCACATCGAGACCATCCTGCGTCAGATGCTGCGTAAAGTTGAGATCGCTGAATCCGGCGATTCCAGTTTCATCAAGGGCGACCAGATGGAACTGACTCACGTGCTGGTGGAAAACGAGCGTCTGGCTGGCGACGAGAAATTCGTTTCCAAGTTCACTCGCGTACTGCTGGGTATCACCAAGGCGTCGTTGTCCACTGAGTCGTTCATCTCGGCGGCCTCCTTCCAGGAGACCACTCGCGTACTGACCGAAGCAGCGGTAACCGGCAAGCGCGATTACCTGCGCGGCCTGAAAGAGAACGTGGTCGTGGGTCGTCTGATCCCGGCTGGTACCGGTTTGGCCTATCACAGCGAGCGTAAGCGTCGCCGTGATGCTGACAAGCCGTTGCGCGTAAGCGCCAGTGAAGTGGAAGCCGCACTGACCGAAGCGCTGAACTCAAGCGGTAACTGAGTTCTGCGGTAAATAAGTCTGGGCCCTGGCAGCCCCCATTCGTCGGATCAAGGCAAATTTGCCCGGCTTCGACGGGAGGGGAGGTCGGGGCCTTGCCTTGACTGGGGGCAAGATCCTCTTTAGACTCTTGTACCCCTAAATTTGGCGGGAATTCGTTCCTGCCATTTTGCTTTTCTTGCAAGACAATAGCGTCGCAAGACAACAGTGGAGCTAGTAGATGGCAACTATCAACCAGCTGGTACGTCAGCCGCGTAAGCGTATCGTCGAGAAATCCGACGTGCCTGCGCTGCAGAACTGCCCGCAACGTCGTGGCGTATGCACCCGTGTGTATACCACCACGCCGAAAAAACCTAACTCGGCACTGCGTAAAGTATGCCGTGTGCGCCTGACCAACGGTTTCGAGGTTTCCTCGTACATCGGCGGTGAAGGCCACAACCTGCAAGAGCACAGCGTGGTACTGATCCGTGGCGGTCGTGTAAAAGACTTGCCAGGTGTTCGTTATCACACCGTACGCGGCTCCTTGGATACTTCCGGCGTTAAAGGTCGTAACCAGGGTCGTTCGAAGTACGGTACCAAGAAGCCTAAGTAGTAGCGGCTTTTTGTAAAACTGAATCATCTTATTTTCTGAGTCGATAAGAGTAAGGTCGGAGGCGTCCCGAAAGGGCACCGATTCCGAGCGAACCTGAAGACCGTTTGAGGGCTTATCCATGCCAAGAAGACGCGTAGCAGCCAAGCGCGAAGTGCTTGACGATCCAAAATACGGAAGCCAAATTCTGGCCAAGTTCATGAACCACGTGATGGAAAGCGGCAAGAAAGCCGTTGCCGAGCGTATCGTTTATGGCGCGCTGGAAAAGGTTAAAGAACGCAAGAACAGCGACCCCCTGGAAATCTTCGAGAAAGCTCTCGACGCCATCGCTCCGCTGGTCGAAGTGAAGTCGCGCCGTGTAGGCGGTGCTACTTACCAGGTTCCGGTCGAAGTTCGTCCGTCCCGTCGTAACGCTCTGGCAATGCGCTGGTTGGTAGACTTCGCCCGTAAGCGCGGCGAGAAGTCTATGGCTCTGCGTTTGGCCGGCGAACTGTTGGACGCTGCTGAAGGTAAAGGTGCTGCTGTTAAGAAGCGTGAAGACGTGCACCGTATGGCTGAAGCTAACAAAGCTTTCTCGCACTACCGCTTCTAATCTTAGCTTCACTAATTTTGCGAGGGCTTTATGGCTCGTACTACTCCGATTAGCCGCTACCGTAACATCGGTATCGTTGCTCACGTGGATGCTGGTAAAACCACCACGACCGAGCGCGTACTGTTTTACACCGGCAAAAGTCACAAAATGGGCGAGGTGCATGATGGCGCCGCGACCACAGACTGGATGGTTCAGGAGCAGGAGCGTGGTATTACCATTACTTCTGCTGCTATTACCGCCTTCTGGAAAGGTTCCGAGAAGCAGTACAAAGATGAGCACCGCTTCAACGTTATCGATACCCCAGGCCACGTAGACTTCACTATTGAAGTTGAACGTTCCCTGCGCGTACTCGACGGCGCTGTCGTTGTGTTCTGCGGTACCTCGGGTGTCGAGCCTCAGTCGGAAACCGTATGGCGTCAAGCCAACAAATACGGCGTTCCACGTCTTGTTTATGTAAACAAGATGGACCGTGCTGGTGCCAACTTCCTGCGCGTGATCGGTCAGATCAAGCAGCGTCTGGGTCATACTCCGGTGCCAATCCAATTGGCAATCGGTTCCGAAGACAACTTCCAGGGTCAGATCGATCTGATCAACATGGAAGCGGTCTACTGGAATGACGCTGACAAAGGTATGGTTCCTGTTCGCAAGCCTATCCCTGCAGAATTGCAGGAACTGGCTGACGAGTGGCGCAACAACATGGTTGAGGCTGCCGCCGAAGCCAGCGAAGAGCTGATGAACAAGTACCTCGAAGGTGAAGAGCTCACCAACGTGGAAATCAAGGCCGCTCTGCGTCAGCGTACTATCGCTGGTGAGATCGTCTTGGCTGTTTGCGGTTCTTCCTTCAAGAACAAGGGTGTTCCCCTGGTTCTCGACGCCGTGATCGACTATCTGCCTGCTCCAACCGACATTCCTGCTATCAAGGGCACCAACCCTGATAACGAGGAAGAAGAGATGGAGCGTCATGCTGACGACAGCGAGCCGTTCTCGGCTCTGGCGTTCAAGATCGCTACCGACCCATTCGTGGGTACTCTGACCTTCGTCCGTGTTTACTCGGGCGTGTTGGCCTCCGGCGACGGCGTGATCAACTCGGTCAAAGGCAAGAAAGAGCGTGTGGGTCGTATGGTGCAAATGCACGCAAACGCCCGTGAAGAGATCAAGGAAGTGCGCGCTGGTGACATCGCGGCCTTGATCGGCATGAAGGACGTCACCACTGGTGAGACTTTGTGCGACGCTGCCAAGCCAATCATCCTGGTTCGCATGGACTTCCCGGAGCCGGTTATTTCGGTTGCCGTAGAGCCTAAGACCAAGGATGACCAGGAAAAAATGGGTATCGCTCTGGGCAAGCTTGCTCAGGAAGATCCATCTTTCCGCGTCAAAACTGATGAAGAGACTGGTCAAACGATCATCTCTGGTATGGGCGAGTTGCACCTGGACATCCTGGTTGACCGGATGCGCCGTGAGTTCAACGTCGAAGCCAACATCGGTAAGCCTCAGGTTTCCTATCGTGAGCGCATCACGAAGAACTGCGAAATCGAAGGCAAGTTCGTTCGTCAGTCCGGCGGTCGTGGTCAGTTCGGTCACTGCTGGATCCGTTTTGCTCCTGCTGACGAAGGTCAGGAAGGTCTGCAATTCGTGAACGAAGTAGTGGGTGGTGTTGTTCCTAAGGAATACATCCCTGCTATCCAGAAGGGTATCGAAGAGCAGATGAAGAACGGTGTTGTTGCCGGCTATCCGCTGATCGGCCTGAAAGCAACCGTTTTTGACGGTTCTTACCACGACGTCGACTCCAACGAGATGGCGTTTAAGGTGGCTGCTTCCATGGCAACCAAGCAACTGGCCCAGAAGGGCGGTGGTGAGTTGCTTGAGCCAATCATGGCGGTAGAAGTTGTTACACCTGAAGACTATATGGGTGATGTCATGGGCGACCTTAACCGTCGTCGCGGCATGATCTTGGGTATGGAAGACACGGTTTCCGGCAAGGTGATTCGCGCCGAGGTTCCGTTGGGTGAGATGTTCGGTTATGCGACCGACGTTCGCTCCATGTCCCAGGGTCGCGCAAGCTACTCTATGGAATTCAAAAAATACAACACAGCTCCGGCGCACATCGCTGAAACTGTATCCAAAAAACAAGGCTGATTCAGTCCTTTAGGCAAGGAGTTAATTGTCGTGGCTAAAGAAAAATTTGATCGTTCCCTACCGCACGTCAACGTTGGCACTATCGGTCACGTTGACCACGGTAAAACCACTCTGACCGCAGCTCTGACTCGCGTCTGCTCCGAGGTTTTCGGTTCTGCAGTCGTTGATTTCGATAAAATCGACAGCGCTCCAGAAGAAAAAGCTCGTGGTATCACCATCAACACCGCGCACGTCGAGTACAACTCGAAGATCCGTCACTACGCTCACGTTGACTGCCCAGGTCACGCTGACTATGTGAAGAACATGATCACTGGTGCTGCCCAGATGGACGGCGCGATCCTGGTTTGCTCGGCCGCTGATGGTCCGATGCCACAAACCCGTGAGCACATCCTGCTGTCCCGTCAGGTAGGCGTTCCGTACATCGTGGTTTTCCTGAACAAGGCTGACCTGGTAGACGACGCTGAGCTGCTGGAACTGGTTGAGATGGAAGTGCGCGATCTGCTGAGCACTTACGACTTCCCGGGCGACGACACTCCGATCATCATCGGTTCTGCTCGTATGGCGCTGGAAGGCAAAGACGATAACGAAATGGGCACCACTGCCGTTCGTAAACTGGTTGAAACCCTGGACAGCTACATCCCAGAACCAGTTCGTCTGACCGACAAGCCGTTCCTGATGCCAATCGAAGACGTATTCTCGATCTCCGGTCGTGGTACTGTTGTGACTGGTCGTATCGAGCGCGGTATCGTTCGCGTTCAAGATGCGCTGGAAATCGTTGGTCTGCGTGACACTACCAACACTGTTTGCACTGGTGTTGAAATGTTCCGCAAGCTGCTCGACGAAGGTCGTGCTGGCGAGAACTGCGGCGTTCTGCTGCGTGGTACCAAGCGTGACGACGTTGAGCGTGGCCAGGTTCTGGTTAAGCCAGGTTCGGTTAAGCCGCACACCAAGTTCACCGCAGAAGTTTACGTTCTGAGCAAGGAAGAAGGCGGTCGTCACACTCCGTTCTTCAAAGGCTACCGTCCACAGTTCTACTTCCGTACTACTGACGTGACTGGTAACTGCCAGCTGCCAGAAGGCGTTGAAATGGTAATGCCAGGCGATAACATCCAAATGGAAGTTACCCTGATCAAGACCATCGCAATGGAAGACGGTCTGCGCTTCGCTATCCGTGAAGGCGGCCGTACCGTTGGTGCTGGTGTTGTAGCTAAAATCATCGAGTAAGCGTCTCTTCTGAGATAGCTTCGATGCTTTGAAAAGCCCCCGCTCAGCGGGGGCTTTTTTATTGGGTTGACACCTATCTAGGGCGTCTATAGAATTGCGCCTCCTTTTAACGGGCGTATTGCGCTCGCTGGGAATAGCAGCCGGAGTCTGAAATCCAATGCAAAATCAGCAAATCCGTATCAGGTTGAAGGCTTTTGACCATCGCCTGATCGACCAATCCACCCAGGAAATCGTGGAAACCGCGAAACGTACTGGTGCTCAAGTGCGTGGTCCAATTCCACTGCCTACCCGTAAAGAGCGGTTCACCGTTCTGGTCTCCCCGCACGTCAACAAAGACGCGCGTGACCAGTACGAGATCCGTACTCATAAGCGCGTACTGGACATCGTCCAGCCAACGGATAAAACCGTTGATGCTCTTATGAAGCTTGATCTGGCGGCCGGTGTGGAAGTACAGATCAGCCTCGGCTAAGACTTGGGTCTTAGTCGTGTAACGCTCTGAAATGGGCGGCCATAGCGGGTGAAAGCCCCGTACACTCATGAGGTTTACAACATGACTATTGGTGTAGTCGGTCGTAAATGCGGTATGACCCGTATTTTCACCGAAGAAGGTGTCTCCATTCCGGTTACGGTCATTGAGATCGAGCCGAATCGCGTCACCCAGTTCAAAACTGAAGAAACCGATGGCTATCGTGCAGTGCAAGTCACTGTCGGCGAGCGTCGCGCTTCGCGTGTGACTGCTGCTCAAGCAGGTCACTTCGCTAAAGCAAACGTTGCAGCTGGTCGTACTGTCATGGAGTTCCGTCTTGAAGAAGGCGACTACCAGGCTGGCGATCTGATCAACGCTGAAATCTTCGCCGCTGGTCAACTGGTTGATGTAACCGGTCAGTCCAAGGGTAAAGGCTTCCAGGGTACGATCAAGCGTTGGAATTTCCGTGGTCAAGACAACACTCACGGTAACTCCGTTTCCCACCGCGTCCCGGGCTCTATTGGCCAGTGCCAGACTCCTGGTCGTGTATTCAAGGGCAAAAAAATGTCCGGTCATATGGGCGCTGAGCGCGTGACCGTGCAGTCCCTCGAAGTAGTGCGCGTCGACGCTGAACGCAATCTGTTGTTGGTCAAGGGTGCTGTTCCTGGCGCTACTGGCGGCAACCTGGTTGTACGTCCAGCGGCCAAGGCTCGCGGTTAAGGGGAAGCTGACATGCAATTAAATGTAAATGACGCTCAAGCGATCGAAGTTTCCGAACTGACATTTGGCGGCGAATTCAACGAGACGCTGGTTCACCAAGCAGTCGTGGCCTACATGGCCGGCGGCCGTCAAGGTAGCAAGCAGCAAAAGACCCGTTCCGACGTTCGTGGTGGCGGTAAGCGCCCTTGGCGTCAGAAAGGTACTGGCCGTGCTCGTGCCGGTACTATCCGTAGCCCAATCTGGCGCGGCGGCGGTACCACTTTCGCAGCTCGTCCGCAGGATCACTCTCAGAAGCTCAACAAGAAGATGTATCGCGCAGCACTGCGCTCCATCCTTGCTGAACTCGTGCGTACTGATCGCCTGGTCGTGGTTCAGGACTTCGCTGTTGAAAGTCCAAAAACCAAAGATCTGCTGGGCAAACTGAACAACATGAGCCTGACCGACGTTTTGATCGTGTCTGAAGCTGTTGATCAGAACCTGTACCTGGCTGCTCGTAACCTGCCACACGTTGATGTACGTGACGTGCAAGGTTCCGATCCAGTTAGTCTGATCGCATACGACAAGGTGTTGATCACCGTGTCGGCCGTGAAGAAATTCGAGGAGCTGCTGGGATGAACCAGGAACGCGTATTTAAAGTTCTGCTTGGCCCGCACGTTTCCGAAAAGGCTACGGTTCTGGCTGACAAGAAAGGCCAGTTCGTTTTCAAGGTTGCAACTGACGCAACCAAGCTGGAAATCAAGAAGGCCGTCGAAAGCCTGTTCAGCGTGAAAGTTGAGCGTGTTACTACCCTGAATGTTCTGGGTAAGAGCAAGCGCACTGCTCGCGGTCTGGGCAAGCGTAATGACTGGAAGAAGGCAGTTATCTCCCTTCAGCCAGGCCAAGATCTCGATTTCAGCAGCAGTGCTGAGTAAGGAAGGGGTGCATCATGGCAATCGTTAAATGCAAACCGACTTCCCCTGGCCGCCGTTTTGTGGTCAAGGTGGTCAACCAGGAGCTGCATAAAGGCGCTCCTCACGCACCGCTGCTCGAGAAGAAATCGAAGACTGGTGGTCGTAACAACAATGGTCGTATTACCACTCGTCACATTGGTGGTGGCCATAAGCAGCATTATCGTCTGGTCGACTTCCGTCGCAACGACAAAGATGGCATCGCTGCCACTGTCGAGCGTATCGAATACGATCCAAACCGTACTGCTCACATCGCTCTGCTGCTGTACGCAGATGGCGAGCGTCGCTACATCATCGCGCCTAAAGGCGTGAGTGCTGGCGACCAGCTGATCGCAGGTGCCCTGGCACCGATCAAGCCGGGCAACGCTCTGCAACTGCGTAACATTCCAGTTGGTAGCACCGTACACGGCATCGAATTGAAGCCAGGTAAAGGCGCGCAAATCGCTCGTTCCGCTGGTGCTTCGGCTCAGCTGATCGCTCGTGAAGGTGTCTACGTGACCCTGCGTCTGCGTTCTGGTGAGATGCGTAAAGTGCTGGCTGAATGCCGTGCGACCCTGGGTGAAGTCTCGAACTCCGAGCACAGCCTGCGTTCGCTGGGTAAAGCTGGTGCCAAACGCTGGCGTGGCGTTCGCCCAACCGTTCGTGGTGTTGCCATGAACCCGGTTGACCACCCACACGGTGGTGGTGAAGGTCGTACCTCTGGTGGTCGTCATCCGGTATCGCCATGGGGCTTCCCGACTAAGGGCGCGAAGACTCGTGGTAATAAGCGTACCGACAAAATGATCGTCCGTCGTCGCAAGTAAATAGAGGGATACGACAGTGCCACGTTCTCTGAAAAAAGGTCCTTTTATTGATCTTCACCTACTGAAGAAGATCGAAGTGGCGGCGGAAAAGAACGATCGCAAACCAGTTAAGACCTGGTCGCGTCGTTCGATGATCCTGCCACAAATGGTCGGTCTGACCATCGCTGTACACAACGGTCGTCTGCACGTCCCAGTTCTCGTTAACGAAGACATGGTCGGCCACAAACTAGGCGAGTTTGCCGGTACCCGCACTTATCGTGGGCACGTGGCAGACAAGAAAGCCAAGCGTTAAGGGGTAAGGAAATGGAAGTAGCCGCTAAGTTGTCGGGCGCTCGAATCTCCGCCCAGAAAGCCCGCTTGGTCGCCGACCAGATCCGCGGGAAGAAGGTGGGCGAAGCGCTCAACCTGTTGGCTTTCAGCAGTAAGAAAGCCGCCGAGATCATGAAGAAAGTGCTGGAGTCGGCCGTAGCCAACGCCGAGCATAACGAAGGCGCAGACGTTGATGACCTGAAGGTCAGCACCGTTTTCGTCAACGAAGGGCGTTCGCTGAAGCGCATCATGCCACGTGCCAAAGGCCGTGCTGATCGCATCGTCAAGCGGTCTTGCCATATCACTGTCAAGGTTGCTGACAAGTAACGGAGTCGAAGAGATGGGTCAGAAAGTACATCCCATTGGCATTCGCCTGGGAATCGTCAAGGAGCACACCTCCGTCTGGTACGCAGACGGTCGGACTTATGCGGACTATTTGTTCGCTGATCTGAAGGTGCGTGAGTATCTCCAAGACAAACTAAAAAGCGCGTCCGTAAGCCGTATCGATATCCATCGTCCGGCGCAAACTGCACGTATCACCATCCACACCGCTCGTCCAGGTATCGTTATCGGGAAGAAAGGTGAAGATGTTGAGAAACTGCGTCAGGACCTGACCAAGCAAATGGGTGTGCCTGTGCACATCAATATCGAAGAGATCCGCAAGCCGGAGCTCGACGGTATGCTGGTTGCGCAGAGCGTAGCTCAGCAGCTGGAGCGTCGCGTAATGTTCCGTCGCGCTATGAAGCGCGCCGTACAGAACGCCATGCGCATTGGTGCCAAAGGCATCAAAATCCAAGTGAGCGGTCGTCTCGGCGGTGCTGAAATCGCACGTACTGAATGGTATCGCGAAGGTCGTGTGCCACTGCACACCCTGCGTGCCGACATCGACTATGCCAACTACGAAGCTCACACCACTTACGGTGTGATCGGTGTAAAGGTTTGGATCTTCAAAGGCGAAGTAATTGGTGGTCGCCAAGAAGAACTGAAACCACAAGCACCAGCGCCTCGTAAAAAAGCTGCTAAGTAAGGGGTACGCCAAATGTTGCAACCAAAGCGTACGAAGTTCCGCAAGCAGATGACAGGCCACAACCGTGGTCTGGCTCAGCGCGGTAGCAAAGTCAGCTTCGGCGAGTTCGCGCTGAAGTCTGTAGCTCGTGGTCGTCTCACCGCTCGTCAGATCGAGTCAGCGCGTCGTGCACTGACCCGTCACGTTAAACGTGGCGGCAAGATCTGGATCCGTGTATTCCCGGACAAGCCGATCTCCAAAAAGCCTCTCGAGGTTCGGATGGGTAAAGGTAAGGGTAACGTGGAATACTGGGTAGCCCAGATTCAGCCAGGCAAAGTCCTGTATGAAATCGAGGGTGTAACTGAAGAGCTGGCGCGTGAGGCTTTTGCCCTGGCTGCTGCAAAGCTGCCGCTCGCCACCGCCTTTGTTAAACGGACGGTGATGTGATGAAAGCGAATGAACTTCGTGAAAAATCCGCACAGCAGCTGAACGAGCAACTGCTCGGCCTGCTGCGCGACCAGTTCAATCTGCGCATGCAGAAAGCAACTGGCCAGTTGGGGCAGTCTCATCTGCTCTCGCAAGTTAAGCGTGACATCGCTCGCGTGAAGACTGTGCTCAACCAGCAGGCAGGTAAGTGATCATGGCTGAAGCCGAAAAGACTGTCCGTACGCTGACTGGCCGTGTTGTCAGCGACAAGATGGACAAAACCATCACCGTTTTGATCGAGCGTCGCGTTAAGCACCCGATCTACGGTAAATATGTTAAGCGTTCGACTAAGCTGCACGCGCACGACGAAACCAACCAGTGCCACATCGGCGACAAAGTCACTATTCGTGAAACTCGTCCGCTGGCCAAGACCAAGTCTTGGGCATTGGTTGATGTTCTCGAACGCGCTGTGGAAGTCTAAGGACTAGGGGTCGGAGAAATTATATGATTCAGACTCAATCCATGCTCGATGTGGCCGATAACAGCGGCGCTCGCCGTGTTATGTGCATCAAGGTGCTGGGTGGCTCCCATCGTCGTTACGCTGGTATCGGTGACATCATCAAAGTTACCGTCAAGGAAGCAATTCCTCGCGGTAAAGTGAAAAAAGGCCAAGTGATGACTGCTGTTGTAGTCCGCACTCGTCACGGCGTACGTCGTGCAGATGGCTCCATTATCCGCTTTGATGGCAACGCTGCTGTTCTTCTGAACAACAAGCAAGAGCCGATCGGCACCCGTATCTTTGGGCCAGTGACCCGTGAACTTCGTACTGAGAAGTTCATGAAGATCGTCTCGCTCGCCCCAGAAGTGCTGTAAGGAGATCCGACATGCAAAAGATTCGTCGTGACGACGAGATCATCGTGATCGCCGGCAAAGACAAAGGTAAGCGCGGTAAGGTGCTTAAGGTTCTCGCTAATAACCGTCTGGTTATCGGTGGTCTGAACCTGGTCAAGCGTCATACCAAGCCTAACCCGATGTCGGGCGTGCAGGGCGGTATCGTCGAGAAAGAAGCTCCGCTGGACGCTTCTAACGTCGCCATCTTCAACGGCGAAACCAACAAGGCTGACCGCGTTGGTTTCAAAGTAGAAGACGGTAAGAAAATTCGTGTCTTCAAGTCGACCCAAAAAGCGGTTGATGCTTGAACACTGCTAGGTAGATTAGACCATGGCACGACTACAAGAGATTTACCGGAAGGAAATCGCCCCTAAGCTTAAGGAAGAACTTAAGCTTGGGAACGTGATGGAAGTTCCGCGCGTTACCAAAATCACCCTGAACATGGGTCTGGGCGAAGCGATCGGTGACAAAAAAGTCATCGAGCACGCTGTTGCTGACCTGGAAAAGATCACCGGCCAGAAAGTCGTTGTGACCTACGCTCGCAAATCCATCGCTGGCTTTAAAGTCCGTGAAGGTTGGCCGATCGGCGTCAAAGTGACTCTGCGCCGTGAGCGTATGTACGAATTCCTGGATCGTCTGCTGTCGATCTCCCTGCCTCGGGTTCGCGACTTCCGCGGCCTGAATGCCAAGTCCTTCGATGGTCGTGGTAACTACAGCATGGGCGTGAAAGAGCAGATCATCTTCCCGGAAATCGACTACGACAAGATCGATGCTCTCCGCGGTCTGGACATCACCCTGACCACCACTGCCAAGAACGATGATGAAGGTCGCGCCCTGTTGCGTGCTTTCAAATTCCCGTTCCGCAACTGATTGGAGTAGGACCATGGCCAAGATGAGCATGAAAAACCGCGAGCTGAAGCGTCAGCTCACGGTTGCCAAGTACGCCAAGAAGCGTGCAGCACTGAAAGCAATCATCGTTGATCTGAACGCAAGTCCAGAAGCGCGTTGGGAAGCTACAGTTGCCCTGCAGAAGCAGCCACGTGACGCAAGCGCTTCGCGCATGCGTAACCGCTGCCGCCTGACCGGTCGTCCACACGGCGTTTACCGCAAGTTCGGCCTCGGCCGTAACAAACTGCGTGAAGCGGCAATGCGTGGCGACGTACCAGGTCTGGTTAAAGCCAGCTGGTAAGTACTTTCAGCGTCCAGGTGGTCCGAATCGAAAGATACTGACCGCCGGTGACCCTGAATCTGGAACAAGCCCCTTTTGGGGCTTGTTTCATTTCCGGAGTGTGTCTAAAATACGCGGCTCGCCTGAGCCCGTGTTTTTTACCCGGAGATTCTCAGCGACATATGTAGCCGCAAGGCTAATTTTTTTGTATTAGGAGCGTCTAGCCCATGAGTATGCAGGACCCGTTAGCGGACATGCTAACTCGTATCCGTAATGCCCAGATGGCTGAAAAGTCCGTCGTAAGCATGCCATCTTCCAAGTTGAAGGTTGCTGTTGCCAAAGTCCTGAAAGACGAAGGCTACATTGCGGGTTATCAGATCAGCAGCGAAATCAAACCACTGCTGTCCATCGAGCTGAAGTACTTCGAAGGCCGTTCGGTCATCGAGGAAGTGAAGCGCGTTAGCCGTCCAGGCCTGCGTCAGTACAAGTCCGCTGAAGATCTGCCGAAAGTTCGTGGCGGTCTGGGCGTGTCTATCGTCTCCACCAACAAAGGTGTGATGACGGATCGTGCTGCGCGCGCTGCCGGTGTCGGCGGCGAAGTTCTTTGCACTGTGTTCTAAGGGGGGATAAGCATGTCTCGCGTCGCTAAGAACCCCGTTAAGCTGCCAGCCGGTGTCGAAGTCAAATTCGCAGGCCAACAGCTTTCGGTGAAGGGTGCCAAGGGCACTCTTGAACTGAATATCCATTCGTCCGTTGAGATCGTTGAAGAAGCTGGTGAGCTGCGTTTCGCTGCTCGCAATGGCGATCAACAAACTCGCGCAATGGCTGGTACCACGCGTGCGTTGGTAAACAACATGGTCCAAGGCGTAAGCCAAGGCTTCGAGCGTAAGCTCCAGCTGGTCGGTGTTGGTTACAAAGCGCAAGCAAAAGGCACGGTTTTGAACCTGGCCCTTGGCTTCTCGCACCCAGTGGATTACGAACTGCCGGAAGGCATCACCGCTGAGACTCCTAGCCAGACCGATATCCTGATCAAGGGCATCGATAAGCAACTGGTAGGTCAAGTGGCTGCTGAGATCCGCGACTTCCGTCCACCAGAGCCGTACAAAGGCAAAGGTGTGCGCTACGCGGACGAAGTCGTCCGTCGTAAAGAAGCCAAGAAGAAGTAGGGCATAGCAAATGACCGACAAAAAAGTTACTCGACTGCGTCGCGCTCGCAAAGCACGCCTGAAAATGCACGAACTCGAAGTCGTGCGTCTCTGCGTGTTCCGCTCGTCGCAGCACATCTACGCCCAGGTCATCTCGGCCGACGGCAACAAAGTCCTGGCCAGCGCCTCGACTTTGGATAAAGAACTGCGTGATGGTGCCACTGGCAACATCGACGCGGCCACAAAGGTTGGCCAGCTGGTCGCTACGCGTGCTAAGGCCGCTGGCGTCTCGCAAGTGGCTTTCGACCGCTCTGGCTTCAAGTACCACGGCCGCGTTAAAGCGCTGGCTGATGCTGCTCGTGAAGCTGGGCTGGAGTTCTAAGTTATGTCAAATAACGACCAAAAGCGCGACGAAGGCTACATTGAGAAGCTGGTTCAAGTTAACCGCGTAGCCAAAACCGTTAAAGGCGGCCGTATCTTCACTTTCACCGCGTTGACCGTGGTGGGTGATGGTAAAGGGCGTGTTGGCTTCGGCCGTGGCAAGTCACGTGAAGTGCCTGCTGCGATCCAGAAGGCAATGGAAGCTGCTCGTCGCAACATGATCCAAGTTGATCTGAACGGCACCACGCTGCAGTACGCAATGAAGTCCGCTCATGGCGCTTCGAAGGTATACATGCAGCCTGCTTCTGAAGGTACCGGTATCATCGCTGGCGGCGCTATGCGTGCTGTCCTCGAGGTTGCTGGTGTTCAGAACGTTCTGGCCAAGTGCTATGGCTCGACTAACCCGGTAAACGTGGTTCACGCCACTTTCAAGGGTTTGAAAGCTATGCAATCTCCTGAATCCATTGCCGCCAAGCGTGGCAAAAGCGTCAAGGAGATCTTCTGATCATGGCTACCGTTAAAGTAACGCTGATCAAAAGCATGACCGGCCGCATCCCTAACCACAAATTGTGCGTTAAGGGTTTGGGTCTGCGTCGCATCGGTCACACTGTAGAAGTCCAGGATACTCCCGAGAATCGCGGGATGATCAACAAGGCTTACTACATGCTGCGTGTCGAGGGTTAATCGATGAAACTCAATGATCTGAGTCCAGCGCCGGGTTCCCGTCGCGAAAAGCATCGTCCGGGCCGTGGTATCGGTAGCGGTTTGGGTAAGACTGGTGGCCGCGGCCACAAAGGTCAAACCTCCCGCTCCGGTGGCACCATTGCTCCAGGCTTTGAAGGCGGTCAACAGCCGCTGCATCGTCGCCTGCCTAAGTTCGGCTTCGTTTCCCTGAAGGCCATGGACCGCGCAGAAGTGCGTCTGTCCGAGCTGGCTAAAGTGGAAGGCGACATCGTTACTGTGCAGACCCTGAAAGATGCCAACGTGATCAACGTCAACGTACAGCGTGTGAAAATCATGCTGTCCGGTGAAGTGACTCGCGCTGTCACTATCGGTAAGGGAATCGGCGCCACCAAAGGTGCGCGTTCGGCTATCGAAGCAGCTGGCGGCAAGTTCGAGGAATAAATGGCTAAGCAAGGTGCTCTCTCAGCGCTCGGCAAAGGCGGTATGTCTGAACTTTGGGCTCGTCTGCGTTTTCTGTTCCTGGCGATTATCGTCTACCGAATAGGCGCACACATCCCGGTTCCAGGTATCAACCCGGACCGACTCGCAGACCTGTTTCGACAGAATGAGGGGACCATTCTTAGCTTGTTCAACATGTTTTCTGGCGGCGCGCTGGAACGGATGAGCATTTTTGCACTGGGGATCATGCCGTACATCTCGGCATCGATCATCATGCAGCTGATGACCGCCGTCAGCCCGCAGCTGGAGCAGTTGAAGAAGGAAGGTGAAGCTGGCCGTCGCAAGATTAGCCAGTACACCCGCTACGGCACTGTCATCCTCGCCCTGGTTCAGGCTATCGGCATGTCCGTTGGCCTGGCGGGGCAGGGTGTTGCGTTCACTGGTGACTTTGGCTTCCATTTCGTCGCGGTATCCACGTTTGTGGCTGGTGCGATGTTCATGATGTGGCTGGGTGAGCAGATTACTGAGCGTGGTGTTGGTAACGGTATCTCGATGTTGATTTTCGCAGGTATCGTCGCCGGTCTTCCGAGAGCAATCGGGCAGTCTTTCGAGTCTGCACGTCAGGGTGATATCAATATCTTCGCCCTGGTTGCCATCGGTTTGCTGGCAGTAGCGATTATCGGTTTTGTGGTGTTCATTGAGCGTGGCCAGCGTCGTATTGCTGTTCACTACGCCAAGCGTCAGCAGGGCCGTAAGGTTTTTGCTGCGCAGACCAGCCACTTGCCGCTGAAAGTGAATATGGCCGGTGTTATTCCGGCAATTTTCGCGAGCAGCATTTTGCTGTTTCCGGCTTCGTTGGGTACCTGGTTTGGTCAGTCTGAAAATATGGGCTGGCTGCAGGACCTCTCTCAGTCGATCGCTCCTGGTCAGCCGTTGAATATTCTGCTGTTTAGTGCAGGGATTATTTTCTTCTGCTTCTTCTATACGGCGTTGATGTTCAATCCGAAAGACGTAGCGGAAAACCTGAAGAAGTCCGGTGCCTTTATTCCGGGTATTCGTCCAGGTGAGCAGTCAGCACGCTACATTGATGGCGTTCTGACTCGTTTGACCCTGTTCGGTGCTCTATATATGACGGCCGTGTGCTTGTTGCCCCAGTTCCTGGTGGTTGCAGCAAACGTTCCGTTCTACCTTGGCGGGACCTCGTTGCTGATCGTGGTCGTGGTTGTGATGGACTTCATGTCCCAAGTACAATCGCACCTCGTTTCGCACCAGTACGAATCCCTGATGAAGAAAGCCAACCTGAAGGGTTACGGCAGCGGCATGTTGCGCTGAGTACCCATAAGGTTCGAGGAGTTGGTGATGAAAGTTCGTGCATCGGTGAAAAAGCTGTGCCGTAACTGCAAGATTATTCGCCGCGAAGGTGTTGTTCGAGTAATTTGCAGCGCGGAACCGCGTCACAAACAGCGCCAAGGCTGAGTGTGATCCGCTTGAAGCCCGGCAGCTAGTGCGCTGCCGGGTTGATTATTTGTTATTACAGCGATATTATCTCGCGCCCTATTTCTTGGCTTCCGGGGCGTAGGTAGCTGTCAATTGGAGTCCCACTGAATGGCCCGTATTGCAGGCGTTAACATTCCAGATAACAAGCACACTGTTATCTCGCTGACCTACATCTATGGTGTTGGTCGCACTACTGCGCAGAAAATTTGCGCAGTTGCTGGGGTAAACCCAGCCGCTAAGATCAAGGATCTGAGCGACGAGCAGATTGAATTGCTGCGTGGCGAAGTGGCGAAGTTCACCACTGAAGGTGACCTGCGTCGCGAAATCAACATGAAAATCAAGCGTTTGATGGACCTCGGTTGCTATCGCGGTCTGCGTCATCGTCGTGGTCTTCCAGTACGCGGTCAGCGTACCAAGACTAACGCGCGTACCCGTAAAGGTCCGCGTAAGCCGATCCGCAAGTAATCGCCCCAGCGAATCGACAGGAAAATTATCATGGCAAAACCTGCTGCTCGTCCTCGTAAAAAAGTTAAAAAGACAGTGGTTGATGGCATCGCCCACATCCATGCATCTTTTAACAACACCATCGTGACCATCACCGACCGTCAAGGTAACGCGCTTTCTTGGGCTACCTCCGGTGGTTCGGGTTTCCGCGGTTCCCGCAAGTCCACCCCGTTTGCTGCTCAAGTAGCTGCTGAACGTGCTGGTCAAGCTGCGCTGGAATATGGCCTGAAAAACCTCGACGTTAACGTCAAAGGTCCAGGTCCAGGTCGTGAGTCTGCTGTCCGTGCTTTGAACGGCTGTGGCTATAAGATCGCCAGCATCACCGACGTGACGCCAATCCCGCACAACGGGTGCCGTCCGCCGAAGAAGCGCCGCGTGTAATCCAGGAGATTGTAAAGAATGGCTCGTTACATTGGTCCAAAATGCAAACTCGCTCGTCGCGAAGGCACCGATCTCTTCCTGAAGAGCGGCGTGCGCGCGATCGAATCGAAGTGCAACATTGAAGCAGCACCTGGTATCCACGGCCAACGCCGCGGTCGCCAGTCCGATTACGGCACCCAACTGCGTGAAAAGCAGAAGGTCCGCCGTATCTACGGCGTTCTCGAGCGTCAGTTCAGCGGCTACTACAAAGAAGCTGCTGGCAAGAAAGGTGCAACCGGTGAAAACCTGCTGCAACTGCTCGAATGCCGTCTGGACAACGTTGTATACCGTATGGGCTTTGGTTCGACTCGTGCCGAATCCCGTCAGCTGGTATCGCACAAGTCGATCAGCGTTAACGGTCAGACCGTAAACGTTCCGTCCTACCAGGTTCGTGCTGGTGACGTGGTCGCAGTTCGCGAGAAAGCAAAAAACCAACTTCGCATTGTCCAAGCTCTCGATCTGTGTGCCCAACGTGGCCGCGTAGAATGGGTAGAAGTAGACACTGAGAAGAAGTCGGGCGTTTTCAAGAACGTTCCTGCTCGCAGTGATCTGTCCGCCGACATCAACGAAAGCCTGATTGTCGAGCTCTACTCCAAGTAAGGGCTAGAAAATAGGTGCATCCATGCAGATTTCGGTAAATGAGTTCCTGACACCCCGCCACATTGATGTGCAGGTTGTCAGTCCAACCCGCGCCAAGATCACTCTCGAGCCTCTCGAGCGTGGTTTTGGCCACACCCTGGGCAACGCGCTGCGCCGCATCCTGTTGTCCTCAATGCCCGGCTGTGCAGTAGTCGAGGCCGAGATTGACGGTGTGCTCCACGAGTACAGCGCCATCGAAGGTGTACAGGAAGACGTAATTGAAATCCTGTTGAACCTTAAAGGTCTGGCTATCAAGCTGCACGGCCGTGACGAAGTTACGCTGACCTTGTCGAAGAAGGGTTCGGGGGTGGTTACCGCTGCCGATATTCAGCTGGATCATGATGTCGAGATCGTTAACCCCGATCACGTAATCGCTAACCTGGCGTCTAACGGCGCCCTGAACATGAAGCTCACCGTAGCTCGTGGTCGTGGTTATGAACCGGCCGACTCGCGTCAGAGCGATGAAGACGAAAGCCGCAGCATTGGTCGCTTGCAGCTTGACTCTTCGTTCAGCCCGGTTCGCCGTATCGCATACGTGGTGGAAAACGCCCGTGTCGAGCAGCGTACTAACCTGGACAAGCTGGTTATTGATCTGGAAACCAACGGTACTCTGGATCCTGAAGAGGCTATCCGCCGCGCTGCAACCATTCTGCAACAGCAGTTGGCTGCGTTCGTCGACCTCAAAGGTGACAGTGAACCAGTGGTAATCGAGCAGGAAGACGAGATCGATCCGATCCTGCTTCGCCCGGTTGACGATCTGGAACTGACTGTACGTTCGGCTAACTGCCTTAAGGCGGAAAACATTTACTACATCGGCGACCTGATTCAGCGTACCGAAGTAGAACTGTTGAAGACTCCGAACCTGGGCAAGAAATCCTTGACTGAAATCAAGGACGTTCTGGCCTCCCGCGGTCTGTCCCTCGGCATGCGCCTCGACAACTGGCCGCCTGCAAGTCTTAAGAAGGACGACAAGGCGACTGCCTGATCGTCGTAATCACCGAACGTGAGTTTGGTAAGGAATGAACCATGCGTCATCGTAAAAGTGGTCGTCACCTGAGCCGTACCAGCTCGCACCGCAAGGCCATGTTTCAAAACATGGCGGTGTCGCTGTTCGAGCACGAGCTGATCAAAACTACACTGCCGAAAGCTAAAGAACTGCGTCGCGTTGCTGAGCCGCTGATCACTTTGGCCAAGACAGACAGCCTGGCTAACCGCCGTCTGGCTTTCGACCGTACTCGTTCGAAAGCTATCGTTGGTAAGCTCTTCAACGACCTGGGCAAGCGTTACGCTACCCGTGAGGGTGGCTACCTGCGCATCCTCAAGTGCGGTTTCCGCGCTGGCGACAACGCGCCTATGGCGTACGTCGAGTTGGTTGATCGTGCTACTGCCGGCGAAGCTGTAAGCGCCGAGTAAGACGACAAGCTGTAACGAAGAACCGGGCCTAGTGCCCGGTTTTTTGTGCGCGTAACAAAAGCGCGATTTGTACAAGCTTCCTCAGATAGCGCTCAGCACTATGTGCGCGGGGGTATTGTTAGTTATTTTCTATTGAAGCTTACAATTTAATGAATTTGTAGGTGTCATGTTGATGGTCAATACTCCCTCCAAGCCGATTAGCCGGCAGTTCCAAGTCCGACCTGAGGAAAATTGAGCATGAGCCAGAATAAAATCCTTACCACCGCCAGCGGCGCTCCCGTTGCGGATAACCAGAATTCCCGTTCAGCCGGCCCGCGCGGCCCGCTGCTTCTTGACGATTTTCACCTGATCGAGAAACTTGCCCATTTCAACCGTGAAAACATCCCTGAGCGTCGCGTACACGCCAAGGGGTCGGGTGCCTACGGGACCTTCACGGTCACCCGGGACATCACCCAGTACACCAGCGCCAAATTGTTCGAATCCGTTGGTAAGCAAACTCCAACGTTCCTGCGTTTCTCCACTGTGGGGGGGGAGCGTGGGTCGGCGGACACAGAGCGCGACCCTCGTGGTTTCGCCTTGAAGTTCTACACCGAAGAAGGTAATTGGGACATCGTGGGTAACAACACACCGGTGTTCTTCATACGCGATCCGCTGAAATTCCCAGATTTCATCCACACTCAGAAGCGGTTGCCGCAAAGCAACCTGAAAAGCGCGCAAATGATGTGGGACTTCTGGTCGCACTCTCCAGAGGCGCTGCACCAGGTCACCATTCTGTTTTCGGACCGTGGTATTCCCGATGGCTACCGTCATATGCACGGCTTTGGCAGCCACACCTACAGCTTGATTAACGCCAGCGGCGAGCGGCACTGGGTGAAGTGGCACTACAAAACCAAGCAAGGCATCAAGAACCTGGCACCGGCTGAAGCGGCCCGTTTGGCCGGTACTGATCCTGATTACGCCCAGCGGGATCTGTTTGGTGCGATCGAGCGCGGTGACTTCCCGAAATGGCGGGTCTGTATCCAGATCATGACCGAGGCCCAGGCGAACGCCCATTACGAGAATCCGTTTGATGTGACCAAAACCTGGTCGCAGAAAGAATTCCCGTTGATTGAAGTGGGTGAGCTGGAACTTAACCGCAACCCGCAGAACTACTTCGCTGAAGTAGAGCAGGCTGCATTTGGCCCAAGCAACATGGTTCCAGGCGTTGGCCTGTCGCCAGACCGTATGCTCCAAGGTCGGGTTTTCGCTTACGCAGATGCTCACCGCTACCGTGTGGGTACCAACCACCAGCAATTGCCGGTGAATGCTCCGCGCAGCCCGGTCAACAGCTACCAGCGTGATGGCTCAATGGCATTTGGCAGCAATGGTGGTGCGACTCCGAACTACGAACCGAACAGCTACGCCGAAGCACCCAAGCAAGCGCCTCAGTACGCCGAGCCAGCGTTGGCTTTGAGCGGTGCAGCTGATCGTTACGATCATCGCGAAGACACCGATTACTACAGCCACGCAGGTGCGCTGTTCCGCCTGATGAATGATGAGCAGAAAGCACTGCTCACCAATAACATCGCCGGCGCAATGAGCGGTGTCTCCAGTGATGTGGTCCAGCGTCAACTGCGGCACTTCTATAAGGCAGATCCTGCTTATGGAGAAGCAATCGCAAAGGCACTGGGTGTATCGCTTAACTGACTCTAAACGATAAGCAGAACCGCCCTCATTTGGGCGGTTTTTGCGTTATTTCAGCTACTTTTCTGCGGAAATCTTCACTTTTCTGCCGTTAGTCCCGTGACCTCCGAGTCAGCATGGTTCAAACTACAGACTTTCAAGCAGGGAGATGTAGGGCGATGCAAGGTCACCCCGACGTAATCGATTACCTCAACACGTTGCTGACGGGCGAACTGGCAGCTCGTGATCAATATTTCATCCACTCGCGCATGTACGAAGACTGGGGTTTTACCGAACTCTACGAGCGTATCAACCACGAAATGGAAGAAGAGGCACAGCACGCCGATGCACTGATGCGTCGTATCCTGATGCTCGAAGGTACGCCACGTATGCGTCCCGACGATCTGGATGTGGGTACCAGCGTACCTGACATGCTTGCAGCCGATCTTCGTCTTGAATACAAGGTGCGTGCCGCTCTCTGCAAGGGCATCGAGCTCTGCGAGCAGCACAGCGACTTCGTCACGCGGGAAATCCTGCGCGTGCAGTTGAACGATACCGAAGAAGATCACACCTACTGGCTGGAAAAGCAGTTGGGCTTGATCAAGCTGATTGGCCTGGAAAACTACCTGCAATCGCAGTTCTGATTTCCTACAAAAAAGCCCCTGTCACTTCAGCAGTGACAGGGGCTTTTTATTGGGCCTGATAAATCAGGCCCGGTCGCGCGCCAGCAATGGCTTCAAGTAGTAACCCGTATGCGATTGTGGCATCTCGGAGACCTGCTCCGGCGTACCCACCGCGATGATCTGGCCGCCCTTGGATCCGCCTTCCGGCCCTAGATCCACCAGCCAGTCGGCCGTCTTGATCACATCCAGGTTGTGCTCGATCACCACCACGGTGTTGCCGTGATCACGCAAGCGGTGCAACACATCCAGCAATTGCTGAATATCCGCAAAGTGCAGGCCAGTTGTCGGCTCATCCAGGATATACAAGGTCTTGCCCGTATCGCGTTTGGACAGCTCGCGAGACAGCTTCACCCGCTGCGCTTCACCACCGGACAACGTCGTCGCCGACTGCCCCAACTTGATATACGACAGGCCCACATCCATCAGCGTTTGCAGCTTGCGCGCCAACGCCGGAACGGCATCGAAGAACACACGGGCTTCCTCGATGGTCATCTCCAGGGTCTCGTGGATGCTCTTGCCCTTGTACTTGATTTCCAGGGTTTCGCGGTTATAACGCTTGCTCTTGCACACATCGCACGGCACGTAGATGTCCGGGAGGAAGTGCATCTCCACCTTGATCAGACCATCGCCCTGGCACGCTTCACAGCGACCACCCTTGACGTTGAACGAGAAGCGGCCTGGCCCGTAGCCCCGTGAACGGGATTCCGGCACGCCAGCAAACAGCTCACGAATAGGCGTGAACAACCCGGTGTAGGTCGCGGGGTTGGAGCGCGGTGTGCGGCCAATCGGGCTTTGGTCGATATCGACCACCTTGTCCAGGTGTTCCAGACCCTTGATGCTGTCGTGCGCGGCGGCTTCCAGGGTGGTAGCGCCGTTCAAGGCGGTGGCACTCAAGGGGAACAGCGTGTTGTTGATCAGCGTCGACTTACCTGAGCCGGAAACGCCGGTCACGCAGGTCAGCAGGCCCAGTGGTATTTCCAGGTCAACATTGCGCAAGTTGTTGCCGCGCGCGCCCTTGAGGTGCAACGCCATCTTCTTGTTGCGCGGTGTACGCTTGGCTGGCACTGCGATCTTCACGCGGCCGGACAGGTACTTGCCGGTCAACGAGTCGGGATGTGCCATTACCTCGGCAGGCGTGCCCTCGGCGACAATATGTCCTCCATGTACGCCGGCGCCTGGGCCAATATCGACCACGTAGTCCGCCAGGCGAATCGCATCTTCATCGTGCTCGACCACGATCACCGTATTGCCGATATCCCGCAGGTGTTTCAGCGTGCCCAGCAGGCGATCGTTGTCCCGCTGGTGCAAACCAATCGAAGGCTCATCGAGGATGTACAACACCCCCACCAGGCCGGCACCAATCTGGCTGGCCAGGCGAATTCGCTGCGCTTCACCGCCGGACAACGTATCTGCGCTGCGATCCAGCGACAGATAGTCCAGGCCAACGTTAACCAGGAACTGCAGGCGCTCGCGGATCTCCTTGAGGATCTTGTCGGCAATTTCCCCACGGCGCCCGGTGAGCTTTAGCACACCAAAGTATTCACAGGCATCGCCGATCGGCAGGTTGGTCACCGCCGGCAGCGTCTTCTCACCCACCCATACATGCCGCGCCTCACGACGCAGGCGAGTGCCCCGGCAATCCGGGCAAGGTTGGGTGCTGAGGAATTTCGCCAGCTCTTCGCGCACACTCGCCGATTCGGTCTCGCGGTAGCGGCGTTCCAGGTTGGGGACAATGCCTTCGAACGGGTGGGAGCGCTTGACGATGTCGCCACGGTCGTTCAGGTACTTGAAGTCGACGTTCTGCGAGCCGCTGCCATTGAGGATGACTTTCTGCTGGTCTGCCGGCAGTTGGTTGAAAGGTACTTCAAGGCTGAACTTGTAATGGGACGCCAACGACCCGAGCATCTGGAAGTAGTAGACGTTACGCCTGTCCCAGCCGCGTATCGCGCCCTCCGCCAATGTCAGGTCGCCGTTGACCAGGCGCTTGATGTCGAAGAATTGCTTCACGCCCAGGCCATCGCAGGTCGGGCAGGCCCCGGCCGGGTTGTTGAAGGAGAACAGCTTGGGCTCCAGCTCGCTGATGGCGTGGCCACAGATCGGGCAGGCAAAGCGCGCGGAGAAGATGATCTCTTCACCCGGCTCATCATCCATCGGTGCCACCAGGGCAATGCCATCCGCCAGCTTCAACGCGGTCTCGAACGATTCGGCCAGACGCTGCTGCAGGTCGGCCCGCACCTTGAAGCGATCGACCACGACATCAATCGAGTGCTTCTTCTGCTTGTCGAGTTTCGGCGCTTCGTCCAGCTCATAGAGCTTGCCGTTGATACGCGCACGTACGAAACCTTGAGCACGCAGCTCTTCGAATACAGAGAGGTGTTCGCCCTTGCGCTCGCGAATCACCGGTGCCAGCAGCATCAGCTTGGCACCTTCCGGTTGGGCCAGTACCAGGTCGACCATCTGGCTGACGGTCTGGGCTTCCAGCGGAATGTCGTGGTCCGGGCAACGGGGGATACCCACCCGCGCGTACAGCAGGCGCAGGTAGTCGTAGATTTCGGTGATGGTGCCCACGGTGGAACGCGGATTGTGGGAGGTCGACTTCTGCTCAATGGAAATCGCCGGCGACAGGCCTTCAATGGTGTCGACGTCCGGCTTTTCCATCATCGACAGGAACTGACGGGCATAGGCCGACAGCGATTCCACATAGCGCCGCTGACCTTCGGCATACAGCGTGTCGAACGCCAGGGACGATTTGCCGGAGCCGGACAAGCCGGTGATGACGATCAGTTTGTCCCGGGGCAGGGTCAGGTCGATGTTCTTCAGGTTGTGGGTTCTAGCCCCACGAATCAGGATCTTGTCCAAGATGGCCTCGCACGGCGGGCGTAAATAATGCAGGAGTATACGGCTAAAGACTGGATGAATATACACTGTCAAAGTGCCGGGTGCAGCCTTACATGAAAGCTGCGCGGCAAAGCGCCGCATATACCCTCTCAATCGATGGGACTGGTAGAATCGCCGCCGGTTCACACGAGGTTTTTCCATGCACGATCCCCACAGCGAACGCATGAGTAGCGGCGAGACCCGAGCAGCAAGCGGTCTGGCCCTGGTGTTCGCGTTCCGTATGCTTGGCATGTTCATGGTGTTGCCGGTACTGGCGACCTATGGAATGGATCTGGCAGGCGCGACCCCCGCACTGATCGGCCTGGCGATTGGCGCCTATGGCCTGACCCAGGCGATTTTTCAGATCCCGTTCGGAATCATTTCCGACCGGATTGGCCGGCGCCCGGTGATTTACCTCGGGCTGATTGTCTTCGCCCTCGGCAGCGTGCTCGCGGCACAATCCGATTCGATCTGGGGCGTGATCGCCGGACGCATACTGCAAGGTGCCGGGGCGATTTCCGCTGCCGTCATGGCGCTGCTGTCCGACCTGACCCGTGAGCAACACCGCACCAAGGCCATGGCCATGATCGGCATGACCATCGGTCTGTCGTTCGCCGTGGCCATGGTCGTGGGCCCATTGCTGACGCGTGCCTTTGGCTTGCACGGCCTGTTCCTTGCCACCGGCGGCATGGCGTTGTTCGGGATCGTGATCGTGGCCTTTATGGTGCCGCGCTCCACCGGCACGTTGCAGCACCGTGAGTCGGGCGTCGCACGCAAGGCGCTATTGCCGACGCTCAAGCACCCGGACCTGTTGCGCCTGGATTTAGGTATCTTCGTCTTACACGCAATGCTGATGTGCAGCTTCGTCGCCTTGCCCCTGGCGCTGGTGGAAAAAGCCGGGCTGCCCAAGGAACAGCACTGGTGGGTCTACCTCACCGCACTGCTGATTTCGTTCTTCGCCATGATCCCGTTCATCATCTATGGCGAGAAGAAACGCAAAATGAAACGAGTTTTGCTCGGTGCCGTCGCGACATTAATGCTCACTGAACTATTCTTCTGGCAGTTCGGCGACAGCCTACGGGCGCTGGTTATTGGCACGGTGGTGTTCTTCACCGCGTTCAACCTGCTGGAGGCTTCATTGCCTTCGCTGATCAGTAAAGTTTCACCGGCCGGCGGCAAAGGCACGGCGATGGGGGTGTATTCCACCAGCCAGTTCCTTGGCTCGGCGCTGGGCGGCATCATGGGCGGCTGGATGTTCCAGCATGGCGGTTTGTCGGTTGTGTTCCTCGGATGCGCCGGGCTGGCTGCACTTTGGTTGGCCTTTGCTGTTACCATGCGCGAACCTCCCTACGTCACAAGCCTGCGTTTGCCGCTATCGCCTGAGGCGATCCGTGAAAGCGGTCTGGTAGAGCGCCTGAAGGCAGTCGTAGGGGTAACAGATGCAGTCGTGGTCGCTGAAGAGGCGGCCATTTACATCAAATTGGACACCGAATTATTGGATCGCGCGACGCTCGAGCAACTGGTCAACCCAGTGCCGACAGCGCGCCCAGCATAGGAGAACGTTATGGCCCGTGGGGTTAACAAAGTCATATTGGTCGGTACATGCGGCCAGGATCCCGAAGTTCGCTACTTGCCTAACGGTAACGCCGTGACCAACCTGAGTCTGGCGACCAGCGAACAATGGACCGACAAGCAGACCGGCCAGAAGGTCGAGAAAACCGAATGGCACCGTGTGTCGATGTTCGGCAAGGTCGCAGAGATCGCCGGTGAATACCTGCGCAAAGGTTCGCAGGTCTACATCGAAGGCAAGCTGCAAACCCGCGAGTGGGAAAAAGACGGCATCAAGCGTTACACCACTGAAATCGTGGTCGACATGCAAGGCACCATGCAACTGCTGGGCGGCCGTCCACAGGGCGACCAACAAGGCCAGGGCGGTATGTCCAACTCGGCACCGCGTCCACAGCAGACGCGTCCGCAGCCAAGCCAGCAGCCACAGCGTGAGTCGCGTCCAGCACCGCAACAGGCCGCTCCGCAACCGGCTCCGGATTTCGACAGCTTTGATGACGATATTCCGTTCTAGGATATCGCTCGGCGCAATCCGTATAGCTTTCCCAAAAAGCCCCGTGAGCCCTGCTCTCGGGGCTTTTTTGTAATTTCGTGATGCATGAAGCTGCACCCGCAACGGATTAAATGACGGGATGGAACGATCGCCGGCCCTGGCATTTGTCTCCGGGGGCCACTCGATTTAGGCTGTAACCCACTTCCACAGAACAAGGAGAGCCGCGATGACCTGGTCTGCCAAGCAATACACGATGTTTGAACAACAACGCACTCGTCCGGTCCGTGACCTGGTCGCGGCCATTCCGAATACCGTGGTGCACACAGCGGTGGACCTGGGTTGCGGCCCCGGCAACTCCACCCAGGTATTGGCCGAGCGTTTCCCGCAGGCGCAGGTGACGGGCCTGGACAGTTCCGACGACATGCTGGTCGACGCCCGCAAGCGCCTGCCCGCGCTGAACTTTGAGCTGGCGGACATCGGTGCCTGGAGTCCGTCGCAGACATTCGACGTGATCCTCGCCAACGCCTCGCTGCAATGGCTGCCAAACCACGCCACGCTCTATCCGCATCTGGTCGACCAGTTGGCGCCTGGCGGCACGCTCGCCGTACAAACCCCAGACAACCTCAATGAACCCGCCCACCGGCTGGCACGCGAAGTGGCGGCAGATGGCCCATGGGCGGCAAAGATCGGCGCGTTCCAACACAATGAGCGCCACTCGGTGAGCTACTACTACGAGTTGCTGAGCCAACACTGCAGTACCGTGGATGTGTGGCGCACCACGTACCAGCACCCGCTGGCGGATCATGCCGCTGTGGTGGAGTGGTTCAAGGGCTCGGGCTTGCGACCCTTTCTCGCGCCACTGACCGATAGCGAAAAAGCCGCTTTCCTACAGGAATACCAGGCGCGGATTACACAGGCTTATCCAGCACTAGGCGATGGCACCGTATTACTGCCCTTCCCGCGCCTGTTTATCATCGCGACCCGCTGACGGCACAGAAGCAAGCAGCGCTTACGCCGCTGCTGCCTGCGCCTTCAAATACTCATCCGCTGACACTACGCCCGCATAGCCAAATGCCAACGACGCCATATACGCGCCATGCACCTGCGCCGCCGGAATCACCTGCCCATTGAACTCCAGATCGCGGGTGGCACATGCGTCATGAATCACCGTGACCTTGTAGCCCAGGTCCGCTGCGGCCCGCACCACCGCATCGATGCACATATGGCTCATGCTGCCGACCACCACCAGTTCGGTGATGCTGCGCTGTTCCAGAAGGGCGCGTAGAGGGGTTTCGCGGAACGCATTCACGAAATGTTTAAGCACCACCGGCTCGCTGCCCTCGTTCAGCACCTTGGGGTGCAAATAGGCACCCTCAGAGTTCGGCGTGAAAAACGGTGCATCCTCGGACGTGAACTCATGGCGCACATGAATCACTGCATCCCCGTTCTGGCGAAACGCCTGGAGCACCTGCGCAGCCTTGTCCGCGGCGGCGTCCACGCCATCGAGCGGCCACTTGCCTTGAGGGAAGTAGTCGTTCTGGATATCGATTAGGATGAGCGCTTGCTTGGCCATGGGTATTGCCTCGTGATGGGTTGATGGGGCCAGTATGTTAGCTGGCGCCGGAGCGGGGGATTGGCTGCACCGACAATAACAGGGGGAAAACTGACAATGGCGGTTGTTGAGCTGGGCGTGTTGATCTACCAGGGGGCGCAGTTGGCAGCGGTGCATGGGCTGACCGATCTGTTCGGTGTCGCCAACCGGATCGCCGCCGAGCATCAATCCGCACAGCTGCCGTTGCTGCGGGTGAGCCACTGGCAGGTAGATGGCCATGGCACACCCACGCGGGTATTCGACAGCTACCCAGGGCCTGAGCAACCGATGATGGCGGTGCTGGTGCCGCCTTCAATCGGCGAGTTCACCGAAGACCAGGCGCCGCCCGCACTGCTCGAGTGGATTCGCCAGCAACACGCTGCAGGCACCGTGCTCGGTGGCGTGTGCATCGGTTCGATCCTGCTGGCGCGCAGCGGTCTGTTGGACGGGCGCAGCGCCACCACCCATTGGTCCTCAGCCAAATCCTTCGCGACCCGTTATCCGGCTGTACGCCTTGAGGCGGATAAACCGATCGTCGATGACGGCGACCTGATCACCACCGCCGGGCTGATGGCCTGGTCCGAGCTGGGCCTGCGCCTGGTCGACCGCCTGATGGGCCCCAGCGTCGCTGCCGATACCGCGCGTTTCCTGGTGATCGAGCACAGCGACAGTGCCAGCCAGTGCGGCAGCAACTTTGCGCCGATCCTCAGCCATGGCGATGCGGCCATCCTCAAGGTCCAGCATTGGTTGCAAGCCAGTGGCGCGGTGGATGTGTCCGTGGCCGCCATGGCGCAAGAGGCGGGGTTGGAAGAACGCACGTTCCTACGGCGTTTTCGCAGTGCCACGGGATTGAAACCCACCGAATACTGCCAGCATTTACGTGTCGGCAAGGCGCGGCAAATGCTGGAGTTCACCACCGCCACCATCGACCACATCGCCTGGACCGTGGGGTATCAGGACCCTGGTGCGTTTCGCGCCACCTTCAAGAAGATCACCGGTTTGGCACCCAGTGATTACCGCAGCCGTTTTGGCGTGTGAATCGTGCAGAACGCCCCACGGTCAAGGTGGTGTCGTGCAGAATAATACAGGCCAACTGCTATCGCTTTTTGCGCAAGCGATTGATTTCAAAGGCATCACTTTTGAACCTGCCTTGGCCTGATCCCTGCAACCTTCCACCCACACACATGGCGGGATGGCCAAGGGGGATGCATGACCCCGACTCAACGCAAGAAATGGGTAGTCGCTCACTCCACGCGAGAGGGCGCTCCCCGGCATGAAGTCGAAACCAACCGAGCCCTTGCGCGCTGGCTGGCACAAATCCTTGGGCTCAAGTACGGCGGTGATTACGATCCACGCAAACACGCCGGCCGTGAGCGCTACCTGCTTCCCACGCAAACGCTGATTGGCCCTGCACAGGCGCGGGCCCTTGATATCAAGGGCCCCGAAGACCTGTGGGGCGGTTATGTGGAGCATGATTTCATCGGCACCAAAGCCATCAGTCACGGCCTGCTGGGCCCGGACGCTGCAGCCCCCGAAGGCTGGTCGCCCTTGTTCTGCGAGCGCGTGCGCGACGTTGTGCTGGACGGCCTGAGCGTATTTGCGTTCAACGATGCACAGGAAGCCGCCAAACGCTTGCTCTACAGCGGGCCGATCCGCCTGAAACCGGTGCATGCCTGCGCCGGGCGCGGCCAGGAAGTTATCCACAGCCTGGATGAGTTCGAGGCCGTGCTGGCGCGCCCCGAAGCGGCCCGGATGTTCAGCGAAGGCGTCGTGCTGGAACAAGACCTGCACGATGTGGTCACCCATAGTGTGGGCCAGAGTTTTATCGGCGATCACGTCATCAGCTACTGCGGCGAGCAATACCTGACCCAGGACGGACAGGGCGAGGAGGTCTACGGTGGCTCCAACCTGCTGGTGGTGCCTGGCGGTTATGACGATTTGCTCAAGCTCGAGCTGCCCGGCGACGTGCGCCAAGCCATCGAGCAAGCCCAGGTCTTCGACGCGGCCGCCGATGAGGCTTACCCGGGTTTCTACGCGTCCCGGCGCAACTACGATATCGCCCAGGGCCTGGACAGCGACGGCCAGCGGCGCAGTGGTGTGCTTGAACAATCCTGGCGCATGGGGGGCGCCAGCAGCGCGGAAGTCGCGGCGCTGCAGAGCTTTATCAACCACCCGGGCCTCAAGGCCATTCAGGTGTCTTCGGTAGAAACCTACGTGGACCAGGCGCTGCCCGCGGATGCTATCGAGGTGTACCGAGGCCCGGCGGAACACAGCGACTTTCTTCTCAAGTACGTGACGGTTAAATCTTATGACGGCTAGAAGCGAAAGCATTGCGATCGACATCGACGACGAACAGATGAGCGGCACGTTCCTCAGCCCCAAATCGAAGGTGCCGGGGGTGTTATTCGTGCACGGCTGGGGCGGTAGCCAGGAGCGGGACCTGGAGCGCGCCAAAGGTATCGCCGGGCTGGGATGCGTGTGCCTGACGTTCGATCTGCGTGGCCACGCGGGCACAGGTATCCCGTTGTCCCGCGTCACCCGTGAAGACAACCTGCGCGATCTGCTGGCGGCCTACGACCGACTGCTCTCGCACCCGGCCATCGACACCTCGGCGGTGGCGGTGGTGGGCACCAGCTATGGCGGCTATCTGGCGGCGATTCTCACCTCATTGCGCCCGGTGCGCTGGCTGGCGCTGCGCGTGCCTGCGTTGTACCGCGACCAGGAATGGCTCAAGCCCAAGCGTGACCTCGATAAGGCCGACCTGATGGATTACCGCAGTACGCTGGTGCACGCCGAAACCAACCGCGCACTGCAGGCCTGCGCGCAATTTACCGGTGATGTGCTGATTGTCGAATCGGAAACCGATGACCATGTGCCCCACGCCACCATCATGAGCTACCGCGCGGCGTGCCAGCACACGCACTCCCTGACGCACCGCATCATCGATGGTGCCGACCACTCCCTGAGCGATCCAGTGTCACAACAGGCCTACACCTCGATCCTGGTGGACTGGATCACCGAGATGGTAGTGGGGGAACGGTTGAGCATCATCCAGTCCCAGTAACGCGATCATGCTGGTGTTTTCTTCACCCGTAGTGCCTTGGCTTTGGCCTCGACACCGAGGTACATCACCAGGGCGATCAGTAGCGGCAGGATAAAGTAAATGGCCCGATAGGCGATCAGCCCGGCCAGCAAACTGCCGCGCGACGCTTCATGTTGCAGCAGTGCGATAAACACCGCTTCCAGCACCCCGAGCCCGGCGGGGATATGGGTGATGACACCGGCGATCGCGCTGATCAGCAGCACGCCCAACACCAGCGGGTAGTCCAGCTTGGCGGGCAACAAGGTGAAAATCACCGCGGCCATCAGCGACCAGTTCAACGCGCCCAATGCCAACTGCAGGCACGCCATGCGCAGCGACGGCAGGTTGATCTCGATGCCGCGAATCGACCATGCACGCTTTGTCGAGAATTGGCACGCCGCCAGATAGCCCAGGCTCGCCAGCACCAACAGCACACCCACGCCCTGCAGGGCGCCGCTGCTGAGCTTCCAGCCCGGCGGCATGGTCACCAGGCCGCTGCTGAACACCACCCCGGCCAATGCCATATAACCGAACCAATTGGTGGCCAGGCTCAGCCCGAGAATCTTGGCGATATTGCCAGTGCTCACCCCCAGCCGCGAATACAGCCGATAGCGCATGGCGATTCCGCCGACCCAGGCACTCAGGTTCAGATTGAACGCATAGCTGATGATTCCGACCGGCAGGATTTGCTTCCAGCGCAGCGGTTGGCGAATGTAGGTGCGGCCGATCAAGTCGAAGCAGGCGTAGACGATAAAGCTGCATAACGTCAGCGTGCCCGCGATCAGCAGGGTGCGCAGCTTGAAATCGCCCAGGGTGTGGAACACTTCGCTCCAGTCGATACGCCTTGCGAGGAGGGTGAACAGCACGATCAGCAACAGGAAGAACGCCACGGTCAGCGGTTTCTTCCAGCGCTTTAAGCGTGAACCGTTGGCTTCAGATGTCATGGGTTCGAGCCTCGAAGGGTTTCAACCGTGGCTTGTGCGCCGGGAACCAGCCGGTCAGCGCGGGGAAGTGGCGCATCACATGGAACACCAGGAAACCGACGGTCAGTCGCCATAGCCACAGGCGCGGCTTGCGGTTTTCCGGCATGGTCTGGCAATGCTCCTTGGCGAGTACGTCCAGGCGTTTGTACAGTTGCTGATTGAACGCCCGGTCACGAATCAGCACGTTGGCCTCCAGGTTCAGCGACAGGCTTAACGGGTCGAGGTTGCTCGAACCCACGGTGCTCCACTCGTCATCCACCAGCGCGACTTTGCCGTGCAGCGGGCGCTGGCAATATTCATGAATCACCACGCCATCCTTGAGCAGGTAGTCGTAGAGCATGCGCGCGGCCAGCTTGGCCAGCAGCACATCGGGCTGGCCCTGCATGATCAATTGCACCTTCACGCCACGGCGCGCCGCATTGCGGATCTCACGCAGCAGGCGGTAACCGGGGAAGAAATAGGCATTGGCAATCACCGCGCGTTCCCGGGCTTTGCTCAAGGCATGGATGTAGGCCTCTTCAATGTCGTCGCGGTGCTGCAGGTTGTCGCGGTAAATCAAGCGCACCAGGCCCTCGCCTGTATCGGTCGGCCAAGGCGATGGCCGTCGCTGGCGCCGTCGCCAACCGCGCCGCGTACGCACCTGGCGGCCGCTTTGGGCGAGGGCGAAATGATGCAGGTCGGCCACCGCCGGGCCTATCACCTGCACCGCGTAATCCTGCTTGGCCTCGGGGCCGAAATCCCCCAGGTGATCGGCAGAAAAATTGATCCCGCCGATAAACGCCACGGTGGCATCCACTACCACGATCTTGCGGTGCAGGCGGCGAAACCAGTTGGTGCGAATACCCAGGGTCTTGGACGCCGGGTCAAACATCTGCACGGCCACCCCGGCCTGGGCCAATTCGCCGAGAAAAGCGCGGCTCAGTTCGCCGCAGCCAAAGCCATCCAGGCTGACCACCACCTTGACTCCACGCTGCGCTGCGTCGATCAAGATGCGTTGCAGCTCATGGCCGACCTTGTCTTCGAAGAGGATAAAGGTCTCCAGCAGGATCTCCCGCTGCGCCCCGCGCAAGGCGTCGAATACTTTGGGAAAGTACGCCTCGCCGTTCTCCAGCAACTCGAGCCGGTTGTCAGGCTGCCAGCCGTAATCGAGGTCGCGAGCCTTGGCTTCATCCGGCGGCTGGTCGGTAGAAATGTGCTCAACGGCAATGTTCATAGTTCAATCTCCACCGACAAGGGCACGTGGTCTGACAGATGGGACCAGGGACGGGTGGTCAGCACCTTGGGGTGATGAATCTTTAGATTGCGCACATAGATGCGGTCCAGTGCCAGCAGCGGCAGGCGTGCCGGAAAGGTGCGTGCGGGTTTACCGTGGGCCTGCATGAATACTTCCTGCAGGCCGCTTTGGCTGAGGTCGGCGCGTTGGCGCCAGTCATTGAAATCGCCGGCAACCACCAACGGCGCATCCGCCGGGATCTCGCTGATACGCTGCTCCAGCAAGCGCAATTGCTGCTGGCGATGCACCTCGCGCAAGCCCAGGTGGATGCAGATCGCATGCACTTCCTGTCCGGTGCCAGGCAAGCGCAGCACGCAATGCAACAGGCCACGGTTTTCATGGCCGCTTTGGGAGATGTCGAGGTTGTCGTAACTCACGATCTGGAATTTCGACAGCAACGCATTGCCGTGGTCGCCATGGGGGTAGACCGCGTTGCGCCCGTAGGCGAACTGCGGCCAGATGCTGTCGGCGAGGAACTCGTACTGCGGCATGTTCGGCCAGTCGCTGTAGCGCTGGGGATGGCGCTCGTGGGTGCCGTGGATTTCCTGCAGGAACACCATATCAGCGCCCACACTGCGTACCGCTTCACGCAGCTCGGGCAGGATGAAGCGTCGGTTCAAGGCGGTGAAGCCCTTGTGGATATTGACCGTCAGCACCGTGAAGCGAGTGATGGCGACGGTGGGCGTAATGGGGACCCATTCCGGATGCGTCATGGCAACACCTCCGGTTCAGGCAACTTGCCGGGCTCGGTGGAAAGCTGCCTGTCCAGCCCGAAACGCTGCAGCAAGTGGCGTGCATCGAAGGGCGCACGCACTTTGATGTCATTGTCGAAAAAGCAAAACACATCCCGCTGTTTGCGGGCGCGCGGTTTGTGCTGCGGGGCGGCCAGGTGCGCATCGGCCGGTTGCTTGCCGTGGGCCCAACGTTCGATGCGATCGCCCCAGCGCTTGAGGGCTTCATCGGTATAACCGCTGGCGTACAGCTGCTTGTCGCCGTGCAAACGCAAGTACATGAAGTTGGCGGTAACATCTTCGAGATACGGCCACTTGCCGGCGGTGTCTGCCACCACCAACGCCACGCCGTGCTTATCCAGCATCTGCACAAACTCCGGCACCGCAAAACTGTTATGACGAATCTCCACCGCGTGGCGCAGGGCGCGCTTGCCGTGGGCCTGCAGGCTGGCCTTGCCGTTCAGGCGCGGCTCATGCTGGTGGGCGAGGGTGGCGGCCTGCCGGGTGTCGGTGGGCAATTCGGCGAGGAAGGCTTCGAACAGCAGCGGATCGAATTTAAAGCTGGGCGGAAACTGCCACAGGATCGGGCCGAGTTTGTCTTTCAGCTCCAGCACTCCGGAGGCGAAGAAGTTCGCCATCGGCTTGTGCACATCCTGCAGGCGCAGGATATGCGTGATGTAGCGCGGTGCCTTGACACTGAACATGAAGTCTTCAGGCGTCTGGGCATACCACTCGGCGTAACGCTTGGGAGTTTGCAGCGCGTAGAACGAACCGTTGATCTCGATGCTGTTGACGGCCCGTGACGCAAACTGCAGCTCGCGTTTCTGGGTCAGCCCCTCGGGGTAGAAATCCCCCCGCCAAGGCGTGTAGCGCCAGCCGGAAATGCCGATATGAATCGCCGTCATGGTTACTCCCGTCGATGTGGGTCGATTGACCTCCGTTTTGGGATGACCGTGCAATTTGCGCGAAAGTTTCCACCGTCCTACAGACGGTGCAGGTTCAAAACTGTGCCGAAGGCCACCACGCCTCACCCCGGCATGCAGGCCGCATTTGATAGTTGCCCAAGCGGCAAAGATGCTGAAACAGGGGAACGATCAGTGCTCAAATTCGTCAGTTCCTTACAGACCCTTCTGAAGGAGCCCGGTGTTTTGCTGAATCTAAAGACTGCATTACTGCTCGGCGCGCTGCTGTTCTGCGGCAGCGGCGCACTGTACGCCGCTGCCACCGCGCCGGAAGCCGAAGCACCGGCCAAACCGGAGTTGCTGGTAGAGGGCGGATTGCTCGGTGCCATCAGTTCCAGCATCGATGATGTGCAGAACAAGCTCGACCTCAATCAGAACCTTGTTGATGCCTGGCGCCTGCGCGCGGACCGCGCGGCAGATGAGGTCGGCCGGTTGGTTGACCAGACGTCGGAGCGTTCGCCGTGGAGCGTGGCCGGCGACTTCCTGCTGCTGTCCGGGGTGTGGGTCGGTGCCTTCGTTGGGTTGACGCTGCTGGGGCGGTTTATCGTGCTGCGCCTGAGTCGTCGTCCTTTCATCGAACGGCGGGGGCGCCTGCAAGGCGTGCTGGGTTATGTGGTGCCCTACACGATCCCGGCGCTGATCTGCCTGCCGCTGACGCTCTATGTCAGTCACTTCCTGCCCACGTCCATAGGTCGCGCACTGGCGCTGTGCTTTGCCTATGCGACCAGCAGCGGCATCTTCTCCACGTCGATGCTGCTGTGCGTGATTGTGATGTTCAACGTCGGCCATAAGCGGCCGGCGGTGCAGATCATTCGCGACTACTGCCCCAAGCCGCTGTTCCTGATCGGCTTCCTCGCCGCCCTCAGCGACGCCCTGACCAGTCCGCAGATCGCCCGCCAGCTCGGGGGCAATATCACCAGCAGTATCGCGGTGTTTACCGGCCTGTTCGCGGCGGTGATCTTTGGCGTGCTGGTGGTGCGCCTGCGCCGCCCGGTGGCCCACCTGATCCGTAATCGACCGCTGGCCCAGCGCCTGAAACACCCGGCGTTGCAGCAGTCGCTGCGGATATTTTCCGGCCTTTGGTACTGGCCGATCCTGTTGATGGTGCTGGTCTCGGCGATCAACCTGATCGGCGCCGGCGACGACAACCAGAAAGCCCTGCGCTGCGCGCTGTTCACCACGATTCTGTTGATCGGCACGGTATTCCTGAGCACGGTGCTGCAACACCTGTTCAAGTCCCGCAGCCAGGTGGCTATCCAGCGCAGCAGTGCCTACAAGGAGCGTTTTCTCAGCCTGTTGCACGCGATCCTGCGCATTGTCATGGCCATCGCCTTTATCGAAATACTCGGGCGGATCTGGGGCGTGTCGCTGTTCGAATTTGCCCAGCGCAACTCGGTGGGACGCGCGATCAGCGATTCCCTCAGCAGCATCGGCCTGATCCTGCTGATGACCTGGTTGTTCTGGGTGGTGCTCGACACGGCGATCCAGGAAGCGCTGAAACCGCCGGTGAACAAACGCTCCAATCGCCAGCCCAGCACAAGGGTGAAGACCATCCTGCCGCTGCTGCGCAATGCGGTGAAAATCATCCTGGTGGTGATCTGCGCAATCACCACCATGGCCAACCTGGGCATCAACGTCGCGCCGTTGCTGGCGGGGGCCGGTGTGGTCGGCCTGGCGATTGGTTTCGGCTCCCAGCAATTGGTGCAGGACGTGATTACCGGCCTGTTCATCATCATCGAAGACACCTTGTCCATCGGCGACTGGGTGGTGCTTGATTCCGGCCACGCCGGCACCGTCGAAGGCCTGACCATCCGTACCCTGCGCCTGCGCGACGGCAAGGGCTTTGTGCATTCGGTGCCGTTCGGGCAGATCAAGGCGGTCACCAACCAGTCGCGGCAATTTGCCTATGCGTTCTTCTCGGTGCAGTTCACCTACGACACCGATGTGGACAAGGCCGTGGAACTGATCCGCGAGGCCGGGCAGTCGATCCGCGACGATGTGTTCCTCAAGTACAACCTGCAAGGGCCGCTGGAGGTGTTTGGCGTCGACAAGATGGACCTTAATGGCGTGGTGCTCACGGCGCAGTTCCGTACCGTGTCGGGTGGGCAATATGCGGTGAGCCGTGCGTTCAACCAGCGTTTGAAAAAGCTTGTGGATAACTGTGATGAGGTGCACTTCGCGCAGACTTATCCACAGCAGGTTTTGTTGCCCAAGCGTACACCCCAGGTGGATGAGCCGGATGAAGAGGTGCCGGCGTCGGTGGTGTTGACGGAGCAGCCCAGGCCTCAATGAGGCCCTCAAATTCAATGCCTGATCAACTTCTCCTGCACCGCCTGCTGATCCACCTCCAGCAACACCTGCTGCTTGCCGGCGATCATCACCGCCGCCGGCACACCATCCCGATACACAACACGATTCCCACTCACCGCCGGCACCTTGCTGCCCGGCAACAGTGTGCCCACCAGGTTCAGCGGGTCAGCCCCGCACACGGCGATCAAACTCCCGTCATGGGGGCGGCGCCGCACCTCGCGCAGCAATGGGATCGCCTCCGGCAGCGCAAACTGCTCACCCGCCAGCCCGCTGACAAACCGCCCGCCGCGAATCTCACCCCGGGCTTCCAGCCGATGGAATGTGCGTAGCAGTTCGCGCCAACTCGGCAACCAATCCGCCTCGCGCTCCAGCAAACGCCAGAACACCACGCCATAACGGCGCAGCAAGGTCATCGCCACATGTTCCAGGGTTTCGGCCGAGTGCGGGCCGGCGGCGGTCGATGGGCGGCGAATCAGCGCCCAGCGTCCGGCATCGTCCATGCCGCCGATAAACGCCCCACGCCCGCGCCGACTGCTGCGCGCCTGGCGCTTGCTGGCCGGGGTGGTCAGTGCGCGCAACCCGGCAAAACTGTCGGCATTCACCAGGCCGGCGCCGACCAGTTCCTGCAAGGCGGTTTCCAGTTCGCTGCGCAACAGATGGGCTTCGTGCACCAGCTCATCGAAAAACAGCGCGCCGTGTTCGCGCAAGGCCAGGTGGACTTTCTGCGCCTTGGGCGACAGCGTCGTGCTATCGGTGGGTTCGGTGAGCCCGCTCCACAATGCCACCTGGCTGCGCGGCAACAGCACCACCGGCGTGCTGCGCAGGGCGATGGCGCCGGACTTGTTGCTCAAGCGCGTCCACACCAGCTTGCCGCTGCGGCACAGCTCGTCGAGCCAGGTCGATGAGTAATCCTTGAGCCGCGCACTGAGCAGGTCACTGTCCCAGGCCGACGTGGCGGCGGCGTAGCCTTCGAACTGGCCGACAATCTGCGGCAGCATCGCGCTGCCCTGGCCACGTGTGCTATCGGACAGATGCTGCCAATCGAACAGGAAGCGCATGAAATCCTGCAGCGCCACCGGCTCGATTTCCCGGCGCAGGCGCTTGACCGTGTAGCGATGAATGCGTGCGAGCAGATGCCGTTCGCACCATTGTTCCTCGAGTGCGCCGGGGCTGAAGCGACCGCGCAGCACGTAGCCTTCCTGTTCCAGGCGGGCCAGTGCCTGGGTGATGTCGGCCAGCGGCAAGGCCAGTGGCGCGGCGATCTCGATAATGCTCTGCGGGCCGAAGCCACCCAGGCGCGCACGCAGCAGTTCCACCAGCGCGTCGTCAAAGGTCCAGGGCTCATCGAAGCCGGGGAGCAACGGCAAGCTGTTGGGGTAGATCGCCTGCAAACACCCCAGGCGCTCCACCGCGACCCACAGGCCATTGGACAACTGAAAGGCGCGGCCAGCCTTGGCCAAGGCGTTCAGCCACTCGGCCCATTGCGCCGTGACTTCGTGGCTGGCGATGCACGCCAGGCTCATCAGTGCCTCATGCATTTCATCCACGCCATGGGGCGCCGGCCAGGCCTCTTCGCGCACGCCGGCGATGGCGTCCGCATCCAGTGCGCCCAGGTCGTCGGTGCTCTGTGGGTCGCTCCAACGACGGTTGAGCACGGCCTGGGTGCGGCGTTCTTCCAGCGGTGCATCGTCGAGAAAGGTGTAGGGGCGCGCGCTGAGGATTTCGGCGGCCATGGGCGAGGGCGCCGGCAGGTCGCGGCTGATCAAGCGCACTTCGCCGCGCTCCATGCGCCGCAGCAAGGCAAGCCAGGCGTCGCTGTCCATGGCTTCGTGCAGGCAGTCATCGAGGGTTTGTTCCACCAGCGGGTGCTCGGGTACTTCGCGTTCACCGGCGAGGTTTTCCAGGCAGGCGATCTGGTCGGGGAACACACTGGCGATCAGGTCTTCGCTCTTCATGCGCTGGATCTGCGGCGCCACCTTGCGCCCACCGGTAAAGCGCGGCAGCGCCAGGGCCACGCCGGCGTTCCAGCGCCAGCGCACGCCGAACAGCGGCGCATCCAGCACCGCCTGGATCAGCAGGTGTTCGGCACTGTTGCTGTTGAGGTAACGCCACACCTCATCCAGCTCGAAACTGTGGCTGGTGGACAGCGACAGCACGATCGCATTTTCGCTGGCTGCCGCCTGCAATTCGAAATTGAAGGTGCGGCAAAAACGCTTGCGCAAGGCCAGGCCCCAGGCGCGGTTGATGCGGCTGCCGAACGGCGTGTGGATGATCAACTGGGTGCCGCCGGATTCGTCGAAAAACCGCTCCATGATCAACGTGTCCTGGGACGGCAACGCGCCGAGGGCCAGGCGCGCGCGGGCCAGG
The DNA here is from genome assembly GCF_005233485.1 of Pseudomonas sp. CFBP13509. Taxonomy (NCBI): domain Bacteria; kingdom Pseudomonadati; phylum Pseudomonadota; class Gammaproteobacteria; order Pseudomonadales; family Pseudomonadaceae; genus Pseudomonas; species Pseudomonas sp. CFBP13509. Next base: position 53,870 of record NZ_QGAA01000005.1, read on the forward strand.
TAGTCGAGGATCTGTTCGGCGCTGGCGCGGTTCAGGCCAAGGGTGCCGGTGAGCCACTCTTGCGCCGGTTGCAGGTCGCCGGGGCTGGCGCTGAGCAGGGTGTCGAGTTGCCCCTGCAAACGCGCGACAGCGGCGGATAACTCATTGCTGCGCCCCGGCGCTTCGCCGAGCCAGAACGGAATGGTCGGCGGCTGGCCATGGGCGTCTTCGACCCGCACTTTGCCGGCTTCGACCCGCAGGATGCGGTAGGAGGTATTGCCGAGCTGGAAGATATCCCCGGCGATGCTTTCCACCGCGAAGTCTTCGTTGACGCTGCCGATGTTCAGGCTTTGGGGTTCGAGCAACACGCTGTAGTCGGCGTTGTCGGGGATGGTGCCGCCGCTGGTCACGGCGGTCAGCTTGGCGCCACGGCGACCGCGCAGGGTGCGGGTCAGGGCATCGCGGTGCAGGTACGCGCTGCGGATACCCTGGCGCCCGTTGTAGCCCTCGGCGAGCATCTGCAGCAGCGCCTGATAGTGGCGTTCATCCAGGGCGGCGTAGGGCGCGGCGCGGTGGATCAGGTCAAGCAGGGCCTGCTCCGGCCACTCCTGGGCACTGACCTCGGCGATGATCTGCTGGGCCAGCACGTCCAGGGGCGCCACCGGGATCTGCAAGGTGTCCAGTTCTCCCCGCCGCACACAATCGAGCAGGGCGGCGCATTCGATCAGATCGTCGCGGGTGGTGGCGAACAGGCGCCCCTTGGGCGTGCCGCCGACCTGATGCCCGGAGCGGCCCACCCGTTGCAGAAAGCCGTTGATGGAGCCCGGCGAACCGATCTGGCACACCAAATCGACATCGCCGATATCAATCCCCAGTTCCAGGGACGCTGTGGCGATCAGCACTTGCAGCTCGCCGGCCTTGAGCCGTTGCTCGGCGTCCAGGCGCATCTCCTTGGCCAGGCTGCCGTGGTGGGCGGCGACGGCGCTCTTGCCCAGGCGCTCGCTCAAGTGCCGGGCCAGGCGTTCGGCCAGGCGCCGGGTGTTGACGAAGATCAGCGTGGTGCGGTGCTCACGGGCAAGGGCGGAGAGGCGGTCGTAGACCAGCTCCCAGACATCGTTGGCCATCACCGCCGACAGCGGCACCGGGGGCACTTCGATATCCAGGTCACGGGGGCGGGCATGGCCGATGTCGACGATGTCGCACGTTCGCTCAGTGCCCACCAGAAAGCGCGACACCGCTTCGATGGGTTTTTGCGTGGCCGACAGACCGATGCGGGTCAGCGGCTCGGCGCACAAGCCTTGCAGGCGCTCCAGGCTCAAGGCCAGGTGGCTGCCGCGTTTGCTGGCGGCGATGGCGTGGATTTCATCGACGATCACCGTGCGCGTGCTGGCCAGCGTCTGCCGGCCGGAGTCCGAGCCCAGCAGCACGTAGAGCGATTCCGGCGTGGTCACCAGGATATGCGGCGGGCGCTTGCGCATCTGTGCGCGGTCTTTCTGCGGGGTATCGCCGGTGCGCACGGCGGTGCGGATCACCAGTGGCGGCAGGCCCAGGCGCTGCAAATGCTCGGTGATCCCGGCCAGCGGGGTTTGCAGGTTGATCTGGATGTCATTGGACAGCGCCTTGAGCGGCGACACATACACCACCAGCGTCTCGTCCGGCAGTTGCCCGCCGTTGGCCAGGCCCTGGTGAACCAGGTCATCGAGCACCGCGAGGAACGCCGTCAGCGTCTTGCCGGAGCCGGTGGGCGCTGCGATCAGCGTCGAGCGGCGCTGGCGGATCAGCGGCCACGCCTGGGCCTGGGCGCTGGTCACCGAAGGGAAGGTGTGGCGGAACCAGGTGCTGACGGCGGGGTGGAAGCCGTTCAAGACCGTGTCGGTTGATTCAGGAAGGTTCATGCCTAAGTTATGCAGCCCACTCCAACAAGTTGCAACCCCGCACTTTATCCGTGACGGTTGCGCTACAAACCCGCAAAATGCAACGATTCTGGAATAAACCTACGGCACGCCTCACGGGCTTGCCGACCATAACCATCGTTCCAAACAGACCGGGCCTGCTCAATCTATGCGAATGCGCCTTATGTTACTGGGCGGCGGGAATGCCCTCGGGCAGGCGCTGATTCGCCTCGGTGCAGAGGAAGACATTGGTTTCCTCGCACCCAAACCGCCCCAAGACGGCTGGGATGCCGCAAGCCTCACCCAATTGCTCGACGACACCCGTCCCGATGCGTTGATCAACCTCGCCTACTATTTCGACTGGTTCCAGGCCGAAGCCGTCAGCGAAACCCGCCTGGCCGCCCAGGAGTTCGCCATCGAGCGCCTGGCTGAACTGTGCCAGCACCACAACATTACCCTGCTGCAACCGTCCAGCTACCGCGTGTTCGATGGCTCCCGCGCCACCGCCTACAGCGAAAAGGACGAGCCGGTGCCCCTGGGCCTGCGCGGCCAGGCGTTATGGCGGATCGAACAGAGCGTGCGCGCGACGTGCCCGCAACATGTGCTGTTGCGTTTTGGCTGGCTGTTGGATGACAGCGTCGACGGCACCCTCGGGCGCTTCCTGGCCCGGGCCGAGAAACCGGATGAGTTGTTGATGGCGGACGACCGCCGCGGTAACCCGACGCCGGTGGACGATGCCGCACGGGTGATCATCTCGGTGCTCAAGCAACTCGATTGCGCGGCGCCGCTGTGGGGCACTTACCACTACGCCGGGCATGAGGCGACCACGCCGCTGGCGCTGGGCCAGGCGATCCTCACCGAAGCGCGCAGCTACCATGCGCTGGCCATCGAAGCGCCCACCGCCCAGGCCCACGCGGCACGGCCGGATGCAGCAGACGAACCGCAGCATGCGGTGCTGGCCTGCAAGAAAATCCTCCACACCTTCGGCATCAAGCCGCGGGCGTGGCGGGCGGGGCTACCGGCATTGCTGGACCGGTTCTACCGCCACAGCTGACTCAATACAAAACCAAATGTGGGAGGGGGATTGCTGTAGTGAGCGGGCTTGCCCCGCGCCGGACTGCGCAGCAGTCCCATTGGACCGCGGTGCACCCAGCGCGGGACAAGCCCCCTCACTACAGCAGCCCCCCTCCCACATTGGTTATGCAGTGTTGCTTAGAACTTGTAGCCGATACCCACCATGTAAACCATCGGGTCCACGTCCACATTGACCTTGGCCCGAGTGCCAGGCGCCACGGCGTTGTTTTCCACGGTGGCCTTGGTGCTGATGTCGATGTAACGCGCCTGGGCGTTGATCATCCACTTGTCGTTGATCATGTAGTCCGCGCCGATCTGCGCAGCCCAGCCCCAGGAGTTCTCGGCCTTGAAGTTGCTGAAACCGGCTTCGGAGGCGCGGCTGCCGACGTGTTCGTCGTAGATCCAGGTGTAGTTGATACCGGCGCCTACGTACGGCTGGAACGGGGATTTATTGTCCAGTGGGTAGTACACGACGCTCAGGGTCGGCGGCAGGTGTTTCAGCGTACCGAGCTTGCCGTTGGCGGCGCCGAGGGCGGTGTTCTTAAGCTTCACGTCATGCTCGAACGGCGTGGCCGCCAGCAGTTCGATACCGACATGGCTGGTGAGCATGTAGGCGAAGTTCAAACCCAGCTGGGTGTCGCTGCTCATGGTCGCCTTGCCGCCCAGGTTGGCGCCGGCCAGTGGACCCTGGTCAACTTTGACGGTGCCGCTGTCTGCCTTCGGGTTCACGGTGATTGCACCGGCACGAATCAGAATGTCGCCCGCTTCGTGAGCGTGGACGGCAGGGGCGGCGAGTGCGAGGGCGAAGAGGGACGCGCCGAGCAGAGACTTGTTCATGGGAGCTCCAGAGGACGTTTAGAAGTTGTACGTCCAATGGTAAAGATCGTTCCGTCCGGTCTGTTGACTCAGCTCAATGAAAGGGCGATCAGCGTTATTCCGGCAGTTCGTAGATATAAATTTTCTCGGCATCCATTTGGTAGCCGGCGTCGGCCAGTTCACTGGTGGACGGTTTGACCTGCATCGCACCCTCGATCCAGTACGGCTGGTAGAGCTCATCGAGTTTCACGCCGAGTTCGCTTTTCACGTGCACGATCTGGTTCGATGGCGGTGGCGGCACATGGATGCACGCGCCGAAATACGGCACCAGCAGGAACTCGGTGGTGCGGCCTTCTTCACTGACTTCCAGCGGCACGATATACCCGGGCAGGCGGATGTGCTGGCCATCGAGGCTCTGCACCACCGGCGCATTGGGCAGATCCTGCTTGGCCGCTGGCGCCGCTTCGACGGACAAGGCATCGGCCATGTTCGACAGGTCGTGCAGCGGTTTCATGTTGGGGATTTCCGGTGGCGCGTCCGGCGGGATCATCTCCTGCCAGGACAAATCCCTGGGCTGGTCCTCCGCCCAGGCCGGCACGGCCACCAGCAGCAATAACGCAAACAGAGCGCGACGCATCGAAGCCTTCCTCATAAACGTATGGACAGCCCATCGGCCAGGGATTGTCGGTAGGCGCGCCAGGCGGGCACGCTGCCCATCAATAGCGCTGCCGCCAGGATACCGGCGAGCAGGGTCCATTCATATTCGCTGGGCCACGACATCGGCAGGTCGAGGCCGTAATTGGCCTGCAAATACCCGCGCGATGCGGCGATGCACACATACAGCAAGCCCACGCCTGCGATCACGCCGGACAGGGCCAGGGCGAAGGCTTCGAAAATCAGCAAGGTTGCGATATGCCACGGCCGCGCGCCCACCGAGCGCAGGATCGCCATTTCGCGGCGGCGTTCGTTGAGGCTGGTGAGGATCGCCGTGAGCATGCCGATCAAACCGGTCAACACCACGAACAGCGAGATCACGAACAAGGCTTTTTCGGCGGTGCCCATCATGCTCCACAGCTCTTGCAGCGCCACGCCGGGCAGGATCGCCAGCATCGGTTCGCCACGGAATTCGTTGATCTCCCGCTGCAGGGCGAAGGTGGAAATCTTGTTGTTCAGGCCGAGCATAAAGGCCGTGATGGCTTGCGGGGTGAGGTCCATGTTGCGCGCCTGGTCGGCGCTGATGCGGCCTTTGCCCTGGGCCGGTACGCCGTTGTGCCAATCGATATGGATCGCCTCCATACCGCCGAGGCTGATATGCAGCGTGCGGTCCACCGGCGTGCCGGTGCGCTTGAGAATACCGACCACGGTGAACGGTTTGTCATCGTGTTTTACCAGGCTGACCACCGCCACGCCGTGGGCCAGCACCAGCTTGTCACCGAGCTTGTAGTGCAGGGCATCGGCGACTTCGGCGCCGAGTACTACTTCGAACGGGTCGGTGGCGAAGGCGCGGCCGCTGGCCAGTTCCAGGTTTTGCTTGCGCCCGTACTGGTAGTGCTCGAAGTAGGATTCGTTGGTGCCCATGACGCGGTAGCCACGATGGGAGTCGCCGAGAGAAATCGGGATCGCCCATTTCACCTGGGGGCTGGCGGCGAAGTGCTCGTAGCTGTCCCACCGAATGTTGTTGGTGGCGTTGCCGATGCGGAACACCGAGTACAGCAGCAGGTTGACCGAACCGGAGCGGGCGCCGACGATCAGGTCGGTGCCGCTGATGGTGCTGGCGAAACTGTTGCGCGCCTCAACGCGCACGCGTTCCACCGCCAGCAGCAGGCACACCGACAAGGCGATGGCGAAGGCGGTGAGGATCGCGGTAAAGCGGCGGTTAGCCAGGCTGGCCATGGCTAGACGAAACAGATACATCTCAAACCTCTGCGGGCGTGGCGGCGCGATTGAGTTCGGCCAGCGACAGGTTACGGTCGAACAGCGGCGCCAGGCTCTGGTCATGGCTGACAAACAACAGGCTGGCGCCGGCTTCGCGGCATTCGGCGAACAGCAGTCGAATGAAGGCTTCGCGGGCGTCGTAGTCCAGGGCCGAGGTGGGCTCGTCGGCGATCACCAACTCCGGTTGGCCGATCAGCGCACGGGCGGCGGCCACCCGTTGCTGTTGGCCGATGGACAGCGAGTCGGCGCGGCGCTCCAGCAAGTCCTTATCCTTCAGGCCCAGGTGCGCCAGCAATGTGGCGGCGGCTGTGTCGACACTGCCGTGGCGCAGCTTTGCCCGTTGCGCGCGCAGCTTGGAAAAGTGACAGGGCAGCTCGACGTTCTCGCGCACCGACAGGAACGGCAGCAGGTTGAACTGCTGGAAGATATAGCCGGTGTGGTCAACGCGAAAGCGGTCCCGGGCGCCGGCCGAAAGTTCGGTCAGCTCCTGGCCGAGCAGGCGGATACTGCCCAGGCTGGGCTTCTGCACACCGCCGAGCAGGCCGAGCAAGGTGGTTTTGCCACTGCCGCTCGGCCCCTTGAGAAACAGGGTTTCCCCCGCTTCCAGGCGGAACGCGGGGATGTCCAGCAACTGTGGGTGACCGGGCCAGTTAAAGCCCAGGTCAGACAGTTCGATCAATGGGTGGGTCATGGGCACTCAGAACTTCAGGGTGGCTGCTGTGGCCGTCGCTTCAACACCTTGCTGGCCGCTCGGGCCGATCAGTTGTACCTGAATTTTCTGGGTGGCGGGGAAGGTCTTGAACACCTGGGTCAGGTCCAGGTTGCCCAGGGCGGTCGGCGTGGCGCAGGTGAATTGGTAGTGGGCGTGGATTTCACTGTGATCGTGATGATGCTCGTGGGCGCCGTCTTTGGCGTCGTGGTCATCATCGTCGTCGTGGTCGGCTTCAGGTTTGTCGCCGAACAGCGGGCTGTTGAGTTCCTGGGAGCTGATCACGCAACCCGCGGCCTTGGGCAGGTTGAACAGGGCCAGTGGGTTCTCCAGCTGTTTGCGGGCGGCGGCGACCTTGGCTTTGTCGGCTGCGCTGGTGGCGAGGTGTTCGAAGCCCACCAGGTTCATCGCCGGGCTGTCCAGTTCAAGCTCCAGGGCCTGGCCGTCGAGTACCGCGTTAAGGCGGCCTACGCCATGCTCGTGGGCGCCGAGGCTGCCGTGTTCGTGATCGTGGTCATGCTCGTCAGCGGCGTGAGCGATGGCGAGTGGCAACAGGGCAAACGGCAAAGCAAGCAACAGACGGCGCATGGGAAAGCTCCAGGAGATGAAAGTTTTGTTATGTGATCTTATAACAATAGTGCCGAGAGTTTGACCGCCCGCTTGGCGTTGCGCAAGCCGCATGGGAGCATGCTCGTCAGAAAAAATGCAGGAGTAAGGACGATGTTGCGAATTCGTGGAACCATCGGCGACCTGCCAGTGGACTTGACCCTGGAGCTGGACGACGGCGATTGGGCACGACTCGGCGCGCAGCTGCAGGCGACGCCAGTGGCAAGCGCGACCGCCGCGCCGGCAGCGCCGGTCAAGCCGAACGATGATCTGTGGCAGAACGCCCAGGACCTGTTGCGCAACGCCGGGCAACTCAGCGGCCTGGAACTGCTTGATCGACTGGAAGGTTTGGCGGGGGATGCCGCGGCGGGCAAGCGCCTGTTGGTGCGCCTGCGCCATAGCGCCAAGGTCAAGGTGGCCAGCGGCGGGGATACGCCGCTGTACAGTTGGATCGGCGATTAGTACAGCGCGGCGAACAACTTGCGGCGGTACACGGTCACCAGCGGGTGATCATTGCCCAACAGCTCGAACACCTGCAGCAAGGTCTTGTGCGGCAGGCCTTCGCTGTAGCTGCGGTTGCGGATAAACAGCTTGAGCAAGCCTTCCAGCGCCGCGTCGTACTGCTGGCGCGCCAGCTGCTGGATGGCCAGTTGATAGGCGGCTTCGTCGTCCTGCGGGTTTTGCGCCAGGCGGCTTTTCAGCTCGGCGGTGTCCGGCAGGTCGGCGGCCTGGCGCAGGAAGGTGATTTGCGCCTTGGCGCCGGCGAGGGCGGCTTTGTGGTCATCGCTCTTCACTGCATCGAGCACGGTTTGGGCTTCACCCAACTCACCGCGTTCGGCCAGGCAGCGCGCGTATAGAATCAACGCGGCAGCGTTGGTGTTGTCTTCACCCAGCAGCGCCACCAGCACGGCCTCGGCGTCGCTGATGCGGCCATCGGTAAACAGCGCCTGGGCCTGCTCCAGTGGGTCAGCCGCCGCCGGTGGTGGCATCTTCACGTGAGGCTCCAGCAGCGCCCGCACCGCCGACTCCGGCTGCGCCCCGGCAAACCCATCCACCGGCTGGCCATCCTTGAACAGCACCACCGTCGGCAGGCTTTGAATGCCAAAGCGCGCGACGATGTCCTGCTCGGCCTCGCAATCGACCTTGGCGAGCAGCAACTCGCCCTGATAACTCTGGGCAATCTGCGCCAGCATCGGCATCAACGCCTTGCACGGCGCGCACCACTCGGCCCAGAAATCCACGAGCACGGGTTTTTCGAAGGAGTTCTGGATCACGGCCTGGTCGAAATTGGCGCTGGTGACGTCGAAGATGTACGGCGTGGGCTCACTCATGGGGCGTCTCGAATAAAGCGGGAATGGGGCAACTATAAGGGCTGGCGAAGGCTACCGGAAGCAGCGGGGTGTTCTGTTTCCAAGCGCATGCCAAAAAGGGTCCTGATACCAATCGAGAGGGAAGCCCATCGCTTTCAGGCTAACTTCCGGAAATTCGTAAATAAGGCGATGCAGGCGTTGATCCCAGTGACTGTGGGGGCTCACCTGATGCATCAAGTGATTCAGAATGCAGAGTGCTGCAAAAATGCGGGTGTGTGGCCCTGGCTGAAAGAGCTGTCCCGGCCATAAGAAGTTGGCTTTCCTTGGCAGTACGGGACGAATGCCTAACTCTCGGTTCCACAGTCGTGAATGATGGGCGCACATGTTTCGAATGGTGGTCAGGGTGTGCAGCCAGGACTGCATGAGGGGGGCCGCAAGTCCCAGGCGCTTGGCAATGGCCTTTTTATCCGCGTCTTTCGCCAAGCCCTTATATAAGTGGGATAAATCACCCAGCGTCAGTTCCTCCAACATGGCCCAGCCTGGCATAAGAGGTGGGTGGACGTAGGTTGCTGGGTAGTAACGGGCGTAGCTTTCTTTAGCTCTTTGGCGTTTAAGGAGGCGTTTTCTCATGTCGTCCGCGCGCAATCGATCGATGCTCTCGCATTCGCGCTGGAAGTGACGCATGGCTGTGGATTGTTTGAGGGACAGCGTCGTAAGCAGCCGCTGATGATCGAACATCTGATGGAACATCTGCGAGTTTATATACCAGTGACTGCCATGGGCGGGCCCCATGTGGTTGCTGATGGCCGAGCGCGATGCTATTTCGACTCTCTCGATGGCATCCATGGTCAGCAAGCGAAGCTGTCGGTCGAAGTCGTAGAGACGAGTTAACTGTTCAAACTGGCTACCGTCACGAAAACGATGGTTGACATCCTCCGGCTGCTGAAACGGCCGCATATAGGGGGTGAGCCGAAAGAAGCTGACCGATTGCAAAAAAGACGCGGCGCCAACCTCGTCCTGAACATTCAATCCGCGGTGCTTGAGCAGCTCAAGCTGGGCAGGAACGTCAATGGCGGGTTTGCTGAATGTCCTCATACCCAAAAAATACCGGGCATAAAAAACCCGCACAATTTGTGCTTGGCTACTGACGCAACCAGAGGCATGGCGGGTGTATTGCCGCAAAGATTAGTGAGCTGCCCGTTTTTTTGCAAGCGGGTTGCGTGGTCAGCAATGAGTGAAACTGTTTGGAAAAGCATGCAGGTCGATTGTCCAAGCCGCGTGCGAAAGGAGGGCATTTTCCATGCGCCTCTTTTCGTTGTCTTAACCAATCTATTGCTGAACATTTGTAAGGTGCAGCTTTAACGCCGCGAATGGTACAGGCTCACCTTGCGAAACTCCCAAGGCTCGGCCAGGTCCGGCAACGTCAGTGCATCGAGTATCTCCAGCCGCCGATAAGCCGGGTGCTGGAAGTCCCGCACGCGCGAGTCCGCCACCAGCGCTTCGCGGCCTCGGCTGAGGAAGTGGTCGAGCAACGGCAGGTTGGCGCGGTCGTAGAGCACGTCGGCGACCAGGATCAGGTCGAAGCGGTCGGCTTCGGCGAAAAAGTCCGGCGAGTAACTCAGTTCCACACCGTTGAGTTCGGCATTCGCCCGGCAGGACGCTAACGCCAGCGGATCCAGGTCGCAGGCCACCACTTCCAGCGCGCCGGCTTTAACCGCCGCAATCCCGGCCACACCGGAGCCCGCGCCGAAATCCAGCACGCGCTTACCTTTCACCCATTGCGGGTTCGCCGCCAGATACCGCGCCAGCGCCAAGCCGCTGGCCCAGCAAAAACTCCAGTAGGGCGGTTCATGCAGGATGCGCCGGGTTTCCTCGGGGCTGAAGGCGCGGTCCATGTTGTCCGCATCCAGCAGCCACAATGAAAGCGTGGTATCCGGCAGCGGGCAGGGCAGCAGTTGGGCGTCGCCGATCAGCGCGCTCAGGGCGCGCTGCAAGTCCAGCGGCGGCGTCATGGTGCCTTGACGAGTTCCAGGGGGCCGGTGGTCTGGGTGATCGCCTGGGTGATGCGTACGGCAGGCAGGTGCAGGATCAACTGGCCGGATTGGCTGGCACGGCCACGCAATTCAACCCGCGCACCGGCTGGGAACGCCTCGGGGTTGTAGCGCAGGCGGAAGGCCAGGGGCTTGCCATTGCCGGTCAAGACGCTGCTCGCCAACAGTTGTTGCGGGCGCGAACGGTCATCGATCACCAGCAGCGCCATCTCGACTTCGGCGCCGGCCGGCACGTTGGTGAGGCTGCCGCTGATTTCGCGTTGATAGGCGGGCAGGGGACCGAGGTCTTCAATGCCGGGGACTTTTTTCTCTTGTGCGGGCGTCGGTTGAGGGGCGGCCGGCTTGGGGGCTTCGCTGCTGCAGGCGACCAGGACACTGAACACGGTGAGCAAAACAAGTGGTCGTAACTGCATGTACGGCTCCAGAAAAGGACAAAATCCGTGGCTTGAAATATAAGAAACATATAGGCCTGCCTATATACCGTAAAGGCTATAGCTTGTCTTGCCACAGGGATGCGCTACCATGGCCCTCCCTTTTTTTGTTGCCTGCCACCATGCACTGTCCCTTCTGCGGTGCCAACGACACCAAGGTCATTGACTCGCGTCTGGTCGCCGAGGGCGATCAAGTGCGTCGCCGGCGCGAATGCCTGGCCTCTGGCTGCGGTGAACGTTTCACCACCTTCGAAACCGCCGAACTGGTATTGCCGCGCCTGATCAAGTCCGACGGCAGCCGCCAGCCTTTCGACGAAGAAAAACTGCGCGCCGGTATGCAGCGCGCCCTGGAAAAACGCCCGGTGAGTGTCGAGCGGCTGGAGGCGGCGCTGGCGCATATCAAGCACAAGCTGCGCGCCACCGGCGAACGCGAGGTCAAGAGCCTGGTGGTGGGAGAGCTGGTGATGGGCGAGCTGCAAAAGCTCGACGAAGTCGCCTATATCCGTTTCGCCTCGGTGTATCGACGCTTCCAGGACCTCAACGAGTTCCGCGAAGAGATCGACCGCCTGGCCCGTGAGCCGGTCAAAGAATGAACCCACTTTCTGCTGAACAGGCTGTGCTGGACGCCCATTACATGGCCCGCGCCCTCGAACTGGCGCGCAACGGCCTGTACACCACCCACCCCAACCCGCGTGTGGGCTGCGTGATTGTCCGCGCTGGGCAGATTGTCGGCGAAGGCTGGCATGTGCGCACCGGCGAGCCCCATGCGGAAGTGCATGCCTTGCGGGCTGCCGGTGACAAGGCGCGCGGCGCCACGGCGTACGTAACCCTCGAGCCCTGCAGCCACTACGGCCACACCCCGCCGTGCGCCGATGCGCTGGTGAGTGCCGGGCTGGCGCGGGTGGTCGCAGCGATGCAGGACCCCAACCCGGAAGTCGCCGGGCGCGGCATGCAGCGCCTGGCCCAGGCCGGGATCGTGGTGCGCAGCGGCGTGCTGGAAGGTGAAGCCAGGGCCCTGAATAAGGGCTTCCTCAAGCGTATGGAGCATGGCCTGCCGTTTGTGCGGGTCAAGCTGGCGATGAGTTTGGACGGCCGCACTGCCATGGCCAGCGGCGAAAGCCAATGGATCACCGGCCCCGCCGCCCGCGCCGCCGTGCAGCGCCTGCGTGCCGAGGCCAGCGTGGTGCTGACCGGTGCCGACACCGTATTGGCCGACGGCGCACGCCTGACCGTACGCGCCGCCGAACTCGGCCTGGACGACGCCACCACGGCCCTGGCCATGTCGCGCCCGCCGCTGCGTGTGCTGATCGACGGCCGTTTGCGCGTGCCGCTCAACGCACCGTTCTTTAAAGCCGGCCCGGCGCTGGTCATCACCTGTGTCACTGCGGAAAACCAGTTCCCCCGTGGCCCCGAGTGCCTGGTGGTGCCGGGCGTGGACGGCCAGGTCGACCTGCGCTCGGCGCTGGTGGCGCTGGCCGCCCGTGGCGTCAACGACGTACTGGTGGAAGCCGGCCCAAGCCTGGCGGGCGCGTTTGCCCAGCAGGGCCTGGTGGACGAATACGTGATTTTCGTCGCCGGCAAGTTCCTCGGCTCCGCTGCCCGGCCTTTGCTGGACTGGCCACTTGAGAAGCTGGCCGACGCTCCCCAACTCAAGATCACTGAAATGCGCGCTGTAGGCGACGACTGGCGAGTCACTGCCATCCCTGTGCCAGCAGCGAGCGTATAATTCTGACCGGGCGCTCAAGTGCCCGCACCGTTTTCCAGGAGAAGGCCATGTTCACCGGCATTATCGAATCCATCGGCAGCATCCGCGCCATGACCCCCAAGGGCGGCGACGTGCGCCTGCTGGTTGAAACCGGCAAGCTCGACCTCGGCGACGTCAAGCTGGGCGACAGCATCGCCGTCAGCGGCGTGTGCCTGACCGTCGTCGAACTGCCGGGCAACGGCTTTGCCGCCGACGTCAGCCGGGAAACCCTGGACTGCACCGCGATGAACGACCTCAAGGCCGGCAGCCCGGTCAACCTGGAAAAAGCCCTGACCCCGACCACCCGCCTGGGCGGCCACCTGGTCAGTGGCCACGTCGACGGCGTCGGCGAAGTGGTGGCCCGCAGCGAAAATGCGCGTGCCGTGGAATTCCGCATCCGCGCGCCCAAAGAGCTGGCCAAGTACATTGCCCACAAAGGTTCGATCACCGTCGACGGCACCAGCCTGACCGTGAACGCCGTGAATGGCGCCGAATTCGAACTGACCATCATTCCCCACACCCTGAGCGAGACCATCATGGCGTCGTACCAGCCTGGTCGCCGGGTGAACCTGGAAGTCGACTTGCTTGCCCGTTACCTGGAGCGCCTGCTTATGGGCGATAAGGCCGCAGAGCCTGCCGCCGGTAACATCACTGAAAGTTTTCTGGCCGCTAACGGCTACCTGAAATCCTGACCAAGGGGGTGCCCTGTGGCGCTCAATAGCATCGAAGAACTGGTTGAAGACATCCGCCAAGGCAAGATGGTCATCCTGATGGATGACGAAGACCGCGAAAACGAAGGCGATATCATCATGGCCGCCGAGGCCTGCAAGCCTGAGCACATCAACTTCATGGCCAAGCACGCCCGTGGGTTGATCTGCATGCCCATGAGCCGCGAGCGCTGCGAGCTGCTCAAGCTGCCGTTGATGGCGCCGCGCAATGGTTCAGGGTTTGGTACCAAGTTCACCGTATCGATTGAAGCGACCACCGGCGTCACCACCGGCATTTCCGCCGCCGATCGTGCCCGTACCGTGCAAGCCGCTGCCGCCAAGGACGCCAAGGCCGAAGACATCGTCAGCCCCGGCCACATCTTCCCGTTGATGGCTCAACCGGGCGGCACCCTCGCTCGCGCCGGCCACACCGAAGCCGCCTGCGACCTGGCGCGCATGGCCGGTTTCGAGCCCTGCGGCGTGATCTGCGAAGTGATGAACGACGACGGCACCATGGCCCGCCGCGCCGAACTCGAAGCCTTTGCCGCCGAACACAACATCAAGGTCGGCACCATTGCCGACCTGATTCACTACCGGATGATCCACGAACGTACCGTTCAGCGGATTGCCGAGCAGCCACTGGACAGCGAACTGGGCCAATTCAATTTGGTGACCTACCGTGATTCGGTGGAAGGCGACGTGCACATGGCCCTGACCCTGGGCAGCATCTGCGCCGACGAGCCGACCCTGGTGCGCGTGCACAACATGGACCCGTTGCGCGACCTGCTGATGGTCAAGCAACCGGGCCGCTGGAGCCTGCGCGCCGCCATGGCTGCGGTGTCCGAGGCCGGCAGCGGTGTGGTGCTGCTGCTGGGTAACCCGGTGGATGGCGACGTGTTGCTCGCACATATTCGCGAAACCGCCGAGCAGACCCAGGTGAAAACGCCGACCACCTACAGCATCGTCGGCGCCGGTTCGCAGATCCTGCGTGACCTCGGTGTGCGCAAAATGCGCCTGATGAGCGCACCGATGAAATTTAATGCGATATCCGGATTCGATCTGGAAGTTGTAGAATACGTGCCCTCCGAATAAAGGCCGGCGCTTTTTGCCCCTTGTTCGCGGTTAAATCATCACTGAGGGACGCACTTTTCGCGTCCCGGCTCTTTAAGAGATTTGTCGAATGACCCTGAAGACCATCGAAGGTACCTTCATCGCCCCCAAAGGCCGCTATGCCCTGGTGGTTGGCCGCTTCAACAGCTTCGTGGTTGAAAGCCTGGTAAGCGGTGCCGTGGATGCCCTGGTTCGCCACGGTGTGAGCGAGAGCGACATCACTATCATCCGCGCCCCTGGCGCCTTCGAAATTCCACTGGTTGCGCAAAAAGTTGCTCAGCAGGGTGAATACGCGGCGATCATCGCCCTGGGCGCGGTCATTCGTGGCGGTACTCCGCACTTCGAATACGTGGCCGGCGAATGCACCAAGGGCCTGGCCCAGGTGTCCATGGAGTTCGGCGTGCCAGTCGCTTTCGGCGTACTGACCGTGGACTCCATCGAGCAAGCCATCGAGCGTTCCGGCACCAAGGCCGGCAACAAAGGCGCTGAAGCTGCCCTGTCCGCCCTGGAAATGGTCAGCCTGCTGTCGCAGTTGGAGGCCAAGTGATTTCCGACGAGAGCGATTGCTTCAACCCACGCGACGAGCGCCCAGCGGACGCCGGCAAGCCGTCGAAAAGCGAAAAGCGCCGTGCTGCCCGCCAGCTCGCCACCCAGGCGCTGTACCAGCGTCACATGGCTGGTACCTCGCTGAACGAGATCGAAGCGCAGTTTCGCGTCGATAACGACTTCACGTTTGCCGACCAGAGCTACTTCCACGACATCCTGCACGGCGTTCCGGCCAACCTGGCCGAGATCGATGCGGCATTGACGCCGTGCCTGGACCTGACCCTCGAAGAACTGGACCCGGTTGAACTGGCTGTACTGCGCCTGTCCACCTGGGAGCTGCTCAAGCGCGTCGACGTGCCGTACCGCGTGGTGATCAACGAAGGCATCGAACTGGCGAAAGTCTACGGTTCGACCGACGGTCACAAGTTCGTCAACGGCGTGCTCGACAAGCTGGCCCCGCGCCTGCGTGAAGCCGAAGTGAAGGCGTACAAGCGCTAACCTGCGCTTGAGTCCTGAATGGGCGAGTTCGAGCTGATCCACCAGTACTTCGCCGCCGCGCCGTGCGCACAGGGCGGCGAGGGCATTGCCCTGGGGATCGGCGACGACTGTGCCCTGCTGGCGCTCCCCGCCGGGGAGCAACTGGCAATTTCCACCGATACCTTAGTGGCCGGCGTGCACTTTGCCGACCCCTGCGACCCGTTCCTGCTCGGCCAGCGCTCGCTGGCCGTGGCGGTCAGCGACCTGGCCGCCATGGGCGCCCACCCCCTCGCGTTTACCCTCGCACTCACTACGCCGACCGTCGATGCCGATTGGCTGCAACGCTATGCCCAGGGGTTGAACGCCATGGCGCAAAACTGCGGTGTGGGCCTGGTGGGCGGCGACACCACGCGCGGTCCGCTGAGCCTGACCCTGACCGTGTTTGGTCGTGTCCCGGCCGGTCAAGCGTTGACCCGCAGCGGCGCACAGCCGGGCGACCTCTTGTGTGTCGGCGGCGAGTTGGGTAATGCCGCCGGTGCCTTGCCGCTGGTATTGAGGCAGCGCAGCGCCGATGCCGCGATTGCCGACCCGCTGCTGGCCCATTACTGGTCGCCACAACCGCAGTTGGCCTTGGGCTTGGCTCTACGGGGCAAGGCCACATCGGCGATGGATATTTCTGACGGTCTTCTGGCCGATTGCGGGCATATCGCCAAGGCCTCGGCTGTCAGCCTGTTGATCGAGCGCCAGAAGCTGCCGCTGTCCCACGCGTTGCTGGCGTTTGTCGGTGATGACGAGGCGCGGGTCGCCGCATTGAGCGGCGGCGATGACTACGTGCTGGTGTTCACCCTGCCGCCCGTCGAGTTGGCGCCGTTGCTGGCTGACGGTTGGCCGGTGCATGTTATCGGCCAGGTCCAGGCGGGGCAGGGCGTAACGCTGCTTGACGCTCTCGGGCAAGACATCACCCCGGCCATCCGGGGCTATCAACATTTTTGCCCGGCACCTTGAATCGCGTGCTGCGCTACGCTCTATTACGTCGTTCTGGATGCTGGATTTGCAGGAGATCATCGCCATGGATGTACGCCGCTGGCTGCTGATGCTGCTGTGTGCCCTTCCGGCATGGTCCCAGGCGCAGGAGGTGCCGGTGGTGCCCGGCAAGGTCATGCTGGCCAGCGAGGCCTGGGACGACTACACCAATGCCGACGGCAGCGGCCTGGCCTGGGATGTGTTGCGGCACGTCTTCGAACCGGTCGGGATCACCCTGCAAACCCGCATTGAGCCCTATACCCGCTCGGTCGGCCTGGCCCAGCGCGGTGAAGTGGATGGCTGGGTCGGTTCCTACCGCGATGAAGTCAAGGGTGTGCTCTACCCGCACTGGAACTTCGATTCCGACCCCATCTACGCCCTTGGGCTGGCGACCTCGCCGATACCGAGCGCCGCGACGCTGGGGGATTATCGCCTGGCCTGGGTGCGGGGCTACAAGTACGAGGCGTATTTGCCCCATGTGCGCCGTTTCAATCAGATCCAGCGGCGCGATGGTATCTTGCCGATGCTGCAGCACGGTCGTGTCGACTTCTACATTGATGCGCTCACCGAAGCCCGATACATCCTCAGTCAGGCGGATGTCCCGTCCCAGTTCCGACTTACCCACATCATTGACCTGCCGCTCTACGTGGGTTTTGCCGATACCGAGCGTGGGCGGGCATTACGCACCGTGTTTGACCAGCGCATGGCGGTCCTGGTGAACAGCGGCGAGCTGAAGCCGATTTTCCTGCGCTGGAAACTGCCTTATCCGTTCTGACCTGCATAGAACCGGGACGAAGGCCAATCAAACCGATTGATCTTTATCAGCGATAATTCAGCTTAAGCGTCTGTAGGAACCTGCTGTTACAATGCCCGCCTCTGTGAAATCTGAAATCAGGAGCACACGGTGCCCGTCGTTTTCGTCGCTGCTTCCAAGCTGCCTACCCCTTTTGCCACGTTCACCATGAGCGGCTTTCTCGAAGAAGCCACCGGGCGCGAGCACGTTGTGCTCAGCCTCGGCGATATCGCCGATGGCGCACCGGTTCTCGGTCGCGTGCACTCCGAGTGCCTGACCGGCGATGCGCTGTTCAGCCAGCGCTGTGACTGCGGCTCGCAACTTGAAGCGGCGATGCGCGCCATCGCCCGTGAAGGCCGTGGGGTGCTGTTGTACTTGCGTCAGGAAGGCCGTGGCATTGGCCTGCTGAACAAGATTCGCGCCTACGAGCTGCAAGACGGCGG
This sequence comes from Pseudomonas sp. CFBP13509, assembly GCF_005233485.1. Lineage (NCBI taxonomy): Bacteria > Pseudomonadati > Pseudomonadota > Gammaproteobacteria > Pseudomonadales > Pseudomonadaceae > Pseudomonas > Pseudomonas sp. CFBP13509. The sequence goes on from NZ_QGAA01000005.1 coordinate 71,516, forward strand.
CGCCGATACCGTCGAGGCCAACGAGCGCCTGGGCTTCGCCGCCGACCAGCGTGACTACGCGATCTGCCTGCCGATGCTGGAGCACCTGGGCGTGAAGTCCCTGCGCCTGATGACCAACAACCCGCGCAAGGTCAAAGCCTTGACCGAGATGGGCATCACCGTGGCCGAGCGCGTACCGCTGCACACCGGGCACAACCCGCACAACAAGCTCTACCTGGCGACCAAGGCCAGCAAGCTCGACCACATGATGGGCAACGAGCATCAAGGCGAGGTCGACCGCGCGTGACCCGTGGCCAGGTGAAACGGCGACTGTCCTTCAACTGGTGGCAGTACCTGGCCCTGGCGCTGCTCCCGCTGTTCGTGATCAACCTGCTGTTTGGCCAGGCCGAGCCCTTGTTGCCGGTGCTGGCCATGCCGTTCTTCATCGCCGGCGTGGCGTCGATGTTTCTCAGCCTGCGCTACTTCAACGGCTATAAACACGCCCTGATCGCCACCTCCAAAGCCCTCGATACCGCTGAAGAACCGGCTGCCTGGATCACCCTGGCGGCCCGTCGGCGCACGGCCTTGATGGTGGCGGCCGTGCCGGCGTGGGTGGGCGCACTGGCGGTGTTCGTCGGCCTGGAGGCGGTGCCGCTTTTCCTGTTGGCGCTGTCGACGACGGTGCTGTTTTACCTCTACCGCATCCCGCGTCAGTTGGGATGATGCGCCGCTGGCTGGCGATTCTGCTGCTGGCATTCAGTGCCCAGGGCCTGGCGGTCGAACGGGTCGTGAGCCTGGCGCCCTCCCTGTCTGAAATCGTGGTTGAGCTGGGTGCTACCGACCTGCTGGTGGGCGTGCTCGATGGCGGTGAGCGGCCAGCGGCGCTGGCGAACGTGCCGTCGGTTGGGCGTTATGGGCAGTTGGACATGGAGCGCCTGCTGAGCCTCAAGCCCGACCTGATCCTGCTCTGGCCCGGCAGCGTCGGCCCCGCCCAGCGCGAGCAACTGCAGCGCCTGAATATCCCGGTGTATGTCGCCGAACCCCATAGCCTTGAACAAATGACCACCCAGGTCCAGGCCATCGCCGAGCAATTGGGCCGTGCCGACGCCGGCCGGCAATTGGCCGCGCACCTGCGCCAGCGCCTGGCGCAGTTGCGTCAGCGTTATCAGCGGGCCGAACCGTTGCGGGTGTTCTACCAGGTGTGGAACCAGCCGCTGTACACCGTGGGCGGCGGCCAGATCATCAGCGACGCGCTGAGCGTGTGCGGTGCGCGCAATGTGTTTGACGACCTGAAGCTGCCCGCGCCGCAGGTCAGCATCGAGTCGGTATTGCAGCGCAATCCCGAGATGATCCTGGTGGGCGATCAGGCTCAGAGGGAAGCCTGGAAGATCTGGCCAGCGATGGCGGCGCGGGTGCGGCTGGTTCCGGATAAAGGCCTGGAACGGCCCAGCGGGCAGATGCTGGAAGCGCTGGCGCGGCTGTGTCAGGTGATCGCTCCGAGCCGTTGAGACCAGTCCGGGCGACAATCAGATTTCAGGTGTCCAGGTCACGCCAAACATCCACGTCCGGCCTTCTTCACGGTAATCGTGATTGTTGACGAATGCCGGATCGTTGTAGCTGTAGCGCGCCCGCGCATAAGACTTGTCCAGCAGGTTGTCGACCTTCAGCGACAGCCCCACTTCCCGCGTCACCGCCCAACTGCCGCGCAGCCCGAGCAACCCATAGCCGCCCAGGCGCTGGGTGTTGGCTTCATCGTCATAGCTGTGGCTGATCGCCTGCCAACTGGCGCCCACGCCCACCTGGTCGAATTGCCGGTCCAGGTCCAGGCTCAACGTACGCCGCGCCCGGCGGGCCAGGGTGTGGCCACTGTCGCGGTCGCGCGGGTCGATGATCGACAGTCCGAGGTTGCCTTGCCAGCCGAACAGGTCCTGCTTGAGCGCCGCCTCAACACCGTTGAGGCGTGCCGACGCCACATTCTGCGGCTTGCCGGTTTGGTCGAGAATGATCGCATCGCTCAAATCGGTGCGGTACAGGGACGCTTCCAGGCGCGTGCTGTCACTCAACTGGCTGCGCCACTGCAGTTCGTAGCTCTTTGATGTTTCGGGCTGCAGGTGGGGGTTGCTGTACTTCGTGTCCGGATAATAGAGGTCGTTGAAGGTCGGCGCGCGGAAGCCTTCGCTGTAGCTCAGCAGCACGTCATTGTCGGGGTTGACCGGCAAGGTCAGGATGCCGCTCCAGCTGTTCTGCCCGCCGAACTGCTGGTTCTGGTCGTGACGCAGGCCCAGTTCGGTGGAAAACCACGCGCTGTGAAAGCGATGCTGCATAAAGGCGGCGCGGTTCCAGCGGCTGTTTTCGGTAAAGGTGGTGGAGCCGTGGAAGCGGTCTTCGTACCAGTCGCCGCCGAGGATCAGGCTGTTCTGCTCATCCAGCCTCAGGTCGTTCTGCCAGTTGACCGAATCACGGTAGGTGTTGAATACGCTGAAATCCTCGCTGAGGGTGTCGCGCTTGGTGTCGCGGTTCTCGCTGTGGCCCAGCTCCAGGCGCGATTGCCAGTGCTCATTGAGCGTGGCGTCGACATAGCCGCTGGCGCTGCTCACGGCGTAGTCGGTGTAGGGTTTCTGGCTAACGGTTTGCCCGGTGGCGGCGTCGTAGCGGCCGAAGCTGTTGTCGTACTCCGATTTGCCGCGGTTATCCAACAGATTGAAGCCCACCTCCAGTTCATCGCTGAAGGAGTGGCTGAGGTTCAGGCTCACGGACTGGTTGCGATAAGCATCATGGTCACCGTCGCTGGGGAACGACTGGCGGGTTGAGTTGATGCCGGCAGTGTCATCCAGGCTCGCGCCCAGGTTGAAGCGCGTCTGTTTGTCACCGCCCGAAAGGCCAAGGCTGCGCTCCCAGGTGTTGTGGCTGCCGAACCCGAGTTTCACGCGCGGTTGCACGCCTTGCTCGGCATTGCGCCGGGTGAATACCTGGATCACGCCGCCAATCGCGTCGCTGCCGTAGATCACCGAGCGCGAGCCGCGCAGCACTTCCACCCGCTCAATCTGGTCGACGTTGAGGTATTGCAGGCCGCTGTCGCCGGAGGTGGTGTTGGCGATGCGCTGGCCGTCTACCAGCACCAGGCTTTGGGCGGACTTGGTGCCCCGCAGGTAGATGCCCGGCAAATTGCCACGGCCGCCGGAGGGTGCGACTTGTACACCGGGCACACGGCTGAGCAGGTCGGTGAGGCTGGTGGGTTGCAGGCGGTCGATGTCGTCGCGGGTGAACACGGTGTTGGCGGCGCTGCTGTCGTTGCGTGCCTGGACCTGGCGGTTGGCGCTGATGACGACGTCGGGGAGTTTCAGGGCGTTGTCGCGGGTGTCGGAGAGCAATTCAGGGGAGGGCAGAAGCAGCAGGGCAAGGTACAGGTGTTTCATGGGCTGTCCATAGCGCTTGAGGATGGCACCAATCAAATGTGGGAGGGGGCAAGTCGAATCGTCGCACCGCCCCTCCCACATTGGGTCCCGGTTTCTACTGGGCCAGCAGCGCCAGGCGCTCGCGCACCGAAGCCTCGATCCCTGCTTCATCCAGCCCGCACTCAGCCAGCATCTGCGCCGGCTTGGCATGTTCGACGTAGGTATCCGGCAAGCCCAGGTGCAGCACCGACCTGAGGATGTTTTCCCGCGCCAGGAACTCACTGACCGCCGCACCGGCACCGCCCATGATGGCGTTCTCCTCGACGGTCACCAGCAGCTCATGACTGCCGGCGATGTCGCGCACCAGGGCTTCATCCAGCGGCTTGACGAAGCGCATGTCGACCACGGTGGCGTCGATCTTCTCGGCCACCTTGAGCGCTTCGGCCAATTGCACGCCAAACACCAGGAACGCGGTCCTGCTGCCCTGGCGACGCACAATGCCCTTGCCGATTTCGATCGGCTCCAGGTCCTTCTCGATCAGCGCGTTGGGGCCGTTGCCCCGTGGGTAACGCACGGCGGCCGGGCCGTTATACAGGTGGCCGGTGCTGAGCATCTTGCGCAGTTCGTTTTCGTCGCTCGGCGTCATCACCAGCATGCCGGGGATGCAGCGCAAGTAGGACAGGTCGAAGCTGCCCGCGTGAGTCGGGCCGTCTTCGCCGACTAGACCGGCGCGGTCGATGGCAAACAGCACGTCGAGGTTCTGCACGGCGACGTCATGCACCAACTGGTCATAACCCCGCTGCAGGAACGTTGAGTAGATTGCCACCACCGGCTTGGCGCCTTCGCAGGCCATACCGGCCGCGAACGTGACAGCGTGCTGCTCGGCAATGGCCACGTCGAAATAGCGCAGCGGGAAACGCTCGCTGAACGCCACCAGGTCGGAGCCTTCCTTCATCGCCGGGGTAATGCCCACCAGGCGTGGGTCGACGGCGGCCATGTCACACAACCATTCGCCGAACACACCGGAGTACTTCGGCCCGCTGGCTTTTTTCGGCGCAGCGGCGGGGGCGTCCAGGGGTTCCAGCTTGGTGATCGCGTGGTAGCCGATCGGGTCGACTTCCGCCGGGGCGAAGCCTTTGCCTTTCTTGGTGACGATGTGCAGGAACTGCGGGCCCTTGAGGTCGCGCATGTTGCGCAGTGTGGCAATCAGGGTCGGCAGGTCATGGCCGTCGATGGGGCCGATGTAGTTCCAGCCCAGCTCTTCGAACAGCGTGCCGGGGACCAGCATGCCCTTGGCATATTCTTCGGTACGCCGGGCAATTTCCCAGGCGCCGGGCAGACGCGAGAGCACCTTCTTGCTGCCTTCGCGCATGCTGGCATAGGTGCGGCTGGAGAGAATCTTGGCCAGGTAATTGGACAGGCCACCGACATTGCGCGAGATCGACATGTCGTTGTCGTTGAGGATCACCAGCATGTTGGCGTTCACTTCCGGCGCATGGTTCAGCGCTTCGAAGGCCATGCCGGCAGTCAGCGCGCCATCACCGATCACGGCGATTGCCTTGCGGTCGCTGCCTTGCAGCCGGGCGGCAATCGCCATGCCCAGCGCTGCGCTGATCGAGGTGCTGGAGTGGCCGACGCCAAAGGTGTCGTACTCGCTTTCGGCGCGGCGCGGGAAGGCGGCAACGCCGTCCTTCTGGCGCAGCGTGCCCATGCGCTCGCGGCGGCCCGTGAGGATCTTGTGCGGATACGCCTGATGGCCCACGTCCCACACCAGCCGGTCATCCGGGGTGTCGAACACGTAGTGCAACGCGATGGTCAGCTCGATGACGCCCAGGCCGGCACCGAAATGCCCACCGGTCTGGCCGACCGTGTAGAGCAATTCCAGGCGCAACTCATCGGCCAGGGTTTCCAGCTCGGCTTCACCCAGACGACGCAGGCCGTCCGGCGTGGCAGCACGGTCGAGCAGGGGCGTGGACGGGCGCTTGCGGGGAATCTCTTGAAACGTCGTGGGCATCAGGCGAATCGTTATAGGTATAGAAGAGGCGGCAGTTTACCTCAAGCATCGCAAACTGCCCACGCAGAGCGCCGAACTTGGCCGATATGCGGTTGCAATGGCCGCCGTAATCAGTGGCGGCGTTCGACGATATACCGCGCCAGGTCACGCAGTGGCTCGGCCGCCGCGTCGAAAGGTCGCAGGGCGTCCAGCGCCTGGTCGCGTAGTTCCACGGCGTAGGCCTTGGCGGCTTGCAGCCCGAGCAGCGCAGGATAAGTCGGTTTGTCCCGTGCGATATCGGCGCCCTGGCGTTTGCCCAGGGTGGCGGTATCGCTTTCCACGTCGAGAATGTCGTCCTGCACCTGAAACGCCAGGCCAATGGCCCGGGAATAGGTCTGCAGCGCCGCCAATTGCGTGGCTTCGGCATGTCCGCTGGCCAGCGCGCCCAAGTGCACGGCGGCTTCGATCAGTGCGCCGGTCTTGTGGCGGTGCATGTGCTCAAGGGCTTTTTGATCCAGCTTGACGCTGACTGAACCCATGTCGATCGCCTGCCCGCCCACCATGCCCGCAGGGCCGGCAGCCAGGGCCAGTGCGGTGACCATGCGCAGGCGGATCTCGGCGTTGACGCTGCTCAGGCGTGGGTCCAGCAACGCGCTGAACGCCAGGCTCTGCAAGCCATCACCGGCGAGGATCGCATAGGCTTCATCAAAGGCTTTATGGGTGGTGGGCTGGCCGCGACGCAGATCGTCATCGTCCATCGCCGGCAAATCGTCGTGTACCAGGGAATAGGCGTGAATCAGCTCGACCGCACAGGCGGCACCGTTGGCCTGTTCGGCCGGCGCGCCCAGCGCTTCACAGGCCGCATACGCCAGCAACGGGCGCACGCGCTTGCCGCCATTCATCACGCTGTAGCGCATGGCTTCATACAGACGCTTCATTTCCGGGCTTGGCGCAACAAACAAGGGCTCCAGCGCCGCATTCACCCGGGCTTGGCTACTGGCCTGATACGCGTCGATCATTCCGGCTGTTCCGCGTCGAAAGGTTCTTCGGCCAACTCTCCGTCACGCTCCAGCAATACCTGGACCTTCTGCTCCGCCTGCGCCAACGCGCTCTGGCAGTCACGGGTCAGGCCGATGCCTTGCTCAAACGCCGTCAGCGAGTCCTCCAGCGACAACTCGCCGTTCTCCAGACGCTCGACCAATGTTTGCAGGTCGGCGAGGGATTGTTCGAAATCGAGTGCAACTTTTTTGCGGGCCATGGCGGCTATTCCGGTAGACGGTAAACCGGCGCGACACTAGCAGACATGGGGATTCTGGGCAAATGAGTGGGGCGTCACTCGCCCCCTGTATTGACCTGATAACGCGTGCTGCGGCCGCCTCCGGGGAGACGGACCAGGCAGTTTTTTTCCAGCAGGTCCGCCAGGTGTCGCGTCGCTGTCGCCTTGGAGACCTTGGCCACCGCCTGGTACTGCGCCGCGCTGATGCCGTGTTCGAAGCCCTTCTCACCACCGTCGAGCAGTCGATTGAGGACCTTGATCTGTTCAGCCGACAAAGGGAGGTCGCGGTGTTGCTGCCAGAACCGACTCTTTTCCAGCACCCGGTCAATCCGCCCCATGGCCTGCTGCACGCTGCGTAACAGGGTTTTAAGGAACCACTCCAGCCAGGCAGTGATATCCAGGGAGGCCTTCTGGCTGGATTCCAGCGCGTTGTAGTAGCCGGTGCGGTCTTCGAGGATGCTGGCTGACATGGCATAGAAACGGATGGCCTGGTGTTCACCCTGGGCCAGTGCCAAATCGGTGATAGCGCGTGTCAGGCGACCATTGCCGTCATCGAAGGGGTGCAGTGTGACAAACCAGAAGTGCGCGACGCCGGCGCGTACCAATGGGTCCAGTTCCGGCTGATCGCGGCTGGTTTCGAACCACTCCAGGAAATCCGCCAGTGCCTGCTCCAGTCCCAGACGTGGCGGGGCCTCGAAATGCACGGTCGGCCGATCAAGCCGGCCCGACACCACTTGCATCGGCTCATCTCCCCTCAAGGATCCAATATTGAGCGCTCGAGCGGCATAGCCCGCTTCCGGGGCCGGGAACAATAAGTGATGCCAGTTCAATAGGCGGGCGAGGGTAAACGGCTGGGTGAATTGTTGAGTGGCATCCATCATCAACTCGGCGAGGCCTTCGCTGCGGCGGCTTACCTGACCGTCTTCCATCGCTTCCAGGCCCATCCGCCTTGCCAGGGACGAGCGCACCGAGCCGACATTCAACTGCTCACCCTCAATCGCCGAGGACGTCAGGATATTTTGCAGCAGCGCATCCAGTTCATTCTGTGCGCTGACTGCCTGGCTGACGGAGCCGAGCATGCCCAACAACTTGCCCTGGGCTTGTCCGCACTCGCGCAGCAAAGCCGCGAGGCGACCGGGTTGCCAGTGGAAGTGAGGCCAGTCGGCGCGTTGCCAGATCCAGTGCGGATGAGCCATAGTGGGATGCCTGGGGTGCGTGAGCCGAATAAAGAGGTTATTCGGCTCATTTTGTGAGCCGATTGTGCTGCGGATTTGGCTCAGGGTCTAGTCTGGTGATCGGTGTTTTCTGTAGTTTTTGTGATGTGAAATTTTGACTTATGCCCCTAGACCATATGGCTATCAGCAACCATTAGAAGATTACCTATCTGGCATCTAACAGTGGAAGCGTGGTCATTTGTCGTTAGAATATCAAAGGCAATATTTTGGGGTCTCAGCCCGTAATTAGCTCGTTATCAAAATAGCTGATTTTTTTGCGAACCTTTAGTGAGTTGTAATACTCGTTGTCCTAGACACCGGACACACAAGTTAATCCCAGCGAGCCTATCTATTGTATGCGATCCATAAACCCCACCTACCCAACAGTGGGTTAACGATTTACCGTGGCATTTCTGGCGAGCAGTTCCACGGCAGCAAGGCTTCATCATCTTCAAGCGACGAAGCCTGAGGCAGCCACGTATAGGGCTCCTGGCCGTTGACCTTGGCGGTCTCGACCAAGCTGTAGATCTTTGCGCTGGCGGCGGCGCCGTTGATGGTATCGCTCGCCAGGCCAAGCAGGGTTGGGGCAGCAAGGTTATTGAACGTCTTTCCCAGGATTTACGCGCAGCCTTCCCGAACATGAAGGGTTTTTCTCCACGTAATTTGAAGTACATGCGTGCTTTTGCCGAAGCTTGGCCGGATTCGGAATTTGTGCAAGAGGTGCTTGCACAATTGCCCTGGTATCACCAACTGGCGCTGCAGGACAAACTCCCTGGCCCCGAAACCCGTCGCTGGTACGTCGGCCAGGCAATTGAACACAACTGGTCGCGCAACACGCTGGTCATGCACATCGAAAACCGTTTGCTGGAGCGCAGTGGTAAAGCTGTCAGCAACTTCGAAATCCATCTGCCCAAACCTCAATCCGATCTGGCGCGTGAATCGCTGAAAGACCCTTACCGCTTTGACTTCCTCAGTCTGACCTTGGGTGCGCAGGAGCGCGATATTGAAAACGCCTTGATCAAGCACGTCACCGACTTTTTATTAGCGCTTGGTGCGGGTTTCGCTTTCGTTGGTCAGCAGGTGTTGCTGGATGTCGGCGGTGACGAGTTCTTCGTTGACCTGCTGTTCTATCACTTGAAGCTGCGCTGCTACGTCGTGATCGAGCTCAAGGCCGGCAAGTTCAAGCCCGAGCATCTGGGCAAGTTGAGTTTCTATCTCGCCGCCGTGGATGCCCAACTTAAGCATCCACAGGATGGCCCGACAATTGGTCTGCTGCTGTGCAAGAGCAAGAACGAAGTGGTAGCCGAATATGCGCTTCGCGATAACAACCGGCCCATAGGTGTGGCGCAGTATCAGTTGGTGGAGTCCTTGCCAGCGGAGCTGCAAACCAGTTTGCCGAGCATAGAGCAGATAGAGCGCGAGCTTGCCAAATAACAACAAAGCCTGCTTTTGAAGGCAGGCTTATCGCGAATCTCGGCTCACTTACTTCTGATGCGCCGTCAACGCCGCATACCCATTCATCAGGTTGCGATAGTTGGGAATGCGCTGGGACAACAGATTGCCCAGGCCTTCGATATCGTTGCGCCAGTCGCGGTGCAGCTCACAGGCTACCGAGAACCAATTCATCAACTGTGCACCGGCCTGGGTCATCCGGCTCCACGCCGCCTGCTGCACCGTGGTATTGAACGTGCCGGAGGCATCGGTCACCACAAACACCTCAAACCCTTCCGCCAGTGCCGACAAGGTCGGGAACGCTACGCATACATCCGTGACCACGCCGGCGATGATGATCTGCTTGCGGCCGGTGGCTTTGATTGCCTTGACGAAGTCTTCGTTGTCCCAGGCATTGATCTGGCCGGGGCGGGCGATGTACGGCGCGTCCGGGAACATCTCTTTCAACTCCGGTACCAGCGGGCCGTTGGGGCCTTGTTCGAAGCTGGTGGTGAGGATGGTCGGCAGGTTGAAGAACTTGGCCAAGTCGGCCAGGGCCAGCACGTTGTTCTTGAACTCGTTGGGCGAGAAGTCCTGCACCAGGGAAATCAGGCCGGTCTGGTGGTCGACCAGCAGGACTACGGCGTCGTCTTTGTTCAAGCGGTTGTAGGTTGGAGTGCTCATGGTTGAATCCTTTTTTGTTCAGGTTGGTTGGGCGTTGCGTTCAACATGGGCACAGATTAATGGGTGGATGCTGGGGGATAAATCGGCTGGAATGGGTAATACCGTCAACTCAAAGGCGACAATTCATGGATTGTCAGTAGGACTGATCCTTTTAGCGGTCGGGAAGGTAAGTCAAAAAATCTCACGCGTGAGCTATTGAGTGTGGCAAAAAATGCCTGTAGATTTTCTCACGCGTGAGTTTTTCACAGCGAGGTCAGTACCATGGAAAGCAGCTCTCCATCGAGTCCGCCTAAAGGGCCCGATACCGATTCAGCAAGCCTCAAGGGAGAGCGCTTGAAGCCGTCCGCCAAAAAGCCATCGAGCTTTTACATGAAGCAGATGCGTGCAGGCCTGGCGGCCGCCGGCTACGTGAAACACGAGACTTGGGTGCTTCCCGAAAACCGAAGCCTGCTCAAGCAGATGGAGAAACAGCTTCGCCAGCCGATTCTGGCTGGCTCATTCATGTCGGAGAATTTCATGAGCGCAGGTACCAACTGGAATATCGATCGCCTCTTCACCGCTCTTCAGGCCCTGGACGACGTGGTGTCCAAGGACATTACGCTTTCTCTGGTTCAAGGCTCCGAGTCCAGCATCAAGCTGGAAATGAACGACTTCGGTGGCCTGCCGATTTACATCGCGGTGGTGGGCGAGCAGATCATCGTTGACACCGTGCTGGTCGATGTCGAGTCCATCAACGATGTCGCTAAATTCAATGACGCGGTGTTGCGCAGCCGGGAAATGTTCCCGCTGTCCTCCATCGGCATCGAGTCCATGCCTAACGGGCAAGTGGTCTACAACATGTTCGGTGCATTGAGCTCCGACTCCAGCCTGACCAATATCGTCACCGAGGTGAAAACCCTGGTCGACAACGTGCAGCGCGCCAGCGAAGCCTTCGAACGTTTCTTCAATTAAGTATTCGGGAGTATCCAATGACTCAGTCCATCTGGAGCAAATTGTTCACCGCGCTGCGTGGCGGTGCCAACGAAGTCGGCGAATCGATCGTCGACCAACAGGCCCTGCGCATCCTCGATCAGGAAATCCGCGATGCCGACACCGCGCTGGCCAACGCCAAGCGTGAGCTGGTGAGCATCATGGCCAAGCACAAATTGGCGACTGATCGCGTCAATGAGTACGACGCCAAGATCAAGGACCTGGAGTCCAAGGCCGTAGCTGCCCTGCAGGCCAATCGTGAAGACCTCGCCCTGGAAGTGGCCGAAGCCATCTCGACCCTGACCAACGAGCGGGATGTCGAGCATAAGCAAGCCACCGAGTTCGGTGGCTATGCGGAAGGCATGCGCAAGGACATCACCAAGGCCGAAAGCCGGATCAAAAGCCTGCGTCAGCAAGTGGACATGGCCAAGGCGCGCGACAGCGTACAGAAGGCCCAGGTCAGCGCCTCCATCGCCAGCGGCGGTGCCAACGGCAAGCTGGAAACCGCCGTCGGTACGCTGAATCGTTTGCAGGCCAAGCAGCAGCAACGCGCCGCTGAACTGCAAGCCCAGGATGAACTGGCAGATGCATCGACCGGGACCGACCTGGAGCGCAAGCTGCGCGACGCCGGCATCACGCCGAACGAAGGCAGCGCCAATGCGATTCTGGAGCGTTTGAAGCAAAAATCGGCCGAGTAAGCAACGTCGCCGCAGGAAGGGCAGTGTCTGCCCTTCTTTTTTTACGTCGAGGTCAGGATGGGCGCCCTGAAGGGTTTCAAGACAATCGCAGGCCTGGCGCTGTTCATGGTCGCGCTGCAACTGCTCAATGCAGCGACCGGTTACAGCCTGATGGCGTTCGGCCTGATCCCGAGAACGCTGCAGGGGCTGCCGGGCATCCTCACCTCACCGTTTTTGCACGGCTCGTTCGCCCACCTGAGCGCGAACCTGGTTGCCTTTTTGATCCTGGGCACCCTGGTGATTATCGAAGGGCTCAATCGGTTTGTGACCGTCAGCGCGATCATCATCCTGCTGGGCGGTTCGCTGGTCTGGCTGTTCGGTTTTGCGGGTGTGCACGTGGGGGCCAGCGGCTGGGTGTTCGGGTTGTGGGCCTACCTGTTGTCTCGCGCCTGGTTCCGCAGGAGCTGGAGCAACCTGATCACTGCCGGTGTGGTGGCGGTACTGTATGGCGGACTGGTCCTTGGCTTCCTGCCTCGCCAAGGCGTTTCCTTCGAAGGGCATCTGTTTGGTGCCTTCGCCGGATTTATTGCCGCCAAGGTACTTCTCTCTCAACCACGCAGCAGGTTTAATGCCGGCTGAACGCACTTGAGCACCCAGGGAGTCAGGGACGCAATGCCGATTTTTCTTTTGTTGCGCAGGTACGCCGCTTCCCTCTTTCACCGCTTCGGCTGGGCAGGCCTGGTCATCGCCTTGGGGGTACACCTGAGCACGGCTTATCTGGGCCTGGTGGTTCTGGGCGAACAACACCTCACCGCGCCCGCCACGTTCGTTTACTTCTATCTCACCACCACGCTGACCGTCGGCTATGGCGATCTATCGCCGCAGACCTCTTTGGGACGCTTGTTCGTGGCGACCTGGGTCATGCTCGGAGGCATTGCGCTGCTGACGGCAGCCATCGGCAAAACCACCAGCACTGTCATCGATGCATGGAGAAAAGGCATGAAGGGCAAAGGCGATTTCACCGGCAAAATCGGCCATACCGTGCTCATTGGCTGGGAGGGCGCGTCCAGTGAACGGGTCATCGAGTTGTTGCTGCAAGACGAAACCTCGAACGACAACCTGATCGTCATCTGCGATTGCACCCTCGAAGAAAACCCGATGCCGGGCAAGGCGGCCTTTATCCGGGGTGAGAGCTTGTCCTCCACAGCGCTGTTGCTGCGTGCCGGTGTGGCCGGTGCCGAGCGTGTGCTGGTGCGAACCCCGTCTGACGATCTGACGCTGGCCACCGTGCTGGCGGTGAATCAATTGAATCCGGTCGGGCATGTGGTCGCCCACTTCAATGCAAGTGAGATCGCCGCACTGGCCAGTTCCTACGCCCCCAGCCTGGAATGCACCTCAAGCATGGCTATCGAAATGCTGGTGCGCGCCTCTCAGGACCCGGGCTCGTCGGTGGTCATTAATGAGCTACTGTGCGTGGGGCAGGGGGCCACCCAATACTTGATGAGATTGCCCGAGGCGTTTGAAGCCACGTTCGGCGATCTGTACACCCAGATGAAAGAACGCCACAACGCCACCCTCATCGGCTATCGCGCCAAAGGTGCCCCGCAACCGTCGATCAACCCGCCCAGTGCCACGCGCGTTGAAGGCGGCGAGCTCTTCTACATTGCCTCCACCCGCCTCAAGGAAATCTCCAATGGGATGGTTTAAACAGTTGATGGGGCTTGAGGCCCCGCAAGCGAATACACACTCGAAAGGCGCCGCCGAACCGCTGCCGACCACCGGGCCGCTTGGCCTGGCGCCGGGCAAAGGCGTGATATTCGACACGACCCTGAAGTTGTTGCTCGAAGGGAAGACCACGGTGGTTATCCCCGGCTCCCAGGAAATCTGGAGTAACGGCACCGTTGACCTCGGGCAGTCGACCTGGCTGTCGCGCTACTACATGAACGACGAAGATTACTGGCTGCAGGTGCACACCACGGGCGACATCGCCGGGCAGGTCGAGTCTGTGATCCTGTTCAACTACCTGAGCTACGTCACTATCAGCAGCGAAGCTGAATTGCGCCGGCTGGCGGGGCCGCAGAGTCCGATCGGGTTGCCGACCTACACCCATAACGGCGTCGAATACGCGCGCGTGTGGGGCAGCGAGGCTGGCCAGACAGAATTGGTGGCCATGAGCGAGCAGGTGATAAACCCCGAGGACTCCTACAGCGTCGAACACCGCTCGATGCTATATGCCCGTGACACCGGCCTGACCGATCGACGGGAGTTTCTGCTGTTCTCTGTCGAAGAAGACGCTGAAGGCACTGTCAGCCTGAGCACCTCCCTGGGCATTTCACTGTACACAACCGACTTGAATGCGCTCTAAAAAAGGAAGAAATCCATGCTAGAAGCTCTCTCCATCTCCCTGAACAAAGCCGCCGTGCTCGGGTTTGTCACCTACATCCTGGGGGCTGCCGTACTGTTTGCGCTGTTCCAGTTCATCTACACCCGCGTCACCCCGCACAAGGAATTCGAGCTGATCCGGGCGGGCAACGTTTCCGCGGCAGTCGCCTTGGGCGGCGCCATCGTCGGTTTCGCCATTCCGGCCAGCAACGTGATTGCCTACTCGATCAGCATCGTCGACTTCGTCGTCTGGGCGGTGATCGCAGCCGTCGTCCAACTGTTGGCATTTCTGCTGACCAGCCTCGTGCTCAAAGGCACTTCCGAGCGCATCAAGAGAGGCGAGCTCGCAGCGGGCATCTATGTGGCGGCGGTGGCCATCAGCGTCGGCATGTTGAATGCCGCCTGCATGACACCTACCCAGAACTGATTGCGCACGGAGCTCCCGATGAAACGAAGCAAGTACGTCCAGCTTTCGCTGGCAGCGTCGGTCGCCATGGCGATATCCGGTTGTGGGCCGACGGAAAAAACCTACGATTTGCAGAAGAAGTACAACTTCCAGTCGGTGCAGCAATGCGCCGATGAAAAACTGCCGGTGGACGTCTGTTCGGACGCCTACATGACGGCCCTGGCCGAGCATCGCCGCATCGCCCCGGTATACGCCAGCCAGGCCGATTGCGATGCCGACTTTGTCGCCGGCTGGTGCCAGCTGGACTCCAATGGCCAGTTCATTCCCAAGCTGGGCGGTTTCGAACTGACCGCCGAAGGCCAGGTGACACAATCCCAGGTAGACGCGGCCAACGCCCAGGCGGGCAACGCTCAGGCAAGCGGCGGCTCCGGCTTCTCCACTAGCAGCCTGCTGACCGGTCTGCTGATCGGCAACATGCTGAGCAGCAATCGCAACAGCTACCGCTCTGAGCCCGTGTATCGCTATCGCGATGATCGCGGTGATTACGGCAACTCGACGCTCAATCAGCGCGTCTCCAATGGCGCGACGTTTGGCCGCTCGAATCAGGCCCGTTACGGCAGCAGCAATTACACCAACACGCTGCGCACCTCCAGCCAGTCGAGCTCCGTGGCGTCGGCCACCTCCCGTGGCGGCTTCGGCAGCAAGGCCAGCGCACGCAGCGGCTGGGGCGGTGGCGGGTCGAGCAGTTAAGGAAACCGGGCCATGAAGAAAATCCATTGTGCAGAACGTCATGACTGGAAACAGACGGCTGAAAACCTCGGCTTTCTGTTCCATACCATCGACAACGAACCCTACTGGGACGAGCGCGCGTATTACCAGTTCACGCTCAAGCAAATCGAGCACGACCTCGAAGACCCGACCACCGAGATCCACGACATGTGCATGGACCTCGTCGCCCGCGTGGTCCAGAGCGAAGAGCTGCTCGAACGCCTGAGCATTCCCGCGCCCTTCTTCGACATGATCAAAACCTCATGGCTCGAAGGCCACCCGCACCTGTACGGGCGCATGGACTTCTCCTACAACGGCACCGGGCCCGCCAAGCTGCTGGAACTCAACTACGACACACCGACCAGCCTCTACGAGGCCGCGGCGTTCCAATGGGGTTGGCTCGAGCAATGCATCGAACGCGGCCTGCTGCCCAAGCATGCCGACCAGTTCAACAGCATCGACACCAAACTGCACCAGGCCTTCGCCCAACTGCAAATCAACCAGCCGTTCTACTTCGCCTCGATGAAAGACTCGGTCGAAGACAAAGGCACCACCGACTACCTGCGCCTCGTCGCGGAAAAAGTCGGCATCGAATCACGCCACATCGACATCGAAGACATCGGCCTGACCAGCGAAGGCCGCTTCGTCGACCTCCAGGACCGCTGGATTCCCCACCTGTTCAAACTGCACGCCTGGGAATTCATCTTCCACGAACCCTTCGGCGCCGCGATTGCCGAGAGCGACACCCAGTTTTTCGAGCCTGCGTGGAAATCCATCATTTCCAACAAAGGCATCCTGCCGCTGCTGTGGGAATTCAACAAAGGCCACCCGAATCTGCTCGCGGCCCACCTGGATACCGAATCGGGTAAAGCTGTGCCGAAGGGCTGGGTGCGCAAGCCATTCTTCTCGCGGGAAGGGGCGAATATCGAGCTGCAAACGGCCGATGGGCTGATTGTTAAGGAGGACGGGCCCTATACGGATGCGCCGTTTATTCTCCAGGAGTTTGCGCCGTTGCCGCGGTTTGGGGACAGCTACACGTTGATTGGGTCTTGGGTGATTGGGGACCAGGCGGCGGGGATTGGGGTGCGGGAGGATAATAGTTTGATTACCAAGGATTCGAGCCGGTTTTTGCCGCATTTGATATTGGATTGAGGCTGGAGCTTAAAGGGCCAGCAGGGCTGATCCCTTTCATTTGCAGGACGTTTCCGAGAGAATTCCAACTGCATTGCGCCAGCGGGAATGGTTGACTAGGCTGCGGATCGTCACTGCCTATTCAGTGATCGGGTTTAGTCGCCCTTACCTCGCTAGGCGCACGCCATCTCAAAGACAGGTGTCTTCTCATCTGCACTTTATGGTGGCTGTGCGCAGGGCACCCTCGGGTGCGCCGGTGCCTAGCGGCCGGTCGACTAACCTGCGTACAGCCGCCACCTCTGATTGTTTAGTCGCGAAAGGACGGTGGTAATCACTTACTGCTAGAGGTTTTGCTATGGATAACGTTATTTCGGATTCACAGTCTTCGCGTGCAACCAATCCATTTGTCGTAAATGAAGAGTTGAGCTTTGAGGATGCCTGGGTGCGTGTGGCTGAGTTGCTGCAGTGTGCGGTGGCGACTTCGCAAGTTCTTGGGGAGCCGGTGGCTGCACCGCAGAGGGCGGTGATGCATCTGGTGGAGATGGCGAAGATGGTGGCGGATCGGGCTGTGGAGTGCATGCGGCCCGCATAAGGCGACTGAGAGAAGGGCCGGATATGACAGCCCGCTTTTGATTACTCAATTGTCCAACAGCTGTTGGACAATTGAGTCTCGATACTTATCAGGCATTAAAAAGCCGGCTTGTGGCCGGCTTCTCTGTGATCGCCTCAGCTTGTTTTTGACAAACCTCAGCAGTCTTCAAATCGCTCAGCCCACATTGCGTCGGGCTGAATAGTAGGGGCATCTGCGGGAAATCCTCCGCATCGCCGAGCAGGGTGGATAGCGCAAAGCCACCCCCTGCCAAATGTGCGGCGCATGATACCCACATTCACTTCAGTTGCCCACCTCCGGATCCGATTTAGAGCCTTCCCAGCCCAATAAATGCTCATCCAGCGGCACCGGCGGCCTACGGTTATTCAACGTGGACCACCAGAACACCCACCCCACAATCTGGAAGTTCTGCTCAAACCGTTGCTCGTGGGTCAGGTATTCGTCCGGATGTTCACCGGCATTGTGGCTGCGCATGCGCAACCCACCTCCAGGGCGGTTGTAGAGGTATTTGATGCGGAGCATTCCGTCGTGTTCGACCGCGTAGATTTCACCGTCGATGATTTGGGTGCGGCCTTTGTCGATGGCGAGGGTGGCGCCTTGTTGGATGATGTCGATCATGCTGTTGTCGACCATGTAGGCGCCCAGCGCGCGGTCGGGGTTGACGTTGAGGGTTTCGAGGGTGTGCAGGGAGACGCGGATGCGTTCGGTTGAGGTGAAGGTGGGGTGGAGGGGGATTTCCACGTCGATTTTTTCCGGGCGGCAGGCGGGGCCTGTGAGGTATTTGCCAGTTTCTTCGCGGGCGGGGAGTCCTTTCCTGGTGCCGGGGCCTTCCAGCAGGAAGTTGGCCGGTGGGTGTTTGGGGCCTTCGCCGGTGCGTAGCCAACGGCTGGAGATGCACAGCAGTTCTGCGATCTCGTTGAGTCGGCCCATGGGTACACCGCGTTTGAACCAGTTGTTCACGTGTTGAGGCGTGACACCACGGTTCTTGGCGAAGTCGGAGGCGGAAAGATGAACTTCCCGTAATAGCGCTTTTAAGCGATCACCTGATGTATTCATAAACGCAGAGTTTACTGGCCGAGAAAACACATCAAATAAACCATGCGTTGAGTTAGGCCTGTAGGTTTTTGCTTAGTTGTGGCTTATTACTTCGGAATTCACAGATGATTAAACTAAGTTTATAAGATGTTGAACTTGTCGTTTAATTTTTCCCACAAAAAAAGCCCCAAGTAATCGGGGCTTTTTCAATTGCCGAGGCAATGAGTAGCCGGTATCAGCCTTTGTAGGCAGCGACCGACTTCATGATTTCGGCGCGGGCGGCGTCTGCGTTGCCCCAACCGTCGATCTTCACCCATTTGCCTTTTTCGAGGTCTTTGTAGTTCTCGAAGAAGTGCTTGATCTGTTCCAGCAGCAGTGGCGGCAGGTCGGTGTATTCCTTCACGTCCACGTACAGCTGGGACAGCTTGTCGTGTGGCACGGCGATCACTTTGGCATCGCCACCGCCGTCGTCGGTCATGTGCAGGATGCCGACCGGGCGAGCGCGGATGACCGAGCCTGGGGTAACCGGGTAAGGGGTTACGACCAGCACGTCGAGGGGGTCACCGTCGTCGGCCAGGGTGTTCGGGATAAAACCGTAGTTGGCCGGGTAGAACATCGGGGTGGCCATGAAACGGTCAACGAACAGGCAGTCGCTGTCTTTGTCGATTTCGTATTTGATCGGCGCGTGGTTGGCCGGAATCTCGATGGCGACGTAGATGTCGTTCGGCAGGTCTTTGCCAGCCGGAATCTTGCTGTAGCTCATTGGGCGTTGCCCCCGTAGTTGGCCATATGACATGGCCGGATTGGCCTAAAAGTGGCGGCGATTATAGGCATATTCTGACGGCGATGCCATGCGCCAGACGTCGTACGGTCATTCGCCTTGTGGCTGATAACGCGGGTCGTGCGCTTGCAGTTGGGTCAGGCGGGCCAAGGGATCCTGGCGGTAAAAGCGGCTGAGTTGGGCGTACACCTGTGGATAACTATTGACGAGTAAATCCGGGGCGCTGAAAAAATATTCGCTGGTGACCGCAAAGAACTCCGCCGGGTTTTCCGCCGCGTACGGGTCTATCTCCGTCTCGGCGTCGGGGTTGGCGTCCAGCTGGCGATTGAGGTCGTCATAAGCACCCTGCATCACGCTGGCCCACTCCTGCACGCGCATGTCGTGGTGCAGTGGCGGCAGGCCATTGGCGTCGCCGTTGAGCATGTCGAGTTTGTGGGCCAGTTCGTGGATCACCAGGTTGTAGCCTTCCCACTGACCGCTGGCCAGTACGCCGGGCCAGGCAAGAATCACCGGGCCTTGCTGCCAGGCTTCGCCGCTGTGTTCGCCGTCCCACTCGTGTTCGATGCCGCTGCTGTCGCGATGGCGCTGGGGGCTGAGGAAGTCGTCGGGGTACAGCACGATTTCATGGAAACCCTGGTACCAGTCGAGGTCGCCCAGGTTCATCAGCGGCAGTTGCGCCTGGGCGGCGAGCAGCAGGCGTTGTTCCTGGTGCAGCTCGACGCCGGGCAGGGCGGTGAGGTGTTTTTCGGCGAGGAACACCACGCAGGCTTCGCGCAGCCACTGGTCCTGCTCGGCACTGATGCCGTCGAGGAAGGTCAGGTGGTGGCGCACCCGCTGCCAGGTGTCATCGGCAATCGGGTGCTTGGCCAGCAGGCGTCGGCGCCGCCAGGCGCTGAGGGACCACATGCCGGGTTACTGCGATTTGGCTTCTGAAGACGTGCGACCAAAGCGGCTGCGGAACACGCCAATGATCATCGGCACCAGCGACAGCAGGATGATGAACACCACCAGCAGCGAAAGGTTTTTCTTGATAAATGGCACGTTGCCGAAGAAGTAGCCCAGGGTCACCAGGCCGCCGACCCAGAGAATGGTGCCCAGCACGCTGAAACCGAAGAAGCGTGCATAGGGCATTTTCGCGATGCCGGCAACGAACGGCGCAAAGGTGCGCAGGATCGGCAGGAAACGCGCGAGGGTCACGGTTTTGCCGCCGTGCCTGTCGTAGAAATCGTGGGTCTTTTGCAGGTAGTCGCGGCGGAAGATTTTCGAGTTCGGGTTGCTGAACAGGCGTTCTCCCGCCGTTCGCCCGATCACATAATTGGTACTGTCGCCGAGGATTGCCGCCAGCATCAGCAGCCCGCCCAGCAATACCGGGTCCATGCCACCGCCTGCTGCCACGGCGCCGGCGATAAACAGCAACGAATCACCTGGTAGGAACGGCATGACCACCAGGCCGGTTTCGCAAAAGATGACCAGGAACAGAATGGCGTATATCCACGGACCATAATTGGTTACCAGCATGTCGAGGTACACGTCGAGATGCAGGATAAGGTCGAGCGGGTTGAAATCCATGGATGGCACCTGTGTGAACGGCCCGACTCGGCAGGCCTGTGCGGAAGCTCGGGTAATAAGGCTACACGTGTATGTAGTGTTTCTTACAACCCTGAAAGGTCCGCATTATACGGATTGAGAGGTGAAAAGCGTGTTGGTTTTGTAGCGGGGGATGTCGCGGGGGGACGGTCCACAGATCGCCAGAAAGGCACTGTGGGAGCGAGTTTGCTCGCGAAAGCATTCGGTCAGTTATAAATAGTCTGACTGAACAGCCGCCATCGGGGTAGCCCCCTCCCACAAGGTGTCCATGGTGTCAGGGCGTCAGTCTTCGCTGATCGGCAAGGTGTAGTTCTTGAACTCGGTGTCTTCACGAAACCCGATGGACTCGTACGTCTTCTGCGCCACCTGGTTATCACTGCTGGTCGATACCCGCAGCCGCACTGCGTGGGTTTCCTTGGCCATTTTCTTCGCCGTGCGCATCAGGTTATCCGCCACCAGTTGCCGGCGCGCGTCTTCGGCCACATAGATGTCGTTGAGGATCCACACGCGTTTAAGCGACAGCGAGGAAAAGCTCGGGTAAAGCTGGCAAAACCCGAGCACGCGTTTGTCGTCGTCATCGGCTAGGGCCAGGTAGATCACCGACTCCTTGCGGCGCAGGCGCTTTTCCAGGAAGGCCCGTGACGAATCCGGAAAGGGCAGGGCCCCGTAGAACTCGCGGTACTTGACGAACAACGGGGTCAACAGGTCCAGGTGTTCCAGGGTCGCTTGAGTAATCCGCATGCCAGGCCTCAACTTCCAAATGGGGTATGACCACACGAGCGGCCGTGACTTGATGCTGCCTAAAGGCGCGAAAAAGCGCAATCGTGCCGGGATCAGTCGGTGGGTGGGCTGAGCAGGAAATTGCCCTTCATCAGGTCCGGGTCGTCGGATTCAAGGGTCTGAACCTGCGCCTCGTCCTTCAGGTTGACCCCCGACAGCTGCCGGCGACACGCCTCTCGCATCAAGTACAGCAGGCGATGGGCCGCCATGCCATAGCTCAGGCCTTCCAAGCGCACATTGGAGATGCAGTTGCGATAGGCATCGGTGAGGCCGACCTTGGGGTTGTAGGTGAAGTACAGCCCCAAACTGTCCGGCGAACTGAGCCCCGGCCGTTCGCCGATGAGGATCACCACCATCTTGGCGCCGAGCAGTTGCCCGATTTCATCCGCGACCGCCACGCGGCCCTGTTCCACCAGGATCACCGGCGACAAGGACCACCCTTCAGCGTGGGTCTGCTCTTCCATGCGCGTCAGAAACGGCAACGTATGTTTATGTACTGCCAGCGCCGACAGACCGTCCGCCACCACGACCGCCAGGTCCATGCCGCCCGGATGCTCCGCCGCGTAATCCCGCAGGCTTTGGGCCGATTCGTCACTCAAGCGCCGCCCCAAATCCGGGCGTTGCAGGTAGCTGTGCCGGTCGGTTGCCGCGCTGTGCAGCAACAGGCTATCGCGCCCACGCTCGGCCAACTGACTGCTCAGGCCTGCATGGTCGAAGGGCAGGTGCACCGCGTCCCGTGCCTGGGCGTGGGCAAATTGGAAATCAAGTTGGGCGTTGGTGGGAATGCTGGTACCGGTGCGGCCCAGGGCAATTCGCGCCGGGGTCAGGCGGCGCAGTTCCAGCCATGGGTTTTCAGGCAGGTCGAGTTGCACGGGCGGCTCCTTCATCCCAATTGCGCCAGGGCGTGGCGAAACGCCGGTGGCAGGCTGTTGCCGAAGCGCACCTTGCCGTCGGCTTGCGTAAAGATGCCCATTTTGGCCAGCCACTGTTCAAACTCCGGCGCCGGTTTTAAACCCAATGTCTGGCGAGCGTACAAGGCGTCGTGGAACGAGGTGGTCTGGTAGTTGAGCATGATGTCGTCGGAGCCGGGGATGCCCATGATGAAGTTGATCCCGGCGACGCCCAGCAGGGTCAGCAGGGTGTCCATGTCGTCCTGGTCGGCTTCGGCGTGGTTGGTGTAGCAGATGTCGCAGCCCATGGGCACGCCCAGCAGCTTGCCGCAGAAGTGGTCTTCAAGGCCGGCGCGGATGATCTGCTTGCCGTTGTACAGGTACTCGGGGCCGATAAAACCGACCACGGTGTTGACCAGAAACGGCTTGAAATGCCGGGCCACCGCATAGGCGCGGGTTTCGCAGGTTTGCTGGTCGACGCCAAAATGCGCGTTGGCCGACAAGGCACTGCCCTGGCCGGTTTCGAAATACATCAGGTTCTGGCCCAAGGTGCCCCGGTTCAGGCTCAAGCCCGCCTCGTAACCTTCCTGCAGCACGCTCAGGCTGATGCCGAAACTGGCATTGGCCGCCTCGGTGCCGGCAATCGACTGGAACACCAGGTCCAGCGGCACGCCGCGGTTGATGGCTTCGATGGAAGTGGTGACGTGGGTCAGCACACAGGCCTGGGTGGGGATTTCGTAGCGCTGGATGATTGCGTCGAGCATCTCCAGCATGGCGCAGATCGAGGCGATGCTGTCGGTGGCCGGGTTGATGCCGATCATGGCGTCGCCGTTGCCGTAGAGCAGGCCGTCGAGAATGCTCGCGGCGATACCCGCCGGCTCGTCGGTCGGGTGGTTGGGTTGCAGGCGGGTCGACAGGCGTCCGCGCAGGCCCATGGTGCCGCGAAACCGGGTGACCACACGGATCTTCTGCGCCACCAGTACCAGGTCTTGCACGCGCATGATCTTCGACACCGCCGCTGCCATTTCCGGTGTCAGCCCCGGCGCCAATGCGCGTAGGGATTGTTCATCGGCGGCGTCGCTGAGCAGCCAGTCGCGCAGGCCGCCGACGGTCAGGTGGCTGACCACGGCGAAAGCCTGCTTGTCGTGGGTGTCGATGATCAGCCGCGTGACTTCATCGCTTTCATAGGGGATCAGCGCTTCTTCGAGGAAGTGTTTCAGCGGGATATTTGCCAGCGCCATTTGCGCCGCCACCCGCTCACCGTCGTTCTGCGCGGCGACGCCGGCCAGAAAGTCCCCGGAACGCGCGGGACTGGCCTTGGCCATCACGTCCTTGAGGCTGTCGAAGCGGTAGGTCTGTGCACCGACCGCGTGGGAAAAGCTTGCCATACAGTGTCTCCTTGACGACGCGGGCAGGAGAGGAACCCGCGTCGAGGTTTACGGCAGTTAGTGCAAGGCGGCCTCTGCGGCCTGGATCGCGGCGAATTCTTCTTCGGGCGTGCCTGCTACCAAGTGATGCCGGCTGTAGAAAGCAAAGTAAGCAATTAATACTCCATAGATGATCGCGGCGCCAATCACCACCCGTGGATCCACCAGAAAGCCCGCAACGACGGCCACGCAGGCCAGTACCAAGGCGACGCCGGACGTGAAGATGCCGCCCGGCGTGCGATAAGGACGGTCCATTTTGGGGCGACGGATACGCAGGGTGATGTGCGCGGCCATCATCAGCACGTAGGAAATGGTCGCGCCAAACACCGCCACCAGAATCAACAGATCCCCCTGGCCGGTCAGCGACAGGCCGAAGCCGATAATCCCGGGGATCACCAGGGCCAGTACCGGGGCCTTGCTCTTGTTGGTCTGGGACAGTTTGCGCGGCAGGTAGCCGGCACGGGACAAGGCAAAGATCTGCCGCGAATAGGCGTAGATAATCGAGAAAAAGCTCGCGATCAAGCCTGCCAGACCGACCAGGTTGACGAAGCTGCCCATCCAGGTCGAACCGCCATAGGACAGCGCCAGCGCTTCCACCAGCGGGTTACCGGATTTGACCAGTGCGTAGGTGCCCGCGCCGCCCGGTGCGATCACCAGGATCAACAGGGCAAAGCTGGTCAGCACCACAATGGCGCCGATCAGGCCCCGGGGCAGGTCGCGCTTGGGGTTCTTGGTTTCTTCGGCGGCCAGGGGCACGCCCTCTACGGCGAGGAAAAACCAGATCGCATAGGGGATCGCCGCCCACACGCCGACATAGCCGAATGGCAGGAAGGTGCTGGCGCCCTTGGCCTCGGTCACCGGAATATCCAGCAGGTTGGCGACATTGAAGTGCGGCACCATCGACACCAGGAACACGCCCAGCGCAATCGCGGCGATGGCGGTGATCACGAACATCAGCTTCAAGGCTTCGCCGACGCCAAAGATATGGATGCCGATAAAGATGATGTAGAACGCCAGGTAAATCATCCAGCCGCCGATGCCGAACAGCGACTCGCAATAGGCGCCGATAAACACCGCGATGGCGGCGGGGGCGATGGCGTATTCGATCAGGATGGCGGTGCCCGTCAGGAACC
This sequence comes from Pseudomonas sp. CFBP13509, assembly GCF_005233485.1. Taxonomy (NCBI): domain Bacteria; kingdom Pseudomonadati; phylum Pseudomonadota; class Gammaproteobacteria; order Pseudomonadales; family Pseudomonadaceae; genus Pseudomonas; species Pseudomonas sp. CFBP13509. The sequence continues at coordinate 96,064 of NZ_QGAA01000005.1, forward strand.
CGCCCCAGGGCCCGAAGGCACTGCGGGCAAAACCGTAGCCACCGCCGGCGGTGGGGATCATGGAAGACAGTTCGGCCAGGGAAAAGCACATGCACAGGTACATGGTGGCCATCAGCAATGTGGCGAGGAACATCCCGCCCCAGCCACCCTGGGCCAGGCCGAAGTTCCAGCCGGCGTAGTCGCCGGAGATGACGTAGGCAACGCCAAGACCAACCAGCAGGACCCAGCCGGCGGCGCCTTTTTTCAGTTCGCGTTGTTGGAAGTATTGGGAGTCGACTTTTTCGAAGTCGACAGAAGATCCAGTCGGTTCGCTAGGCATGGGAAAGTACCTTTCATTGTTATTGTTTTTTAACTCGGCCTCTGTGTGCCGAATGCAATTGGCAAGTACTTGTGGAGAGCTAAGTGTGGGAGAGGGCAAGCCCCTCCCACATTTGAGTGCATTTCAACTGTGGGAGGGGTTAGTTAGAAGAAGCCCAACGGATTAATGTCGTAGCTCACCAGCAGGTTCTTGGTCTGCTGGTAGTGATCCAACATCATCTTGTGGGTCTCACGGCCCACGCCGGACTTCTTGTAACCGCCAAACGCGGCATGCGCCGGGTACAGGTGGTAGCAGTTGGTCCACACGCGGCCCGCCTTGATCGCGCGGCCCATGCGGTAGGCGCGGTTGATGTCGCGGGTCCACACACCGGCGCCCAGGCCGAACTCGGTGTCGTTGGCAATCGCCAGGGCTTCGGCTTCGTCCTTGAAGGTGGTGATGCTCACTACCGGGCCGAAGATTTCTTCCTGGAACACGCGCATTTCATTGGTGCCCTTGAGCAGGGTCGGCTGGATGTAATAGCCGCCGGCCATATCGCCGGTGAGCTGCTCGACCTTACCGCCAGTGAGCAATTGCGCGCCTTCGCCCTTGGCAATTTCCAGGTAGGACAGGATCTTGTCGAACTGCTGCTCGGACGCCTGGGCGCCGACCATGGTGTCGGTGTCCAGCGGGTCGCCGCGCTTGATCTGCTCGACCTTCTTCATCACCACTTTCATGAAGTCGTCGTAGATCGACTCTTCCACCAGCGCGCGGGATGGGCAGGTGCACACTTCGCCCTGGTTGAAGAACGCCAGCACCAGGCCTTCGGCGGCTTTCTCGATGAACGACGGTTCGGCTTTCATGATGTCGGCGAAGAAGATGTTCGGCGACTTGCCGCCCAGCTCGACGGTGGACGGAATGATGTTCTCGGCCGCCGCATGCATGATGTGCGAGCCCACCGGGGTGGAGCCGGTGAAGGCGATCTTGGCGATGCGCTTGCTGGTGGCCAGGGCTTCGCCGGCCTCCTTGCCGAAGCCGTGCACCACGTTCAGCACGCCCGGTGGCAGCAGGTCGCCGATGACTTCCAGCAGCACGTTGATGCCCAGCGGTGTTTGCTCGGCAGGCTTGAGCACCACGCAGTTGCCGGCGGCCAGGGCCGGGGCGAGTTTCCACGCGGCCATCAGCAGCGGGAAGTTCCACGGGATGATCTGGCCGACCACGCCCAGCGGCTCGTGGAAGTGATAGGACGCGGTGTGTTCGTTGATCTCGGCGCTGGTGCCTTCCTGGGCGCGGATGCAACCGGCGAAGTAGCGGAAGTGGTCGGCGGCCAGCGGGATGTCGGCGTTGAGGGTTTCACGCACCGCCTTGCCGTTGTCCCAGGTTTCGGTGATGGCCAGCAGTTCGAGGTTCTGTTCGATGCGGTCGGCGATTTTCAGCAGCACCAGCGAGCGGTCCTGGGCCGAGGTCTTGCCCCAGGCGTCAGCGGCAGCGTGGGCGGCGTCCAGCGCCTTGTCGATGTCTTTGGCAGTGGAGCGCGGGAAATCGGCGATAGGCTTGCCGTTGACCGGCGAGGTGTTGGTGAAATAGTTGCCATCGACCGGGGCAACGAATTCGCCACCAATGTAGTTGCCGTACTTGGCCTTGAACGAAACGATCGCGCCTTCAGTACCGGGGTGTGCGTAACGCATGGTGGGTATCTCCTGGCTTTTATGTTTATTGGAGTGCAGCGCGCAAGCGCTTGATAAAGCGTAGAGCAAAGGTTGGGCCACTGCTTTGCAGGCCAGGAAAATCAAGGGCTTGGGGTTTGTTGCAAGGCGTTGCTGTGACACGGGTGGTACAGGCGCTGTGACAGTTTGTGCTATAAACGGTACAGGCCGTGACCGGCGAGTCGGCCCGGGATTGCATTGGCTGGGTGCCTGGGGGATGCTGGTGGCTCTCACGCAGGGAGAATAATAAGAACATGCACAACGATCATTTCAGTCGCCATGCCCAGCAAGTCCTTACTGTGGCGCGTGGGCGCGACCCGTCGAGCGACCCGTCCATCGCCCGCTCCTGGCTGCGCTGCCTGGAGGACTACCACCTCGATCCTGCCCAGACCATCGCCCCTACGGTGCTTGAGCACGGCCGCCTGCTGGAAAGCCGCGAGCGCCTGCAACAGGTGCTGCATATCGCCGGCAGCGAGATGAACAGCCTGCACCAGCAGCTGTCGGGCGCTGGCCACGCGGTGCTGCTGACCGATGCCCGTGGGGTGATCCTCAACTGTGTCACAGCACCGTCCGAGCGCAAGATTTTCGAACGCGCCGGGCTGTGGCTCGGTGCCGATTGGAGCGAAGCGTGCGAGGGCACCAATGGCATCGGCACCTGCCTGGTGGAGCGCCAGTCGTTGACCATTCATCGCGATGAACATTTTCGTGGGCGCCACACCGGGCTGACCTGTTCGGCGAGCCCGGTGTTCGACCCCCACGGCGACCTGTTGGCGGTGCTGGACGTGTCGTCGGCCCGGGAGGAGGTGTCGCGGCAGAGCCAGTTCCACACCATGGCGCTGGTTAACCTGTCGGCGAAGATGATCGAGAGTTGCTACTTCCTGCGTCACTTCGAAAACCATTGGCTGCTGCGCTTTCACCTGCAGGCCGAGTCGGTGGGCCTGTTCAGCGAAGGGTTGTTGGCGTTTGACGGCGAAGGGCGGATATGTGCCGTCAACCAGAGCGCACTCAACCTGCTGGGGCAGGTGCGTGGTGGGTTGCTGGGGCAACCGGTGGAGGCGTTGTTCGAGTGTTCCCTGGACCAACTGCTCGGTCGCGCCAGCGCCAATGCCACCGCCAGTTGGCCATTGCGCACGCGGGATGGTCGGCACTTGTTCGCGGCCTTGCGTGGTCAATCGCGCAGTGTACCTGCGCCCATCGCCAAGCCTGAACCCGTGCGCCTGGCCGGTATCTGCCTGGGCGACCCGGCGCTGCAGATTGACTTCCGTAAAGCGCTGCGGGTATTCGAGCGCGATGTGCCCTTGCTGATCAACGGCGAAACCGGCTCCGGCAAAGAGGCTTTCGCCAAGGCGGTGCATCACGCCAGCCAGCGTGCCGACAAGGCGTTCGTTGCCCTCAACTGCGCCGCCATCCCGGAAAGCCTGATCGAAAGCGAACTGTTCGGCTATCGCGGCGGCAGCTTTACCGGCGCGCGCAAGGACGGCATGCAGGGCAAGTTGCAACAGGCCGACGGCGGTACGCTGTTCCTCGATGAAATCGGCGATATGCCGTTGGCGCTGCAGACGCGCCTGTTAAGGGTGCTGGAGGACCGCATGGTGGTGCCCATCGGCGGTGAGCCCCAGGCGGTTGATGTCAGAATTATCAGCGCGACTCACCGGAATTTGCTGGAGCGCGTGCAGGACGGAAGTTTTCGGGAAGACCTGTATTACCGCCTCAACGGCCTGGAAGTCGTTTTGCCAGCGTTGCGTGAACGCAGCGATAAGCCTCAGTTGCTGGATTTCCTGCTGGCGCAGGAGGCGGGCGGCCAGAGCATAAGGCTCGACCCGGCGGCGCGTTCGGCGCTGCTGTCCTACCCCTGGCCGGGCAACGTTCGGCAACTGCGCACGGTGTTGCGAACGCTGGCGGCGCTGTGTGACGACGGGCGGGTCGGCCTTGAGGATTTGCCAGCGTTGATTCGCCAGGCACGGCCGCAAGCAGTGGCCGAGGCCAGGCTTGCAGAGTCGCCCCTGGGCGACGCCGAGCGACTCGCCCTGCTCACGGCCCTGGAGCAACAACGCTGGCACATGACCCATACGGCGGAGCAGCTGGGTGTCAGCCGTAACACGCTGTATAGAAAGCTGCGCCGGCACGGTATTGCACGGGCTGCGCCATAGATCGGTCCTACAGCTAAAGAGTGCGATTTTCGCCCCCCTGCGCTAACCTGCCTCGATGTTTACGAGGTCGACTATGCACATTCATATTCTTGGTATCTGCGGCACCTTCATGGGTTCGATGGCGGTTCTGGCCAAAGAACTGGGCCATCACGTAACGGGCTCCGATGCCAATGTTTACCCACCCATGAGCACGCAACTCGAGGCCCAGGGCATTGAACTGACCCAGGGTTACGATCCGGCGCAATTCGACCCGGTACCGGACCTGGTGGTGATCGGCAATGCCATGTCCCGGGGCAATCCGGCAGTCGAATACGTCCTCAACAAAGGCTTGCCTTACGTGTCCGGCCCGCAATGGCTGGCCGACCATGTGCTGCAAGGTCGCTGGGTATTGGCCGTTGCCGGCACCCACGGCAAGACCACCACCAGCAGCATGCTCGCCTGGGTGCTGGAACACGCGGGCATGAGCCCGGGCTTCCTGATCGGCGGCGTGCCGCAGAACTTCTCGGTGTCGGCGCGCCTGGGCGATACGCCGTTCTTCGTGATCGAAGCCGACGAGTACGACAGTGCGTTCTTCGACAAGCGCTCCAAGTTCGTCCACTACCGTCCACGCACCGCGATCCTCAACAACCTTGAGTTCGATCACGCCGACATCTTCCCCGACCTGGCGGCGATCGAGCGGCAGTTCCACCATTTGGTGCGCACCATTGCGAGCGAAGGCCTGGTCATCCACCCGACCACCGAGCCGGCCTTGCAGCGCGTGATCCAGATGGGCTGCTGGACCCCGGTGCAAACCACCGGTGCGGGTGGGCAATGGCAGGTCAAGTTGCTCAGTGAAGACGGTTCCCGGTTTGAAGTGCTGTTTGAAGGCGAGGCCCAAGGCATCGTCGAGTGGGACATGACTGGCCAGCACAACGTCGCCAATGCCTTGGTCACCTTGGCGGCCGCGCGGCATGTGGGCGTGGTGCCGTCCATGGGCATTGCTGCGTTGAGCGCATTCAAGAGCGTGAAGCGCCGTATGGAAAAGGTCGCCGACGTGAATGGGATTACCATCTACGACGACTTTGCCCACCACCCAACGGCCATTGCCACCACCCTCGACGGCCTGCGCAAACGTGTTGGCGATGCCCCGATCATTGCGATTGTCGAGCCGCGCTCAAACTCCATGAAGCTCGGCGCACACCGCGACGGCCTGCCGGAAAGCGTTAACGATGCCGACCAGGTGGTGTGGTATGCCCCGGCCAATCTCGGCTGGGACCTGCCGGCGATTGCGGCGCAATGCACGGTGCCGTCGAAAGTCTGTGATTCCATCGAGGGCATCATTGCGTTCGTCAAGCACCAGGCCAAGCCTGGCACCCATGTGGTGGTGATGAGCAACGGCGGCTTCGGCGGCTTGCACGGCAAACTGGCCGAGGCCTTGAAATGAGTGGCCCGGAGCGCGTCACCCTGGCGATGACCGGCGCATCCGGCGCGCCCTATGGCTTGCGCCTGCTCGATTGCCTGGTGCGTGAAGACCGTGAGGTGCACTTTCTGATCTCCAAGGCCGCGCAGTTGGTGATGGCCACCGAGACTGATGTCGCGCTGCCAGCCAAGGTGCAGATGATGCAAGCCTTCCTCACCGAGTACACCGGTGCGGCGGCGGGACAGATCAAGGTCTACGGCAAGGAAGACTGGATGTCGCCGGTGGCTTCGGGCTCCGGTGCGCCGGCGGCAATGGTCGTGGTGCCGTGCTCCACGGGAACGTTGTCGGCGATTGCCACCGGCGCTTGCAATAACCTGATCGAGCGCGCCGCCGACGTGACGTTGAAGGAGCGCCGCCAGTTGATCCTGGTGCCGCGTGAGGCGCCGTACTCGAGCATTCATCTGGAGCACATGCTCAAGCTGTCGAACCTGGGGGTGACCATCCTGCCGGCGTCGCCCGGCTTCTATCACCAGCCGCAGACCATCGATGACCTGGTGGATTTCGTGGTGGCGCGCATTCTCAACCTGTTGAATATCCCCCAGGACATGCTGCCGCGTTGGGGCGAACACCATTTGAGCAGCGATGAATAAGGCGCTGTTGGTGATACTGGCGCTGCAATTGGCCGGCTGCGCCACCGCGCGTACCCTGGACGCCGCGCAGCCCGGCGCGCCGGTGGTGTATGCCGGCACGCGATTGGATTTGTATGCAATGAACGGAGGTTGCTGCGCCAAGGACCGGTTCGGTGCCGAGGCGCCCAGCTACCCCGGTGTCGACCTGCCGGCCAGCGCGTTGCTCGACACGCTTTTATTGCCGCTGTCAGTGTTGACGGTGCTCGGTGTGGGATTTAACGCCACGGGCGGGCTCTAGCCTGGATTTTAAAAGCACCACAAAACCAATGTGGGTGGGCAAGCCCCTCCCACATTCTGCTTTGTGTTCGGCTTTATTTACCGAGCTTGCGCAGTTCATCCGACTCCACCACCCGCACCCCGTCCTGCTCTTCCAGCGCCAGGCGCCACATGGCCCGGGCCAGTTCGCAGACTTCAATGCCGTGGTATTTCCCCGGAATCAACCGTGACAGCGGCCCGGCCAGTTGCTCGGCCAAACGGGGCTCCAGCCGTTCCCCCAGCAGCAACGAAGGCCGCACGATGGTCAGTTGCGGCCAGTCCTGGGCCTTGAGTGCCTGTTCCATTTCCCCTTTGACCCGGTTGTAGAACACCGAGGATTTCGGGTCGGCGCCAATCGCGCTGATCACGATCAGGTGCCGCGCGCCCATCTCCCGCGCGCGCTTGGCAAAGGCTACGACCATATCCAGGTCGACGGCACGAAAAGCTTCTTCCGAACCGGCTTTCTTGATGGTGGTACCCAGGCAGCAGAAGGCAATATCTACCTGGCCGCTCAGTTGCGGCAGGAACACCGCCGGGTCGCCCACCGGGTTTTCCAGGTGCGGATGCTCGGCCAGCGGCTTGCGGCTGGGTGCCAGCACACGGGTCACGGTAGGTTCGTTGAGCAGGCGGTCGAGCAGGTGTTCGCCGGTCAGGCCAGAGGCGCCAGCGAGCAGGATATGCTGAGGTGTCAGGTACATGGTGTTTCCCCCTTGTTACACGTTACAGCTTAGTTGCCTTTGGCTTCCTTGCTATTCATTGAGACGCTTTCCAGCGCCTTTCGTGCCTGCTGCTTGCGTAATAATTGCCAGTGGGCGATCACGCCTTTGGGGGCCCAGATCTGCGGTTCGGACGCTTCGAAGTTGTCTGCCTGTTCGCGTTCGCTCACATGCAGCTGCGCCAGCTTGAAGGCTTGCTGCAGATCGTCGGTCTGGTTGAAGGCTTGGGCGAAGAGGGCATCGCCGAAGTAGGTGAAGTCGGCCTCTTCGGAACAGCCGAAGGACACGCGGTCGGCGCGTGAGGCGGTCATGATCAGGGTGCGTTCGTCTTTGAGCGTCGGGATGAATCCACCGGAGTAGCAGGCTGAAATCACCACGATCTTGTCGCGGTTTTTCAGCGGCGCGAGCACGGCGGCCAGTTCATCGGCGGGCAGGTCGGCCAGTTCCATGCGCGGTTGGTCCAGCACCAGTTCGTGTTCGTGGGTGCCGTGGCTGGTCATGTAGATAAACACCAGGTCTTCCGGTCCGGTGCGCTCGGCCAGGGTTTGCACGGCCCGGCGCAGGCTTTCGCGGGTGGCCAGTGGTCGGTCAGCGATATGGTCGCGGTGGTTGACCAGGCGGATCTGCCCCCGTGCGCCGAAGCGAGTGGTGAGCATATTGCTGACGTAATCGGCTTCGCGCAGGAACACGCTTTGTTTGCCGTCGCCGGCCACGGCCAGGGTGTACAGCTCCACTGCGGGGGTGGACGCAGGTACGGCAGCGAGGGCGGCATCGAGCAAATGGCCCTGGGCCAGTACGCCGATCTCCAGTGGGTCGGGCAACAATGCGCCGTCAGCATCACGTACGCGCATGCCGTTGACCCAGGTACCGGCCTGCACGGTGCCGTCGGTGAGTACCAGGGTGCCGCGGCCTTGATAGTTGTCGCTGTCAAAGCCGCCGATATAGAAGCTGCCGTCGGTCAGGTTCAGGCGGCCTTCGCCGGTAAAGCGCCAGTCGCTGAACTGGCCGACGTAGTGGCTGCCATCCACGCCGATCAGTTCGCCCTTGCCGCTGAGTGCGCCTTCCTTGAACTGGCCGATCCACACGTCGCCATCGGCGTTTTCATAGCGGCCCTTGCCGTTGAGCTGGTTCTGCTTGAACTGGCCGACATAGATGTCGCCGTCGGCGCTGTTGAACGTACCGTTGCCCTCCAGCTGGCCGTCGACGAAGTGGCCGCTGAACTGGTTGCCGCTGTCGTCATTGCGCTGGCCTTCGCCGTTCGGCTTGCCGTGGGCGAACTGGCCCTGATACTGGCTGCCGTCGGCCAGTTCCAGGCGGCCAAGGCCGGAATACTGGTCGTCCTTGAATTCGCCGCGATAGGTCATCTGCCCTTCTTTGAGGGTGCCTTCGCCGTTGCGCCGACCGTTCTTGAACCCGCCCACATAGTGGCTGCCGGCCGTGGTGAGGCTGCCCTGGCCATCGAACAGGCCTTGCTGGAACTGGCCTTTATAGACTTCGCCGTTGCTGCCATGCCATTCGCCCTGGCCGTGCCACTGGCCTTTGTCGAACTGCCCGGCGTACCAGCTGCCGTTGGGATAATCCACGCGGCCCTGGCCTTGCAGCAGACCATTGACCACATCGCCCCGGTAACGGCCGCCATCGGGCAGGCGCGCATCGGGCGGCAACAGCGATTCGCCGTCTCCGCAAGCGGTGAGCAACAGGGCAAGGGCAAGGGGAGCGAGTGGGCGCATAGCGGGATCCGGATAATTGAGCGCCGAGTATGCCGCAGCTGCGAGATTCATACATAAATTTACATACCCTGTGGCGAGTTTCAGTGGCTCGCCACAGGGATGGGCTTACACGAAGTACAGCGACAACGACTCGGCGACGTAAGCGGGTTTTTCCTGGCCATCGATTTCCAGGGTGGCGGTGGCCTTGAGCAGCCATTGGCCGGGCTTTTTCTCGGTGACGTCGGTGAGGGTCACGTTCAGGCGCACCTTGGAATTGGCTTTCACCGGCTGGATAAAGCGCACGCTGTCCAGGCCATAGTTGACGGCCATCTTCAGGCCTTCGGGCACGATCAGGATGTCTTCCATCAGCTTGGGCATCAGCGACAGCGACAGGAAGCCGTGGGCGATGGTGCTGCCGAACGGGGTTTGTGCGGCCTTGACCGGATCGACGTGGATGAACTGATGATCGCCAGTGGCCTCGGCGAACAGGTTGATACGTGCCTGGTCGATGGTGAGCCATTCGGAACGTCCCAGTTCCTTGCCGACATAATCTTTGAGCTGCGCTACGGGTACATAGGGCATTGCGTCTCTCCTTGGTTCATCGGTGCTGTTGTTATGGGTTACAGAGAACCAATGTAGATCATCATGGCCAACCAGCCCGGTCAACCCACCATGCTTTTGGCGAATGCCGGAGCATAGGGCGGGCATGCTTATAATGCGGGCGGGTCTTGAGGGGGAAAAAACGGATGCTGTTACGCGGTCTGACATGGCTGGTGCTGTTTCAATTGATCGGCACGGCGATCAATCATTTGCTGGTGCCGGTACTGCCGGGGCCGATCATCGGCCTGCTGTTGATGCTCGGGTTCCTGATCTGGCGTGGCGAAGTCGGCGAGCCCCTGAGCCTGGCGGCCAGCAGCCTGCTGCGCTACTTGCCGTTGCTGCTGGTGCCGCCGGCGGTGGGGGTGATGGTGTATGCCAGGGATATTGCCGCCGATTTCTGGGCTATCGTCGGTGCACTGGTGTTGTCGCTGGTGATCGCCATGGGCTTTGTCGGGCTGTTGATGGAACGCATGGTCAAGCGCAAGGAGCAGGATCAATGATCTTCGACTGGCACGGCGCATGGACGGCGGTGATTCATCACCCGCTGTTCGGTATCGGGATCACCCTGGGCGCCTATCAGCTGGTGCTGGCGGGTTTCGAGAAAACCCGCTGGATTTTCCTGCAGCCGGTGCTGGTCTCCATGCTGCTGGTGATCGGCGTGTTGCTCACGTGCGGCCTGAGCTATGCCGAGTACCGCAAGAGCACGGAGATCATGGGGATCCTGCTGGGCCCGGCGACGGTGGCCCTGGCGGTGCCGCTCTATCTGAACCTGCGGCGGATTCGGCAATTGTTCTGGCCGATTTTTACTACGCTGTTGATAGGCGGCGTGTTGGCCACCGGCCTGTGCGTGCTGCTGGGCTGGTGGTTCGGCGCTGAACACAGGATGTTGATGACCATGGCGCCGAAGTCGGTGACATCGCCGATTGCCATGCTGGTGGCCGAGCAGATCGGCGGCGTGGCGGCGTTGGCGGCGGTGTTTGTGCTGATTACCGGGGTGGTGGGCGCGATGGTTGGCCCGGCGTTACTCTCGCGTCTTGGGGTGCACAGCCCCGAGGCGCGCGGCATGGCCTTGGGCATGACCGCCCACGCCGTCGGCACCTCGGTGGCCCTGCAGGAAAGCGAAGAGTGTGGCGCCTTTGCGGCGCTGGCCATGAGTCTGATGGGCGTAGCCACAGCGGTATTCCTGCCGCTGGCCGTGTCAGTGATTGTTTAAACCGGGTTTAAGGAAGCCTTTATGAGTCTGGCGCTGTTCCCCCTCAATACCGTGCTGTTCCCTGGCTGCATCCTCGACCTGCAACTGTTCGAGGCGCGCTACCTGGACATGATCAGCCGCTGCATGAAAAAGGGCGAAAGCTTCGGCGTGGTGTGCATCCTCGATGGCAAGGAGGTGGGCATGGCTCCGGATGGCTATGCCTTGATCGGCTGTGAAGCGTTGATTCGCGACTTCAAGCAGCAGGACAACGGCCTGCTGGGGATTCGCGTCGAAGGCGGGCGGCGCTTCCGCGTGCGAGACGCCGGTGTGCAGAAGGACCAGTTGCTGGTGGCCGAGGTGCAATGGCTGGAAGAACTGCCGGACCAGGCGCTGGAAGAAGAGGATGCCGACCTGCTGGCCTTGCTCCAGGCCCTGGCCGAACACCCGATGGTCGCGTCGCTGGACATGGACACTCACGCCGATGGCCAGCGAGCCTTGGGCAATCAACTGGCTTATCTCTTGCCGTTCACTGAGGCCGACAAGATCGACCTGCTGCAACTCGACGACCCGCAGCAGCGGCTGGATGCGATCCAGATGCTGCTCGATGAGCTTCAGGGTGAGTTGTTTGCCTGAGCCTCGGATCTGTCCTGCGCGGTTTTCAGAGGTTTCCTCGTTGTTCCCTGCGCGTCGCCTGAAATAGTCACCGATCACACAACAATGATTGGGGGTGAACATGATTCGGCTAGCGCCATCGGAACAGGCTGCCTGGGACGTTTTTTTTGTCAGTATTGCCGTGCAGCTGCTGCCGCTGGATGCCAAGCGGGGCCCGGAATACATCGCTGAACGCGCCGCGGAAATCGCCGATGAGATGATGCTGGAGCGACGTGAGCGTTGTGTTGAACGCCGCGCCGCGCCAATCCATTGGCTCGGCCCGACCCAGGGTCAGTAGGCATACCTGAGCAGCGCGTGTGGGGTGCCGGTAAAGGCAATGAAGCCGAGCACCGCCACCACAGCGGGTAATACCAGCCACCAGGCCTTCTGCGGCATCGGCGGCAAAGGGCTGCGGTACTGGCAGACGGTGAGGCTGAATGCACACACGGTCATTGCCAGCAGCGTGCCAGCCAGGATGTCGGTGGGCCAATGGGCGCCAAGGTAGACCCGTGACAGCGCGATGAAGGCCGCAGGAATACAGCCCAGCAACATCCAGGTCAGGCGCAGGCGCGTGGGTTGTCCGCGACCGGCCAGCACCGACAACGCCAGGAAAAACGCAAACGCACCGGAGGCGTGGCCGCTGGGCATGCTGAAGCTGGTCAATGGGTCGGTGAGGATTTCCGGGCGGCCACGGGCGAAAAACAGTTTGGTCCCGGTATTGATCACCGCCGCCCCGGCCAGTGTTGCACCGACAAACACGGCATGACGCCATTGCCGCGCCAGTAGCAGCAGCGCGGTGAATACGGCGCTGGCGAAGAACATCTTCTTGAACTCACCCAGTTGGGTCACCATCACCATGGTGTGGTCCAGCCAGGGGCTGCGATGTTCCTGTACCAGCGCGCTCAGGCCCTGGTCAAAGTCATCCAGGTGCGGATAGCCGATAAACAGGGCGATCAACAACGCCAGGCTGGCACACCCTATCCATAGGGTCGCGCGACGATGGCCACGCAGGCTGGTGTTCAGGCTCAGTCCCAGCACGACCGCCAGGCACGCTGTGACAACCCCCGCCTCAGGCCAGAACCCCTCCGGCAATGGCAGGCGGAACGCGGCGCCGGTGGCCCAGCCCGGCAGCAGGTAGGCCAATGACCAACCGGCTGCCGCCAGAAGGCTGACCAGGGCGAAACGCGGGAACGGCATGTCGCACATTCCGGCCACCATCGGCAGCATCGGCCGCAATGGCCCGATGAAACGTCCCACCAGCAGACTGGCGATGCCGTATTTGTGGAAGTAGGTTTCCGCGCCATCCATCCATTCCGGATGGTGGCGCAGGCCGGGCAGGCGGCGGATATTCTGATGGAAGTGTCGGCCGAGGAAGTAGGAAATCCCGTCGCCCAGCAAGCCTCCCAGGAACCCCATCAGCAGGGTTTCACTCAGGGACAAGGCGCCGCTGCCAGCCAGTGCCGCAATGGCAAACAGCAGCACCGTGCCTGGCACGATCAGCCCGGCAATGGCCAGGCATTCCACGCACGCGACGATAAACACCGCCGCCGCCAGCCATTGCGGGTTGAGGGTCAGCCAGCCGGTAATGCCATCGAGCCATTGGCCCATAAATCGTTACTCCATCGCCACAGATTCAAATCAGGAAATAGTCGCGGCCTTCGACCTGGCCCCGGCGCAGCGGGTTCCGCGTGCAGTAGGGCGCATAGCCGGCATCGACGAAGCGGTACATCAAGTGCTCGTCACGGCCGCTGGGGATGCCCAGGCGGGTGGTCTGGATGATCTGTATCGGTGTCTGGCCGACGTCTTCGACAAAGAGCAATTCTTGATCAAAGCGCTTGGCATCCCACATCGGCACCTTCAGGCCCAGCGCCTTGCACAGCAACGTCTGGCCGGCACACAGCTTTTGCGACGCGCGCGGGCTGCCGTCGGCATTCGGGTTGTTCAGCAGCATCTGCGCCAGGCTGGCGGGCCCGGAGGTTTCATCGACCCAGGGATAGGCTGATTTGATCAGCACGGCATTGCCCGGCCCCTGCGCGCTGAAGTTCAGCGAATCGCCGCCACGGGCGTAGTACATATAGATATGTCCGCCATCCAGAAACAAAGCCTTACGCTTTTCTGTGTACCCGAGTGAGGCGTGGCTGCCTTTTTCGGCCACGTAATAGGCTTCGGTTTCAATAATTCGCGCCGAAAGCCAGCTATCGCCGACGCGATGGCGGATGACTTTTCCAAGCAAATCCCGCGCAAGTATTTGCGCGTCACGGTCGAAGAAGCTGTCGGGCAGCGCGCTGGCGGGGAGTTGGGGTGAAGAACTGGGCATGGTGGTCTGGGGTTAATACGGCTAAATGTGACGGAATAATAACAACTCCCACCTTAATTACGGCTGAACCCCAGGTTTTTACAGTTCATTTCGACCATCCGCCCCTCACCGCTGTCAGTCGGGCGGCGTCACAGCTATAATCTGCCGCTTTCCTCTTTGCCAAGACTCCCTGACCATGACTGAGTCCGTTCTTGACTACATGACCCGCCTGGGTCGCGCTGCCCGTCAGGCCTCGCGGTTGATCGCCCGTGCGAGCACTGCGCAGAAGAACCGTGCCCTGCTGGCCGCCGCCGATGCTCTGGACGCTTCGCGCTCCGAGCTGACTGCCGCCAACGAACTGGACCTGGCCAACGGCCGCGCCAATGGCCTTGAGCCCGCCTTGCTGGACCGCCTGGCGCTGACGCCGACACGTATCGACGACATGATCGAAGGGTTGCGTCAGGTGGCCAAGCTGCCTGACCCCATCGGTGAAATTCGCGATATGCGTTACCTGCCGTCCGGCATCCAGGTCGGCAAGATGCGCGTGCCCCTGGGCGTGATCGGCATCATCTATGAGTCGCGCCCGAACGTGACCATCGACGCCGCGAGCCTGTGCCTCAAGTCGGGCAACGCCACCATCCTGCGTGGCGGTTCCGAGGCGATCAATTCCAACCGCGCCATCGCCGCCTGCATCCAGCAGGGCCTGGCCGTGGCCGAGTTGCCGGCCGAAGTGGTGCAAGTGGTGGAAACTACCGACCGCGCCGCTGTCGGCGCGCTGATCACCATGCCGGAATTCATCGACGTGATCGTGCCGCGCGGTGGTAAGAGCCTGATCGAGCGCGTCAGCCGCGATGCCAAGGTGCCAGTGATCAAGCACCTGGACGGCGTGTGCCACGTGTATATCGACATCGCCGCCGACATCGACAAGGCGATCCGCATCGCCGACAACGCCAAGACCCACCGCTACGCGCCGTGCAACACCATGGAAACCCTGCTGGTGCACGTCGGCATTGCCGAGCGCGTGCTGCCGCCGCTGGCTGCCATCTACCGTGACAAGGGCGTGGAGCTGCGCGGTTGCGAACGCACCCGTGCGCTGTTGGGCGCGGACGTGATCGAAGCCACCGAGCAGGACTGGTACACCGAGTACACGGCGCCGATCCTGTCGATCCGCATCGTCGACGACCTGGACCAGGCCATCGAACACATCAACACGTACGGCTCCAAGCACACCGACGCCATTGTCTCCGAGCATTTCAGCGATGCCCGGCGTTTCCTCACCGAAGTGGACTCCGCTTCGGTGATGATCAACGCCTCGACGCGCTTTGCCGACGGCTTCGAGTACGGCCTGGGGGCGGAGATCGGCATCTCCACCGACAAGCTCCACGCACGCGGCCCGGTTGGCCTGGAAGGCCTGACCAGCGAGAAGTACGTGGTGTTCGGCGACGGTCACGTGCGCACTTGATGGCTAAACGCATCGGGCTGCTCGGCGGTACCTTCGACCCCGTGCACATCGGCCATTTGCGCAGTGCCCTGGAAGTCGCGGATGCCTTGGCGCTGGATGAGCTGCGCCTGATCCCTAATTTCCGGCCGCCCCATCGCGATACCCCGCAGGTGTCGCCGCAGCAGCGCCTGGAAATGGTGCGCCTGGCCGTAGAAGGCATACCGCCGCTGGTGGTGGACGATCGTGAGCTCAAGCGCGATAAACCGTCCTACACTGTCGACACCCTGGAGCTGATGCGCGCCGAGTTGGCCGCGGATGACCAGTTGTTTCTGCTTTTGGGCTGGGACGCATTTTGCGGCCTGCCCTCTTGGCATCGCTGGGAGGAACTCCTCCAGCACTGCCACATCCTGGTTTTGCAACGCCCGGATGCCGACAGCGAACCGCCGGATGCCTTGCGCAACCTGCTGGCCGCGCGGTCGGTAAGTGACCCCTTGGCCCTGACCGGGCCGAACGGGAATATTGCATTCGTCTGGCAGACCCCGCTCGCGGTGTCTGCCACCCAGATCCGTCAACTGCTGGCCAGCGGGAAGTCGGTACGTTTCCTGGTGCCTGACGCGGTCCTGGCCTACATCGATGCGCACGGGCTTTACCGTGCGTCGAACTGAAAAGGCGCGCTTGAACGCACGAACACTCGTGCAGCGAGCGCCCGAACATACGAGCAAAACGAGTTTTTTATGACGAACAAAGACGTAAGCAAAGTAAAACGCAAAGGCACGTTCAAAAGCGCCCCGCTGCCGGTTGAAGCCCACGTTGGCCCGGAACTGGCTGGCGAAGCGCTGGTGAAAGTCGCCGTTGCCGCCCTGGAAGACGTGAAGGCCCAGGACATCCAGGTCCTGGACGTACGCGACAAGCAGAGCATCACCGACTTCATGATCATCGCCACCGGTACCTCCAACCGCCAGATCGGCGCGATGCTGGACAAGGTTCGCGAAGCCGTCAAAGCCCAGGGCGTGAAGCCGCTGGGTGAAGAAGGCAAGGGCGACAGCGACTGGGTGCTGCTGGACATGGACGACGTGATCGTTCACATGATGACCAGCAATGCCCGTCAGTTCTACGACCTGGAGCGTCTGTGGAAAGGCGCCGAGCAGAGCCGTGCCGCCGATGGCAAGCACCACAGCCCGGAAGTGGGCCACGCGCACTTCGACAAGCTCAACAAAGACCAGGAATAAGGAACGGCTGTGCGCCTGCGTCTGATTGCTGTCGGTTCACGCATGCCCAAGTGGGTGGAAGAAGGCTGGCACGAGTATGCCAAGCGTCTGCCCGCCGAGCTGTCGCTGGAACTGGTGGAGATACCGCTCAACACCCGGGGCAAGAATGCCGACGTGGCGCGCTTTATCCGTCAGGAAGGCGAAGCGATGCTGGCCAAGGTCGGCCCCAACGAGCGCATCGTCACCCTCGAAGTGCACGGCAAACCCTGGAGCACCGAGCAATTGGCGGTGGAACTGGATCGCTGGCGCCTGGACTCGCGCACCGTCAACTTCATGGTCGGCGGCCCCGAAGGGCTGGCGCCGGAAGTCTGCGCGCGGGCGGACCAGCGCTGGTCGCTGTCGGCGCTGACGCTGCCGCACCCGTTGGTAAGGATCCTGATCGGTGAACAGCTGTATCGCGCCTGGACAGTTCTGTCCGGGCACCCTTATCACAAATAATCTGCGCCCCTCCCGATGACCCAGCCGATCCGCATCAAGGACCACGAGAAAGACGCACGTCTGGTACGCGCGCGGGTGGTGTTTGGCGCGATCATGGTGGTGGCGCTGATCGGGGTGCTGATTGCGCGCCTGTATTTCCTGCAGGTGATCCAGTACGACTACCACTCCACGTTGTCGGAAAACAACCGCGTGCATGTGCAACCGATTCCGCCGACCCGTGGGCTGATCTTCGACCGCAATGGCGTGGTGGTGGCGGATAACCGGCCCAGTTTCAGCCTGAGCATGACCCGCGAGCGTTCCGGCGACTGGCAACAGGTCCTCGATGTCATCGTCGAGGTGCTGCAGTTGACCCCGGAAGACCGGGTGATCTTCGAGAAACGCATGAAACAGGGGCGCCGGCCGTTCGAACCGGTGCCGATCCTGTTCGAGCTGACCGAAGAGCAGATTGCGCGGATTGCGGTGAACCAGTTCCGCCTGCCGGGTGTGGAAGTGGTGGCGCAGTTGGTGCGCCACTATCCCCAAGGGCCGCACTTTGCTCACTCCGTCGGCTATATGGGGCGGATCAACGAGAAAGAGCTGAAAAGCCTCGATCCCGTCAATTACAGCGGCACCCACCATATCGGCAAGACCGGCATCGAGCGATTCTACGAGCCCGAGCTGCACGGCCAGGTGGGTTACGAAGAAGTCGAGACCAACGCTCGCGGCCGCGTGCTGCGGGTGCTCAAGCGTACCGACCCGGTACCGGGCAAGGACATTGTGCTGAGCCTGGACATCAAGCTGCAGGAAGCGGCCGAGATGGCCCTCGGTGGCCGGCGTGGCGCGGTGGTGGCGCTGGACCCGAAGACCGGCGAAGTGCTGGCCATGGTCAGCCAGCCGAGCTTCGACCCCAACCTGTTCGTGACCGGGATCAGCTTCAAGGCCTACGCCGAGTTGCGCGACTCCATCGACCGGCCGCTGTTCAACCGTGTGTTGCGCGGCCTGTACCCGCCGGGTTCGACCATCAAGCCGGCGGTGGCGATTGCCGGTTTAGACGCGGGCGTGGTCACGGCTTCCAGCCGGGTATTCGACCCGGGCTACTACATGCTGCCGAACTACGACCACAAATACCGCAACTGGAACCGTACCGGTGACGGCTATGTCGATCTGGATACCGCGATCATGCGTTCCAACGACACCTATTTTTACGACCTGGCCCACAAGCTGGGGATCGACCGCTTGTCCGCCTACATGGGCAAGTTCGGCCTCGGTCAGAAAGTCTCCCTGGATATGTTCGAAGAATCCCCTGGCCTGATGCCATCGCGGGAGTGGAAGCGTGCGACCCGCCGCCAGGCATGGTTCCCGGGCGAAACCCTGATCCTCGGCATCGGCCAGGGCTATATGCAGGCCACGCCT
The DNA here is from genome assembly GCF_005233485.1 of Pseudomonas sp. CFBP13509. NCBI lineage: Bacteria > Pseudomonadati > Pseudomonadota > Gammaproteobacteria > Pseudomonadales > Pseudomonadaceae > Pseudomonas > Pseudomonas sp. CFBP13509. The sequence goes on from NZ_QGAA01000005.1 coordinate 114,261, forward strand.
TTGCAACTGGCCCAGGCCACGGCGCTGGTGGCCAACAAAGGCATCTGGAACCGCCCGCACCTGGCCCGGACCATCGAAGGCGAAAAGCCTGTGGATGAAAACCCGATCCCCGACATCGTACTGCGCGACCCGTCCGACTGGACCAAGGTCAACCACGGCATGCAGCAGGTGATGCACGGTGCACGCGGGACCGCGCGCAAGGCGGCGATCGGTGCGCAATACCGTATCGCCGGCAAGAGTGGTACCGCCCAGGTGGTGGCGATCAAGCAGGGCGAGAAATACGACCGTTCCAAGGTCCAGGAGCGCCACCGCGACCACGCCTTGTTTGTGGGCTTTGCCCCGGCCGACGACCCGAAAATCGTGGTGGCGGTGATGGTCGAGAACGGCGAGTCCGGCTCCGGTGTGGCGGCGCCTGTGGTGCGCCAGGTGATGGACGCCTGGTTGCTGGCCGACGACGGCAGGCTCAAGCCCGAATATGGCGGCCCCCCTTCAACCCCCGAGGTTACGGCCAGTGAAGAGTAATTTTGACCGCATCCTCTCCAGCGAGGATGTGATGCGTCGCCGCGCGACTTTGTTGCAGCGCATGCACATTGACGGCCCGTTGCTGATCCTGCTGCTGACCCTGGCGGCCGGCAGCCTGTTCGTGCTGTATTCGGCCAGCGGCAAGAACTGGGACTTGCTGATCAAGCAGGCTTCGTCGTTTGGCCTGGGCCTGCTGTCCATGGTGGTGATCGCCCAGCTGGAGCCGCGTTTCATGGCGCGCTGGGTGCCGCTCGGTTATGTGGCCGGGGTGTTGCTGCTGGTGGTGGTGGACGTCATGGGCCACAACGCCATGGGCGCGACCCGCTGGATCAACATTCCGGGGGTGATTCGCTTCCAACCGTCGGAATTCATGAAGATCCTGATGCCGGCGACGATCGCCTGGTACCTGTCAAAGCGCACCTTGCCGCCGCAGCTCAAGCATGTGGGCATCAGCCTGATCCTGATCGGCATCCCCTTCGTGCTGATCGTGCGCCAGCCGGACCTCGGCACCTCGCTGCTGATCCTGGCCGGCGGTGCGTTCGTGCTGTTCATGGGCGGGTTGCGCTGGCGCTGGATCCTTAGCGTGCTGGCGGCGGCAGTGCCGGTGGCCGTGGCCATGTGGTTCTTCTTTATGCACGACTACCAGAAGCAGCGGATCCTGACGTTCCTCGATCCCGAAAGCGACCCGCTCGGCACCGGCTGGAACATTATCCAGTCGAAGGCGGCCATCGGTTCCGGCGGTGTATTTGGCAAGGGCTGGCTGCTCGGCACCCAGTCGCATTTGGACTTTCTGCCCGAGAGCCACACCGACTTCATTATTGCGGTGATGGGCGAAGAGTTCGGCCTGGTGGGCATTTGCGCGCTGTTGCTGATCTATTTGCTATTGATTGGTCGTGGCCTGGTGATTACCGCACAGGCGCAGACGCTGTTCGGCAAATTGCTCGCCGGCAGCCTGACCATGACTTTTTTTGTTTACGTTTTCGTCAACATCGGTATGGTCAGTGGCCTGCTGCCGGTGGTTGGGGTGCCTTTGCCGTTCATTAGCTACGGCGGAACTTCGCTGGTGACATTGCTGTCAGCGTTTGGGGTTTTGATGTCGATTCATACGCATCGCAAGTGGATCGCACAGGTTTGAATAAGGTGAAGATGTCAATGCAAGTAATGCGCGGCTGGGCGACTCGGCATGCGTCCTGGATGGGCCTGATCGGGCTGCTGGGGGCAACGCACGAGGCGCAGGCCGGTGACTACGATGGCTCACCCCAGGTCGCCGAATTCGTCGGTGAAATGACCCGCGACTACGGCTTCGCCGGTGAACAACTGATGGGCGTGTTCCGCGAAGCCCAGCGCAAGCAGGCGATCCTCGACGCTATCTCTCGCCCCGCCGAGCGCGTGAAACAGTGGAAGGAATACCGTCCGATGTTCCTCACCGACGCCCGGGTGGCCCGGGGGGTGGACTTCTGGCGCCAGCACGAGGCCGTGTTGGCCCGCGCCGAGCAGGAATACGGCGTGCCGGCCCAGGTCATCGTTGCGATCATTGGCATTGAAACCTTCTACGGGCGCAATACCGGCAGTTACCGGGTGATCGACGCTTTGTCGACCCTGGGCTTCGATTACCCGCCGCGCGCCGACTTCTTCCGCAAGGAACTGCGTGAGTTCCTGCTGCTGGCCCGCGAAGAGCAGGTCGACCCGCTGACCCTCAAGGGCTCCTACGCCGGGGCGATGGGCTTGCCGCAGTTCATGCCGAGCAGCTTTCGCGCCTACGCGGTGGATTTTGATGGCGACGGTCATATCAATATCTGGAGCAACCCGGACGATGCCATCGGCAGTGTGGCCAGTTACTTCAAGCGCCATGGCTGGGTCGGTGGCGAGCCGGTGGTGATCCGTGCCGATGTCAGCGGGGAGCGTGCCGATGAAGGCCTGACCCAGGGCATCGAGCCGGCCAAGACCGTCGGGGAGTTGCGGGCGCTGGGCTGGTCGAGTCAGAATGCGCCACGCGACGATATGCCGGTGACGGCATTCCGCCTCGAAGGTGAAAACGGCCCTGAATACTGGATGGGCCTGAAGAATTTCTACGCAATCACGCGTTATAACCGCAGTGTGATGTACGCCATGGCCGTGCATCAGCTGTCAGACATGCTGGTCCAAGCACGGGGCAACAAGTAATGCGGGCATCGCCGTTCAATCAACCGCTCAAGCTGGTGGCGTTCGCCGCGTTGTCCCTGCTCGTCGTCAGTTGTTCCACCAGCCGTGGCCCGGTACCGAAGTCCGGCGGCACCGCGGTGCGTTCACAGCCAGGCCTGGACATCAACCGCGCACACAAAGATGGCGCCCCGTGGTGGGATGTCGACGTGTCGAAGATCCCGGATGCCACGCCGACCCTGCACACCGGCCCGTACAAGGCCAACCCCTATACCGTGCTGGGCAAGTCCTACTTCCCGTTGCAGGACTCCAAGACCTACGTGCAATCGGGCACGGCGTCCTGGTATGGCACCAAGTTCCACGGCCAGAACACCGCCAACGGCGAAGTCTATGACCTGTACGGCATGAGCGCGGCCCACAAGACCCTGCCGCTGCCCAGCTATGTCCGCGTGACCAACCTGGACAACAACCGCACGGTGATCCTGCGGGTCAACGACCGTGGGCCGTTCTATTCGGATCGCATCATCGACTTGTCCTACGCCGCCGCGAAAAAACTCGGCTATGCCGAAACCGGTACCGCGCGGGTCAAGGTCGAAGGCATCGATCCGGCGCAGTACTGGGCCCAGCGTGGCAAGCCCGCGCCGTTGATGCTCAACGAGCCGCAGAGCGCGCAGCCGCAAGTGACGGCATCCACCGGCAAGATCGAACAATGGACACCGCCACCGCAGCAGCACGCACCGGATACGGTGGTCGTGCCCCATGCGGCACCGGGCGCCGCGGTCGCGGGCGGGCAATACCTGCAAGTGGGCGCTTTCGCCAACCCGGATGCGGCAGAACTGTTAAGGTCCAAGCTCAGCAGCATGGTCAGCGCGCCGGTATTCATCAGCTCCATCGTGCGTAACCAGCAAACGTTGCACCGTGTGCGCATGGGCCCGATCGGTTCGCCGAGCGAGGTTGCGCAAGTGCAGAACAGCGTGCGCCTGGCCAACCTGGGGCAACCCAGCGTGGTCACTGCCGAATAATAAATTGATGGTTGAGGCTCGCATGCGGGCCTGGACCCTGGTTGTTGGCTCGTTGAACAATAAAACCCAGGGGCAAGGGGTGAGCGGGCAACCGAATACGTGACAGTCTGGTAGCGGGCTGTCTGAATAAGTTTTGCCCGCGAGGGCAAGTTTCCATAAGCAATTTCGAGAGACGGATGAACATCACCACCTTAGCCAAACGCACGTGCCTGCTTCTTTCGCTGATCATCACCCCGGCCGCCTGGGCGGTTGAAATGGTACCGGCTTCACCGCAACTGGCCGCCAAGTCCTGGGTCCTCATGGATGCCGCCAGTGGCAACGTGCTGGTCGAGAGCAACGGTGACCAGCGCCTGCCACCGGCCAGCCTGACCAAGCTGATGACCGCCTACATCGCGACCCTGGAAATCCGTCGCGGCCAGATCGGCGAAAACGACCCGGTGACCGTCAGCGAAAACGCCTGGCGTACCGGCGGTTCGCGGATGTTCATCAAGGTGGGCTCGCAAGTCACTGTGAGCGACCTGCTGCATGGCATCATCATCCAGTCCGGTAACGACGCCAGCGTCGCCCTGGCCGAGCACATCGCCGGCAGCGAAGACGCATTCGCCGACATGATGAACAAAACCGTGGCCGACCTGGGCATGACCAACAGCCACTTCATGAACCCGACCGGCCTGCCAAACCCTGAGCACTACTCGTCGGCTCACGACATGGCGATCCTGGCGCGCGCGATCATTCGTGTCGACCCGGTGCACTACGCGATCTACTCCCAGAAGGAATTCTTCTGGAACAACATCAAGCAGCCTAACCGCAACCTGCTGCTGTGGCGCGACAAGACTGTCGATGGCCTGAAAACCGGCCACACCGACGAAGCCGGCTACTGCATGGTGTCGTCCGCGGTACGTGATGGCCAGCGCCTGATCGCGGTGGTCTTCGGCACCAACAGCGAGCAGGCCCGTGCGGCCGAGACGCAAAAACTGCTGACCTACGGTTTCCGCTTCTTCGAAACCCAGACCTTCTACCAGAAGGGTGCTGAACTGGCGACCGCGCCGGTATGGAAAGGCGCGACCTCGCAAGTCAAGGCCGGCCTGGCTGAAGACCTGACCCTGACCATGCCTAAAGGCCAGCTGAAAAAGCTCGCCGCCAGCATGACCATGAACCCGCAATTGGTTGCGCCAATCGCCAAGGGCGACGTGATCGGTAAAGTCGAAGTGAAGCTGGACGACAAGGTGGTGCACAGCGCCGACCTGATCGCGCTGGACGCCGTCGACGAAGGTGGTATCTTCCGCCGCGTGTGGGATAGCATCCGTCTATTCTTCTACGGCTTGTTCAACTGATTGTGTGCACCTGCAAAGCCCCGCGTTGATCCGACGCGGGGCTTTGCCGTCGCCACGGCTTACCGCTTACGAGGCCGTTCTGCCATGACCGATAAAGAAGTAAAGGCGCCAAAGATCGAATTCCCGGTGACGGATTATCCCGTCAAGGTGATCAGCGATACCGGTGTAGGCAACAAAGACAGAATCCTGGATATCGTGCGTAAACACGCGACGATCAATGACAACCGGGTGGACGAGCGTTCGAGCACCAACGGTAAGTACACCACGATCCAGTTGCACATCGTTGCGACCGGTCAAGACCAGCTCTACGACATCAATAGCGAACTGCGGGCCACCGGCTTCGTGCACATGGTGCTGTGATGTCACAGGTCCTGGGCTTTCGCGAGCTCGGCCGGATGGACTACGAGCCCGTCTGGCACGCCATGCAGCGGTTCACGAATGAACGCGGCACTTCGGCGCCCGACGAAATCTGGTTGGTGGAACATCCACCGGTGTTCACCCAGGGCCAGGCCGGCAAGGCCGAACATCTGCTGCTGCCGGGGGATATTCCGGTGGTGCAGGTCGACCGAGGTGGCCAAGTGACTTACCATGGGCCCGGTCAACTGGTGGCGTACCTGCTGCTGGACGTGCGCAAGCTGGGTTTTGGCGTGCGCGACCTGGTGAGCCGCATGGAGGCTTGCCTGATCGAGCTGTTGGCCAGTTATGGCGTGAGCGCCGCGGCCAAGCCCGATGCACCCGGTGTGTATGTGGACGGCGCGAAAATCGCCTCCCTCGGTTTGCGCATTCGCCACGGTTGTTCCTTTCATGGCCTGGCCCTGAACGTGGACATGGACCTGGCACCGTTCCGGCGCATCAACCCGTGTGGTTATGCCGGGCTGGCGATGACCCAACTGAGCGACCACGCCACACCGATTAAATTTGCCGAGGTAAGTGCCCGGCTGCGTGCGCAGCTCGTCAAACACCTCGACTATGCTGAGCAGACGACCCTCACGGGCGGAATCGACTGATTATGACTACTGATGCAGTGCAAACCATGATCCCGACGCTGGACATCACCGAGCGTCCGGCCCCGGCCCCGCGTGCCAAGGTGGAAGCCGGCGTCAAGCTGCGCGGCGCCGAGAAGGTTGCACGCATCCCGGTCAAGATCATCCCGACCACCGAGTTGCCGAAAAAGCCTGACTGGATCCGCGTGCGCATCCCGGTTTCGCCGGAAGTCGACCGTATCAAGGCCCTGCTGCGCAAGCACAAGCTGCACAGCGTGTGCGAAGAAGCGTCCTGCCCGAACCTGGGCGAATGCTTCTCCGGCGGCACCGCCACCTTCATGATCATGGGTGACATCTGCACCCGTCGTTGCCCGTTCTGCGACGTCGGCCATGGCCGGCCGAAGCCACTGGACGTCAACGAACCGGAAAGCCTGGCCATCGCCATCGCCGACCTGAAACTCAAATACGTGGTCATCACCTCGGTTGACCGTGACGACCTGCGCGACGGCGGTGCCCAGCACTTTGCCGACTGCATCCGCGAAATCCGCAAACTGTCGCCGAACGTGATGCTCGAGACCCTGGTGCCGGACTACCGTGGCCGCATGGACGTCGCGCTGGAAATCACCGCTGCCGAGCCGCCGGATGTGTTCAACCACAACCTGGAAACCGTGCCTCGCCTGTACAAGGCCGCGCGTCCAGGTTCGGACTACCAGTGGTCGCTGACCCTGCTGCAGAAATTCAAGCAGATGATGCCGCACATCCCGACCAAATCCGGCTTGATGCTCGGCCTGGGCGAGACCGATGAAGAAGTCATCGAAGTCATGAAGCGCATGCGCGAACACGACATCGACATGCTGACCCTGGGCCAATACCTGCAACCGTCGCGCAGCCACTTGCCGGTGCAGCGTTTCGTGCACCCGGACACCTTCGCCTGGTTCGCCGAGGAAGGTTACAAGATGGGCTTCAAGAACGTCGCCTCGGGCCCGCTGGTACGCTCTTCGTACCACGCCGACGAACAGGCCAAGCTGGTCAAGGCTAGCCTGGTTTCCTGATCGGGGTTCAGACCCGGTGTGGGAGCGGGCTTATGTGGGAGGGGGCTTGCCCCCGATTGCCATAGGTATCTACACAACTCTTAAAGGCTGACACATAACTCTGTGGTGAGCGGGCTTGCCCCGCGCTGGGCTGCGAAGCGGCCCCAATAAGGTCAACGCAGAGTGCCAGAATCAATCGAGGTGAAGGTTTTGGGGCTGCTTCGCAACCCAGCGCGGGCGGTGCGACGATTCGACAAGCCCGCTCACCACAGAAGCCTAATTGCCATAGATTCCGTATTCACTGGAAGTTGTGTGGATACCAATGCCCCGATTGCGGTATGTCAGTCGCTACATGTGCTGGCTGATCCACCGCTATCGGGGGCAAGCCCCCTCCCACATTGGTTTCAGCGTTAGATAGGGAGATTCTCAGATGACCGCCGCCGTTCCAGCCCTTCGTTCTGAAGGCACCATCGCCCTGATCGCCCCCGCCGGCCCCGCCGTGCTGGACGTTGAAAAGGCTGGCCAATGGATGCGTACGCGCGGCTACGATCTGCGGATTTCCCCCGGTGTCTATGAACGCGACGGCTACCTCGCCGGCAGCGATGCAGTGCGCCTGCGTGACCTGCATGCCGCCTTCGCCGATCCGCACATCGACGCTATCTTCTGTCTGCGCGGTGGTTACGGCACACCGCGGCTGCTCGACGCGCTGGACTTTGACCTGCTGCGTGCCAATCCCAAGCCGTTCGTCGGCTATAGCGACATCAGCGCCCTGCACCTGGCGATCAACCGTTACGCCGGTTTCGTGACCTTCCACGGCCCGATGCTCAATGCCGACCTGCTCGGCGACAAGCAACAACCTACCGAGTCGTCATTGTTCAGCCTTCTGCGCGGCCAGTTGGGCGCTGGCAGTGTGCTTGCGCACCCGGTAGCGTACCCGCTGACCACGATCGAGCCTGGCATTGCCTGTGGGCGCTTGCTGGGGGGTAACCTGTCGATGATTGCGGCGGTCATGGGCACGCCTTACGAAATCGACGCTGAAGGCATCATCCTGTTTATCGAAGACGTCAACGAACCGATCTACCGCATCGACCGCCTGTTGACCCATCTGCGTCTGGCGGGCAAGTTGGCCCAGGTCGCCGGTGTACTGGTCGGGGATGTGGCGGGTGTGGATAACGTGGCGCTGGCGCGCTTGCTGACGCAGACGTTCGAGCCATTGCGCATACCGGTGCTGGCCGGCTGGCGCAGCGGGCATTGCGATCCGAACCTGACGCTGCCCATGGGCGCCTTGGTACGGCTGGATGCGGGGGAGCAGCGGGTGGTGTTGGAGCAGGAAGTGGTCTTCAGGTCTTGAATCTGCTGGCGTTTGCTAAACCGCAATCGGGGGCTTGCCCCCGATTGCGGTAGTCGCCATACGCGGATCTATCGGTTTTGCAGCGACTCCAGCAACTTCACCGTCGGATACCCGTCCGCCGGCCAGCCCAGCGCCTGCTGTGCCGCCCGAATCGCCTTGCGCGTGTTGGCGCCGATAATCCCATCCGGGTTGCCCGCGTCATAACCGTTGGCGCTCAACGCCGTCTGCAGATCAATGCGCTGGGAGCGACTCAGCGGCAGCTCATCCTTGGGCCAGTCACCACGGATCACACCGCCGCCGCCAAAGCGCTCCGACAACAGGCCCACCGCCAGTGCGTAGGACGACGAGTTGTTGTACTTGAGGATCGCGCGGAAGTTATCCAGCACCAGGAACGCCGGGCCACGGTAGCCTGCCGGCAGCAGCAGGGCGGCGGACAGTTGGTCGACATTCGGCGGCATGCTCGCGCCCGGTGGCAGTTGAATGCCCAGTTTCATCCACTCGGCAATGCTCTTGCGCACGCCGCCGTCAGCCAGGGCGTAGTCGAAGTTCGCCGGCAATTGCTTGACTTCAAAGCCCCACGGCTGGCCTTTCTGCCAGCCGGAGCTTTGCAGGTAGTGCGCGGTTGATGCGAGGGCGTCGGCCGGGCTGTTCCAGATGTCGCGGCGACCGTCGCCATCGAAGTCCACCGCGTGGGTGTTGTAAGTGGTTGGAATGAACTGGGTCTGGCCCATGGCCCCGGCCCAGGAGCCCTTCATCTGGTCGGCGGCGATGTCGCCGTGCTGGATGATCTGCAATGCCGCCAGCAATTGCGCCTGGGCAAAGGCCGGGCGACGGCCTTCATAGGCCAGGGTCGCCAGGGAGCGGATCACCGAGTTGTTGCCCTGGAACTGGCCGAAGTTGCTCTCCATGCCCCACACCGAGACCAGTGCCTGACGGTCGACGCCATAACGCTGCTCGATGCTTTGCAGGATGTCGGCGTACTTGATCAGCAACGCCTGGCCATTGCGTACGCGTACGGGTGACAGGGCGCCGTCGAGGTATTCCCATACAGGGCGGGAAAACTCCGGCTGGCTGCGGTCGGCGCGGATCACCGCCATATCGGGGGTGACATTGGCGAATGCGGTGTCGAAAACGTCGGCCGTGATGCCGGCTTGGAGGGCTTGCGCGCGAAAGCCGGCCTGCCATTCAGCAAAGGTCTGGGTTGGTTGGATGTCGAGATTGTCCACGGCCAGCGGGGCCACGACGGCAGGGGCCACTACGGGTGCGGTCTGGAGCTTCGGCAAGGGTTGGGCATCGGCGGCGGTGGGTTTTTCCGCGCAGGCGACAAGCAGAATGAGGCTGGAGGCAGCGATCAATTGGCGAAGGTGCCAACGACGGGAAAGACAAGAGGGCATGCACAGGTCCAGGAATTACAAATCAGGTACAGACCTTATCATGCCAGAGGGGCGCTTGCCTTCAGGCAGCCAGAAAGTAAGAAGCCTCCCAGCTATTAGACTGGAAGGCTTCGCGGCGGTAGCTGCCTTTGCCCTTGCCGGCGCGTTCCTGACGGCTGCGGAACAGTGGCTGGGCGATGATGGATTTGGCCTTGTTGGGGCCATGCTTGGATGGCTTTTTGCTCATGGTCGATGCTCTTGATGGGGGGAGATGCGGTGCAAATAATCTGCCGAAGTCAGGCCGCTGTAAAGCCCATGAATTGTAAACGCAATCAAAAATGTGGAAGGGGCGGTGCGACGATTCGACTTGCCCCTCCCACATTGGTTCTGTGGTGTTTGGAAACCAGGGTTATTCCGCTGGTAATGTCAGGCGCTGACCGGCCATCAACAGCGATAAACGGCTCAGGCTCATCCACGGCGAACCCGCCGCCTGGCCCTTGATCTGTGCATCAATGCGCTGCGCTTCCAGCAACAGCTGCGCCCAGCGTTGCGCCGAGTGCCGTTGCAGGGCTTTGCTCATCAGGGGTTTGCGCTTGTCCCACACCGGTGGCCGCGCCTGGCTGAAGCACTTGTCCAGCGGCGTGCCCTGGCTGTATTGCAGGGCAATATTGGCCAATACCCGTAGTTCCCGGGCCAGGGCCCAGAGAATCACCGGCGGCTCCACCCCTTCGCCACGCAGGCCTTCGAGCATGCGCAGGGCATGGGCGGGCTCGCCGTTGAGGATCGCATCCACCAGCCCGAACACGTCAAAACGTGCACTGTCTGCCACTGCGCCCTGGACGGTCTCGACGGTAATCTGCCCGTCTTCGGCCATCAGCTTGAGCTTTTCGATCTCCTGGGCGGCGGCAAGCAAGTTGCCTTCGACCCGCGCGGCGATCAGCTCCACTGCATCCTGTGTCGCGGATAGCCCTGCCTGGGACAGGCGCTGGCGAATCCATTGCGGCAACTGATTGCTGTCCACTGGCCAGATCTGGATGAACTGGGTCTGCGCCCCTTCCACCAGGGCCTTGCCCCACTTGGTCTTCTGCGCGCTGCCGTCGAGCTTGGGCAAGCTGATCAGCAACACCGTGTCTTCGGCGGGCCGCGAGCAGTATTCCATCAGTGCAGCCGCGCCCTTATCACCGGGCTTGCCCGACGGCAGGCGCAGCTCCAGCAGGCGTTTTTCGGCGAACAGCGACATGCTTGCACCGGCTTGCAGCAGCGTGCCCCAGTCGAAACTGGCGTCGGCGCTGAATACCTGGCGTTCATCGAAGCCCTGCTGGCGTGCGGCGCTGCGGATGGCGTCGGCGGCTTCCTGGCACAACAGCGGGTCATCACCGCTGACGATGTAGACAGGCGCGAGGCCACCTTGCAGGTGTTTGGCGAGTTGGGCGGGTGCGAGTTTCATAGGCAGGGCGAACGGGGCGCCAGGGGCGCCCCGTCTGGCTTACTCGACAGGGACTTCAACAGGCGATTGTTTCGGCGTGTTGTCTTCGTACTCTTTCGCGGCTTTCAGCGCGTCGGCATCGGCCTTGGCCTTGTCGTCAGCACGTTGCTGCAAGGTTTCGAGCTGTTGTGGGGTGAGCAGCGACAGGCGCAGGACCATGCGTTGCACCAGCTCGCGACGCATCTCCTTGCGCACCTGGATGATTTCGGAGTCCGAACCCACCAGGTTGTTACCATCGTGGCTGACAATCTTCTGCACCTGGATGTTGTCATTCATCAACGGCAGGTGATCGCGGCCCTGGATTTCAAAGCTGAGCACGGTGCTCAGTTCGATATCGGACGCACGTCCGGCGCTGGCGTAGCTCAGGTTGCGCTGGGTTTCTTTCTCGTTAGCCAGGAACAGTTTGTAGGTCGCGCCGGTGTAGACGTGCACGCCGCTGTTTTCCAGGACCTGGCGCAGCTGGGTCACTGTCTCGCTGTAGGCGTCGCGAGCGCTGACGTCCAGTTCCTTGATCGTCAGGTCATTGGTGCCGGTGCCGCGCAGCTGGAAGCCGCAAGCGCTCAGCAGTACGGCAAGGCCCATAACCAGCAGATTGCGTTTGATCATTTTGTTGCTCCCCTTGAAACCATGTGGGCCTTATCGAGGCCCTGAAGGCTTTGTTCGGCGCAGGGCTCGAGCCCCACGCCCGATCCGATTAGCTAGCGACGATATTGACCAGTTTGCCAGGCACCACGATCACTTTGCGGATCGTCAGGCCTTCGGTAAAGCGCAGCACGTTCTCGTTGACCCGTGCGGCCGCTTCGACTTCTTCACGGCTGGCACTGGCGGGCATGTCGATCTGGCCGCGCAGTTTACCGTTGACCTGGATCACCAGTTGCAGCGTGTCCTGTACCAGGGCGCTGTCATCCTGTACCGGCCAGCGCGCATCGATGACCGCGTCGCTATGGCCCAGGCGGCTCCACAGTTCGTGGCTGATGTGCGGTGTAATCGGCGCCAGCAGCAGGGTGACCGTCTCCAGGCCTTCCTGTACCAGTGCGCGATCCTGTGCGGTGGCTTGCGGGGCTTTTTCCAGCACGTTCATCAGCGTCATCACCTGGGCGATGGCGGTGTTGAACTTGTGGTTCTGGCCCACGTCCTGGCTGGCCTGCTTGATGGCCAGGTGGGTGCTGCGACGAATGAGTTTCTGCTCGTCGCTCAACGACGCCACGTCCAGCTTGGCCGGCAGGCCCTGGCTGACATGGGCGTGCGCCAGGCGCCAGACGCGCTTGAGGAAACGGTGCGACCCTTCGACACCGGAGTCGGACCATTCGGCGCTCATGTCAGGCGGCGAGGCGAACATCATGAACAGGCGGCAGGTGTCGGCGCCGAACTGGTCGATCATCGACTGAGGGTCGACGCCGTTGTTCTTCGACTTGGCCATCTTCTCGGTGCCGCCGATTTCCACCGGCAGGCCGTCGGCGATCAGTCTGGCGCTGATGACCTTGGCTTTGCTGTCGCGCTCGAGCTCGACGTCCGCCGGGTTGAACCAGGTGTAGGCGCCATTGGCTTCGCGACGATAGTAGGTCTCGGCGATCACCATGCCCTGGGTCAGCAGGTTCTTGAACGGTTCGTTGGAACTCACCAGGCCTTCGTCGCGCATCAGCTTGTGGAAGAAGCGCGCGTACAGCAGGTGAAGGATGGCGTGTTCGATACCGCCGATGTACTGATCCACCGGCAACCAGTGGTCGGCTGCGGATTTCTCCACCAGGCCGCCCTCGTAGTGCGGCGAGGCGTAGCGGGCGTAGTACCACGAGGACTCGACGAAGGTGTCCATGGTGTCGGTTTCACGCTTGGCCGGCTGGCCGCATTTCGGGCAGCTGCATTCGTAGAACTCGGGCATGCGCGCCAATGGCGAACCGGCACCGTCCGGCACCACGTCTTCCGGCAGGACGACCGGCAACTGGTCTTCCGGAACCGGTACGTCACCGCAGGTCTGGCAGTGGATGATCGGGATCGGGCAGCCCCAGTAGCGCTGGCGGCTGATGCCCCAGTCGCGCAGGCGGAACTGGGTGCGCGAGGCACCGAGGTTCTTCTTGATCAGTGCGACTTCGATGGCGTCGAAGGCGCCGGCGAAGTCCAGGCCGTCGAACTCACCGGAGTTGATCAGCGTACCGTGCTCGCCATAGGCGTCTTGCCACGGGGCCGGGTTGGTGTCGCCGGAACTGGTGCGCACCACTGACTTGATCGGCAGGTTGTATTGGGTGGCGAATTCGAAATCGCGCTCGTCGTGGGCCGGCACAGCCATTACTGCGCCATCGCCGTAGTGCATCAGCACGTAGTTGGCGACCCATACCGGCAACTTCTCGCCGGTCAGCGGGTGCTCGACGAACAGGCCGGTCGGCAGGCCTTTTTTCTCCTGGGTGGCGACGTCGGCTTCGGCCACGCTGCCGCCTTTGCATTCGGCGATGAATGCCTGCAGCTCAGGATTGTTCTGTGCGGCCTGGGTGGCCAGCGGGTGCTCGGCGGCCACGGCGACGTAGGTCGCGCCCATCAAGGTGTCCGGACGGGTGGTGAAGACTTTGAGTGCGCCAGCTTCGCCGATGGAGTCGACGTTGTAGGGGAACTGCACTTCCATGCCCTTGGACTTGCCGATCCAGTTGCGCTGCATGGTCTTGACCTGTTCAGGCCAGCCCGGCAAATCGTCGAGGCTCGACAACAGTTCATCCGCGTAGGCGGTGATCTTGAAGTAGTACATCGGGATTTCGCGCTTTTCGATCAGCGCGCCGGAGCGCCAGCCGCGACCGTCGATCACCTGTTCGTTGGCGAGGACGGTCTGGTCGACAGGGTCCCAGTTCACGGTGCCGCTTTTTTTGTAGATCACCCCTTTTTCGAACAGGCGGGTGAACAGCCATTGTTCCCAACGGTAGTAATCCGGCTTGCAGGTGGTGACTTCGCGGGACCAGTCCACCGCCAGGCCCAGGCTGCGCAGCTGGGTCTTCATGTAGGCGATGTTTTCGTAGGTCCACTTGGCGGGGGCCACGTTGTTTTTCATCGCGGCGTTTTCCGCCGGCATGCCGAAGGCGTCCCAACCCATGGGTTGCAGGACGTTCTTGCCTTGCATGCGCTGGTAGCGGGAGATGACGTCGCCGATGGTGTAGTTACGCACATGCCCCATGTGTAGCTTGCCGCTGGGGTAAGGGAACATCGACAGGCAATAGAATGTCTCCTTGCCTGGCTGTTCACTGACTTCAAAGGACTTTTGCTCGTCCCAGAAGGTTTGGGCGGCATTTTCTATTTCACGGGGCTGATATTGTTCGTGCATGGCTACTTTTGAACTGAATAGGGGTGGCCTAATCCTCTTCGGTGCAACGTTCAGGTTGTTCGACACCAAAAAGCGGCGCGTCCGTGCCCAAACCCTGCGGGAAGTGGAGTTACAGGAAGCGCCGTAGCATACATGACCCCACTCTATCGAGGGAAACCCTGATTGCGCGGCGAGGGCCGTCTGTCGCGGCGCCGGGCAGGCGCAGCCATGGGGACTACGCTGTTTATTGGGGAGCAAGTCTTTCTTCAATGAGGTGAGGGGATGGTCGAATCGCAGCGAATCGCAACGAAACCGGAAATCTACGAAGGACTGATCGACCGATTGGGTCGCGCATTGGATGCAGCGAGGACCGCGGGCCGATTGCGTGATGAACGGCCCGTAGAGTTGGAACTGCGCGGTTTGAGCCGTGCGGAGCTGGAACTGATCAAAGCTTACCTGGAACGTAATAAGCGCAGTGCGCCTTCTTGGGTGGCAACCCCGCCAGCCAAAGAGCCTATGCACTCAGCCAAGGTGGTGTGGCTCAAGGACTTGTCGGCCGGTCGTGGCCCGGAAAGGCTCCGGTCCGCCCGCTTCAAGTAGTTCACTCCCCTGAATCACGTCATCGTGCCATGTCACTGTAAAGATTGTCGCTAAACCCCGTTACACCTTAGGCTTCGGGCATCTATGGAGATGCCCGATGCCTATTCGTTATTTCATCAAACAGCTGCTCCTGCCACCCGGCATTCTCTTGCTGCTGCTGGCCCTTGCCTGGTGGTTTCGTCGCAGCCGCCCCCGTTTGGCCGGCTGCTGCTTTGCCCTCGGATTTGGCGGCATGTGGTTGATCAGCCTGCCGGTGGCGGTGGAGTGGGGCGCACGTGCCCTGGAGACCGAGCCACCGTTGGCCCGTGAAGACTGGTCGACCCTGGCCCAGCGCGCCGATGCCATTGTGGTGCTGGGCTCGGGACGCGAGCGCGGCGACCCGGCATGGGGTTCTGATCAGCCGACCGGCATCGGCCTGGAGCGCCAGCGGTATGCCGCGCGACTGGCCAAGGCCTCAGGGCTGCCGGTGCTGACCACCGGTGGCCTGCATTACGGCACGCCGCCCAGCGAGGCGCAGTTGATGGCGGTATCGATGCAGGATGACTTCGGCGTTGCTGTGCGCTGGAAGGAAGAACGCAGCCGCACCACCTGGGAAAACGCGCAGATGAGTGCCGGGATTCTATTGCCCGAGGGCATCAAGCGTGTGGTGGTCGTGACCCAGGCCTGGCACATGCCGCGTTCGGTGTGGAGTTTTGAAAAGGCCGGCTTCACCGTGGTACCGGCGCCGGTGGGGTTCCTCGGCGTGGACAACGCCCGGCCGCTGGGCGGCTGGATGCCAGAGTTCAAGTCGGTGTGGCAGAGCGGGCAGTTGATCAATGAAGCGGTGGGGCAGCTAGGCTACCGGTTGTTCTATCGATAACCCTGCTGATTAAAATGCAGATCAAAGTGTGGGAGGGGGCTTGCCCCACACTTTGTTCGCGTTGGCTCTTAAACGGTTTTGGCCATCCGGCCTGCCAGCAACGCCCAACCAAACAGCACCAGGCACACGATGATCAGCGGCCACGAGCGCCATTGCAGGTACGGCGTCAGGTTGTGCATCGGCACCACTTCGCCGTAGAGGATACCGCGTTCGAACTGCGGTATCTGCACGGTGATCTGCCCAAATGGGTTGATCAACCCGGTCACGCCATTATTGGTGGCGCGGATCATCCAGCGGCCAGCCTCCAACGCACGCATCTGCGCCATTTGCAGGTGCTGCAACGGGCCGATGGAGCGGCCGAACCAGGTGTCATTGCTGATGGTCAGCAGCAGGTCGCTCTGGGCGGAAAGGCCGGCTGCGAACTCCGGGTACACCACTTCGTAGCAAATGAACGGCGCGATCTGATAGCCCTTGGCTTGCAGCATCGGCTGGTCGGCAGGGCCACGGGCGAAGTCCGACATGGGCAGGTCAAAGAAGGCAATCAGGCCGCGCAGCATATCCTGCAACGGCACGTACTCGCCAAACGGCACCAGCTTCTGCTTGAGATAGGTACCGTCACCTTCACCCACCACCGTGATACCGTTGAAGTAGCGCTTCTGGTGATGCACTTCCTGGCGAATCGGCACGCCGGTGATCAGCGCGGTGTGCCGGTCAGCCGCAAACTTACCCATCATTCCCAGGTAGCCCTCGACGGACTCCTTGAGCACCGGCACGGCCGTTTCCGGCCACACCAGCAGGTCGACCGGCTTGGAGCTGAAGCTCATGTCGCGGTACAGCGCGAGCTGCGCATTCAACTGCTCGGGGTCCCACTTCATGCTTTGTTCGACGTTGCCCTGGATCGCGGCGACGGTCAGTGGCGCGCCGGAGGGCGTGGTCCAGGCATGATGCTTGAGTGCCAGGCCGATGGCCCAGGGCGCTACCAGTAACACCAGGCCAGCGCCGATAAACCCATTGCGTTTGCCGGCCAGCAGGCGTGGCAGGTTGCACAGCAGGGCCGCCGTCAGCGCCAGGGCAAAGGAAATCAGCCACATCCCGCCCACTGGCGCCAGGCCGGTGAGGGGGCCGTCGAGCTGGCTGTAACCGGAGTACAACCACGGGAATCCGGTGAGGAACCAGCCGCGAAAGGCCTCCTGGCCGACCCATAACGCGGCAAACGTGAGCGCATCCGCCAACGGCGCTTCATTGCGACGCAGCCAGCGCGCCCATAACCACGCGGGCAGGGCGAAGAACCAGGCAATGGCGGCGGTAAACAACAGCATCAGAAACCCCGCCAGCAGCACCGAAGCGCCGCCGAAGTGGTGGATGCTGTAGTAGATCCAGCTGGTGCCGGCGCCAAACAGGCCGAACCCGAAGCACCAGCCACGGCCCAGGGCCTGGCGCGGCGTCAGCTCCCGCAGCCCGACATAGAACAATCCGACCGCAACCAATGCAAACGGCCACAGGTCGAATGGCGCCAGCGCCAGGATGGTGATGGCGCCGGCCACCACGGCCAGCAGATTACCGGGCCAGCCGGGGCGGGTTAGGCGCTGCATATCAATCCTTAGCGGGCAATAGGTGTCAGGCGAATCAAGTGGATGCGGCGGCTGTCGGCATTCAGGATGCGGAAGCGATAGGCGCCGATCTCGGTGGTTTCGTTACGCTTGGGCAGGTGCCCGAACGCACTCATCACCAGGCCACCGACGGTGTCGAACTCGTCGTCGGAGAATTCGCTGTCGAAGAACTCGTTGAAGTTCTCGATCGGCGTCAGCGCCTTGACCAGGAAGTCACCGCTGGGCAGCGGCTTGATGTAGCTGTCTTCTTCGACGTCGTGCTCATCCTCGATGTCGCCGACGATCTGTTCCAGCACGTCTTCGATGGTCACCAGGCCCGCCACGCCGCCGTATTCGTCGATCACAATGGCCATGTGATTGTGGTTGGCGCGAAATTCGCGCAGCAGCACATTCAGGCGCTTGGATTCGGGCACGAAGGTGGCCGGGCGCAGCAGGTCCTTGATGTTGAAGCTGTCACCGTTCTCCTTGAGGATCAGCGGCAGCAGGTCCTTGGCCAGCAGGACACCCATGACGTCGTCATGGCTTTCGCCGATCACCGGGTAGCGCGAGTGCGCCGAGTCGATCACGGCCGGGAGGAATTCCCGTGGGGTCTGGGTCGCCTTGATGCTGATCATCTGCGAACGCGGGACCATGATGTCCCGAACCTGCAGGTCAGCCACCTGGATGGCGCCTTCGACGATGGCCAGCGCTTCGCTGTCCAGCAACTTATTCTGGTGGGCCTCGCGCAGCAGCTCCAGCAGCTCCTGGCGGTTTTTCGGCTCGTGGGCAAAAGCCTGGGTCAGTTTACCCAGCCATGACTTTTGCCCGTTGCTCGATCGGTCTTCGCTCATAGCGATTACTCTAAATCCTTTGATGTGACAGTTGAGTGTTGATCAGTTTTCGTCGTCTGCATATGGATCAGGGTGACCCAATTCTGCAAGCAACGTTCGTTCCAGTGCTTCCATTTCCTCGGCTTCTTCATCGTCTATATGGTCGTAACCCAAGAGATGCAAGCAGCCGTGGATGACTAGATGGGCCCAGTGAGCCTCAAGTTCCTTGCCTTGTTCCTTCGCTTCACGCTCGACCACCTCGACGCAGATCACCAGGTCGCCCAGCAGGGGGATATCCAGCAACTCATCGGGTACATCGGCGGGAAACGACAGCACGTTGGTCGCGTAGTCCTTCTGGCGCCAGGTGTGGTTCAGCTCGCGGCCCTCGGGCTCGTCCACCAGGCGGATGGTCAGTTCCGAGTCGGCGCTGCGCTGGCGCAGGGCCAGGGCGCACCATTGACGGAACTGTTCTTCGCTGGGGGCGGGCGCTTCGGTGGCCAGCTGCAGGTCAAGCTCAAGCATCGCGGCGAACGTCCTTGGCCGGTGTGTCATCGCGGTGGTCGAAGCGCTCGTAGGCTTCGACAATGCGCTGCACCAGCGGGTGGCGGACCACGTCCTTGGGCATGAAGTGCGTGAAGCTGATACCCGGCACATCCTTGAGCACCTCGATCACCTGGGCCAGGCCGGACTTGGTGCCTTTGGGCAGGTCGACCTGGGTGACGTCACCGGTGATCACGGCGGTGGAGCCGAAACCGATACGGGTGAGGAACATCTTCATCTGCTCGACGGTGGTGTTCTGGCTTTCGTCGAGGATGATGAAGCTGTTGTTCAAGGTGCGGCCGCGCATGTAGGCCAGCGGGGCGATCTCGATCACCTGGCGCTCGATCAGCTTGGCCACGTATTCAAAGCCGAGCATCTCGTACAGTGCGTCGTAGAGCGGGCGCAGGTACGGGTCGATCTTCTGGGCCAGGTCGCCGGGCAGGAAGCCGAGTTTTTCACCGGCCTCGACCGCTGGGCGCACCAGCAGGATACGGCGTACTTGCTCACGCTCGAGGGCGTCGACCGCACAGGCCACGGCCAGGTAGGTCTTGCCGGTACCGGCCGGGCCGATGCCGAAGTTGATGTCGTTGCCGAGGATTTCCTTGACGTAGCGCTGCTGATTCAAGCCGCGGGGGCGAATCATGCCTTTTTTGGTGCGCAGGGCCACGCTGGCTTCGGCCACCGGGTTGTTGGCCAGGTCTTCCACGGCAGATTCCTGCAGGTACAGGTGCACCGTTTCCGGCGACAGCTCACTACCCTTGGTTTCACGGTAGAGGCGGCGCAGCAGGTTTTCTGCAGACGTGGTGTGTTGGGGTTCACCAATGAGCTCGAACTGATTGCCGCGATTGCGGATCTCGATGCTCAGGCGTTGTTCGATCAGGCGCAGGTGCTCGTCGAACTGTCCGCACAGGTTGGCGAAGCGGCGAGCCTCAAAGGGCTCGAGGAGAAAACGATGGGGTTCTGCTATGGGTGCGTTCAAGGTTGCTTTTAGCCGCCCTTTGGCTGTTTAAGTGAAAGAGAGGATAACGCCAGCACGCCGGGTGCGAAAGCACTTAAACGGAGCATATTGGCTGACGGCGATTCTGTAGGAGCGAGCTTGCTCGCGAAAAACGTCAACGGTAACGCGTGCAGCCTGAATATACGCGGTGCCCTCAGGTTTTTCGCGAGCAAGCTCGCTCCTACAGAAACTTGGTTTATTGCACCAGCGACCCGCGCAGCGAGTGCGGTTGCGCCGCATCGATGTGCACGTCGGCAAACTGACCGATCAATGTCGGATTATCGCAACGGAAGTTGACGATCCGGTTGTTCTCGGTGCGGCCCTGCAATTCGCCAGGGTCTTTTTTCGAGTAGTCGGTGACCAGGATGCGCTGGATGGAGCCGACCATTTGTCGGCTGATCTCGAAACCCTGCTGGTTAAGGCGATGTTGCAGCGCGTTCAGGCGCTCTTTTTTCAGCGCTTCCGGCGTTTCATCCAACAGGTCCGCCGCCGGGGTGCCGGGGCGCTGGCTGTAGACGAACGAGTAGGAGAAGTCGAAACCGACGTCTTCGATCAGCTTCATGGTCTGCTGGAAGTCTTTCTCGGTTTCGCCGGGGAAGCCGACGATAAAGTCCGAGCTGATGCAGATGCCTGGCACCGCCGCGCGCAATTTACGCAGTTTGGATTTGTATTCCAGGGCGGTGTGGTTGCGTTTCATCGCCGAGAGGATGCGGTCCGAGCCCGATTGCACCGGCAAATGCAGGTGCTTGACCAGTTCCGGCACGTCGGCATGGGCCTGGATCAGGCTATCGGAGAACTCCAGCGGGTGCGAGGTGGTGTAGCGAATGCGTTCGATGCCATCCACCGCAGCGACCACGCGGATCAACTCCGCCAGGTCAGCCAGGCGCCCGTCGTGGGTCCGGCCGCGATAGCCGTTGACGTTCTGGCCCAGCAGGGTCACTTCGCGCACGCCGTTTTCGGCCAGATGGATGATTTCTGCGAGCACGTCGTCAAACGGCCGGCTGACCTCTTCACCACGGGTGTAGGGCACCACACAGAAGGTGCAGTACTTGCTGCAGCCTTCCATCACCGACACGTAGGCGCTCGGCCCGTCGATACGCGGCTCGGGCAAGTGGTCGAATTTTTCGATTTCCGGGAACGAGACGTCGACCTGGGGCAGCTTGGTGACGCGTGCGGCGTCGATCATTTCCGGCAGGCGGTGCAGGGTCTGTGGGCCGAAGACCACGTCGACATACGGCGCACGGTCGCGGATCGCGGCGCCTTCCTGGCTGGCCACGCAACCGCCGACGGCGATCACCATGTCCGGGTTGGCCAGTTTCAATTCGCGCCAGCGGCCCAGCTGCGAGTACACACGGTCCTGGGCCCGCTCGCGGATCGAGCAGGTATTGAGCAGGATCACGTCGGCATCTTCGGCGCGGGCGGTGACTTCCAGGGCCTGGTGTTCACCCAGCAGGTCGACCATGCGCGAGCTGTCGTACTCGTTCATCTGGCAACCGTGGGTTTCGATATAAAGCTTCTTGGCCATGGGAATCGTCAACTGGTGGTAAAGAACCGCGCATTATAGGGGTCATGTCCATCGGTTCCTAGCACTGTGCATCGGGTGCCATGCTATAGTTCGCGCCCTCTTTTATATCCCCCATGTGTTCCTCACCCACCATGACCAAACGTGAAGCTCCAATCTATAAGGTGATTTTCCTCAACCAGGGCCAGGTGTTCGAAATGTACGCCAAGCAGATCTATCAAAGTGATCTGTGGGGTTTCCTGGAAGTGGAAGAGTTCGTCTTTGGCGAGCGCACACAGCTGGTCGTCGACCCGGGCGAGGAAAAGCTCAAGGCCCAGTTCGAAGGCGTGGTGCGCAGTTTTGTGCCGATGCATTCGATCGTGCGCATCGACGAAGTCGAGCGCCTGGGCACGCCGAAGATCAGCGAAGCCCGGGGCATGAGCAATGTCATGCCGTTTCCGATGCCGATGCCTGAGAAATAGGCTGGGTGTCAGGGCAGGGGTGAGAAGGGCGAGCGCCCATCGGCACTCTGCAGTTCCAGCAGGTAGTTGCGGAAAATCTGCCCCAGTACTTGGGTGGCCACTTCCAATTCATCGCGTTGCATGTGCTCGGCGACTTCGTCGGCGGTGTCCAGCGCGTCTTCGGCGCCGTTGACCGCGGCCATTTTCAGCACGATATAGGCCTGGACGTTATTGGCCGGCACGCCTTCGCCTTTGAAGAACATGGTGCCGAGCTGGAACTGCGCCTGCGCGTGGCCCTGCAGCGAGGCTTTCTCGAAGTAGCTCAAGGCTTTGTTGAGGTCACGGGCGGGGTTTTTGCTGTCGTGGTAGTACTCGCCCAACTCGTATTGCGCCTGCGCATCCCCACCGTCGGCCTGTTTCTGACACGCGCTCAGGGCTTCGGCCTGGCTGTCTGGCTGGGTATTGAGGGTGCAACGACCCATCGCTGGGATTAACAACGAGTTGCCGCCTGCCTGGGCATGTGCCAGCAGCGGCTGAAGGAGCAACAGGCAGCCCAGTACCAGGGTGCGGCCGGTGCGTTTCATGGGAATCGACTTACCTCTGACGGGGCGCGCGGACCCTCTCGGGATCCAATAAGCGCGCATTATGAAATAAGCAGGCCTCTGCTTACAAAGTCTTTACTCGTTTTTCTGCTGCTTGGGCAAGTTATCTGCCGGATTGCAGGTAAATTCTCGGAAAAATAAGGAAATCCCTGTAGGCAAAGTAGCAAATCTGACGCCGCCCACAGCGACGTCAGGTTTTTGCTCCGGCTTATTTCAGTGCGGCGAAGGCGCGTTCGGCGGCATCCAGTGTCAGTTTCAGCTCGGCATCGCCATGGGCGATCGAGGTGAAGCCGGCTTCGAAGGCACTCGGTGCCAGGTACACGCCGCCCTCCAGCATCAGGTGGAAGAAGCGCTTGAACAGGTCGGCATCGCTGCCCATCACATCCTCAAAGGTGACGATGTCATCGGCACCACTGAAGTACAGGCCAAACATGCCGCCCGCTTGCGTGGTCACGAACGGGATACCGGCGGCGTCGGCGCGCTGTTGCAGGCCGTCCAGCAGGCGGGTGGTGTAGTCGGTCAGCTCGGCGTGGAAGCCCGGGCGGCTGATCAGGCGCAGGGTGGTCAGGCCGGCCGCCATGGCCAGCGGGTTACCCGAGAGTGTGCCGGCCTGGTACACGGGGCCCAGCGGCGCGATGTGCTGCATGATCTCGCGCTTGCCGCCGAAGCAGCCCACGGGCATGCCGCCACCGATGATCTTGCCGAACGTGCTCAGGTCCGGCGTGACGCCGTAGTGCGCCTGGGCACCGCCGAGGGCAACGCGGAAGCCGGTCATCACTTCGTCGAAAATCAGCACCACGCCGTGCTTGTCGCACTGTTCGCGCAGGCCTTGCAGAAAGCCCGGGGCGGGCGGCACGCAGTTCATGTTGCCGGCCACTGGCTCGACGATGATGCACGCTACGTCCTGGCCGACTTCGCTGAGCATCTGCTCGACGGCGCCGATGTCGTTGAACGGCAGGGTCAGGGTGTGTTTGGCGAACGCTGCCGGTACGCCGGCCGAGCTGGGTACGCCTTGGGTCAGCGCGCCGGAACCGGCTTTGACCAGCAGGCTATCGGAATGGCCGTGGTAGCAGCCTTCGAACTTGATGATGCTGTCGCGGCCGGTGAAACCACGGGCCAGGCGAATCGCACTCATGGTGGCTTCGGTGCCGGAGCTGACCATGCGCACCATCTCCATCGACGGCACGATGCTGCAGACCAGATCGGCCATCTCGGTTTCCATGGCGGTCGGTGCGCCGTAGGACAGGCCGTGTTCCAGTTGCCTGCGCACTGCGTCCAGCACGTCGGGGTGGCTGTGGCCGAGGATCATCGGGCCCCAGGAGCCGACGTAATCCACGTAGCGCTTGTCATCTTCGTCGGTGACGTAGGCGCCTTCGGCATGCTTGAAGAACAACGGCGTGCCGCCCACGCTTTTGAACGCACGCACGGGGGAGTTCACACCGCCGGGGATGTGTTTCTGGGCATCGGCAAACAGGGTTTCGGAACGAGACATGATCGGGCTCTCTAAACTGAAATTTTAAGAAGGTCGTTGAAGGCGCGGGCGCGGCGCGTGACTTCCTGGGTACTGTCGGCACCGAA
Source organism: Pseudomonas sp. CFBP13509 (assembly GCF_005233485.1). Classification (NCBI taxonomy): domain Bacteria; kingdom Pseudomonadati; phylum Pseudomonadota; class Gammaproteobacteria; order Pseudomonadales; family Pseudomonadaceae; genus Pseudomonas; species Pseudomonas sp. CFBP13509. Next base: position 138,339 of record NZ_QGAA01000005.1, read on the forward strand.
CAGGCCGTGGACCACGGCCAGCAGGTCGGCACCATGGGCCACCAGCGGTCCGGCGTTTTCCAGGGTGATGCCGCCGATCACGCAGATCGGCACATGCAGGCGCTTGCGGGCCTCGGCGAGCATTTCAACGGTGGCGGCCGGAGCGCCCGGCTTGGTGTTGGAATTGAAGAAGCGGCCGAAGGCGACATAGCTGGCGCCTTCTTTTGCCGCCTGTTCGGCCAGTTCGATCTGGCCGTGGCAGGTGGCGCCGATGATCGCCTTGGAACCGAGCAACGCACGGGCCGGCGTCAGTGGGCCATCGGTCTGGCCCAGGTGCACGCCGACGCCCAGGCGCGCGGCCAGGTCGAAGTCATCATTGATAATAAGCTGGGTCTTGTAGCGCGAGCACAGCTCCCGCAGTTTTTCCGCTTCGCGCAGGCGCCGGGCTTCGTCGCTGCTTTTGTCGCGGTACTGCAGCAGGGTCACGCCACCGTCCAATGCCGCTTCGACATAGGCGAGGAACTTGCCGGCCAACAGTTGGCTGTCGGTAATGGCGTAAAGGCCACGTAGTTTCATCGGGCAGGCCTCTTGCTGTTAAGAGCAGATAGTTACGAGCAGAAATCCAGCGGCAGCCGGCGCGGTACGAACTGGCCCTGGCCGAGTTGTTCGGCGTCACGCAGGGTGCGCCAAGTGTAGTTAAGTGCCGACTGCACCGCACTCACCAGCCCTTCGCCTTGGGCGATCCGTCCGGCCAGGGCGCTGGCCAGGGTGCAGCCCGAACCGTGATAGCTGCCGGGCAGGCGCTGGCAGGTAAAGGTCTGGCGCGTGCCATCACGGCTGTAGAGGCGGTTGTGCACTTCGTGCTCATCGCCATGGCCGCCGGTGATCAACAGGTGCTTGATGAACGGCAACAGCTTCTCGGCGCATTCGTCGGCGGTGCCCTCGGGCAGTTCGGCGAGGATACGGGCTTCAGGCAGGTTCGGCGTGGCGATCAGCGACAGCGGCAGCAGCCGCTCGCGCATGGCATAGCCGACTTCGTCCTTGCCCAGGCTGCCGCCGCCGCCGGCGCGCAGCACCGGGTCGCACACGACCGGCAGGTGCGGGTGCGCCTGCAGCAGTTCGACCACGGTGTCGACCATTGCGGTGGAGCCGAGCATGCCCAGCTTGACCGCCGCCACGTCGGAGTCACCGAGTACGGCATTGGCCTGGGCCAGTACCCACTCACGGTCCAGTACACGGAAATCGCTGACATTGACGGTGTTCTGCACGGTCAGGGCAGTGACGGCCGGGGCCGCATGGCAGCCTTGGGCGAGCAGGGCTTCGATATCTGCCTGCAAGCCGGCGCCACCACTGGGATCATGGCCGGAGAGACAGAGGACAACGGGGCGAGAGCTGTAGATATTCATGGTGCGCGAGCTTACCACCAAACGCTTTTGGCGGGGCCTTCGGGCGATGGTTGAATGTTGTCGCGCAAACGCCGCTTTTTTGGCGTGTGCTCGGCTGCGAAAACGCTCTGAAAGCCTTGTTCTAGAGCCTTTCAAAAAATTATTTCAATGGTGTCCAATGGCCTTTAGCGGCTATGCTAAAGTGGATTCAAACAACTTAACTGTACCGCCGGTGTACGTCTTCTCAAAAGGAATGGGGGGCTTTTGACATAACCGGACAGGCCACGCTGGGGCTCTATGCGCTATTTGCTGATCTTATTGTTGTGCGGGCTGCCGATGCTCGCCAGCGCCATCGAGTTCAACCAGGACACCCGAAGCCTGCCGCTGGGCCGAGCCATGCAAGTGCTCGAAGACCCGACCGATGCCCTCACCATCGCCGAAGTAAGCTCCCCCGCCTACGCTGCTCAATTCAAGCACCATGACAACGCCACCCTCAACGCCGGCTATTCGCGCTCAGTGTTCTGGCTCAAGGTCGACCTGCATTACGTGGCCAAGGACCCCCGTGCCCCCCGTACCTGGTTCCTGGAGTTGGCTTACCCGCCGCTGAATCATCTGGACCTGTACCAGAACGATGGCACCGGTAACTATCGGCTGGCCAGCCGCACCGGCAGTGCGCTGCCTTTTTCCAGTCGTGAAGTCAGCCAGAGCAACTACCTGTTCAAGCTCAATTTCGTGCCCGACCAGCAGCAAACGCTCTACCTGCGCCTGCAAAGCGAGGGCTCGATCCAGGCGCCGTTGACGCTCTGGGCCGGCACCGCTTACCTGGAGCAACAACCGCTGCGCCTGTCTGTGCTGGGGGTGATCTATGGCGTCCTGCTGGGGATGCTGGTCTACAACCTGTTCATCTACCTGAGCGTGCGCGACACCAGCTACCTGTATTACATCCTCTATATCGCCTCGTTTGGCCTGTACCAACTGTCGGTCAATGGCGTGGCCGTGCAGTACTTCTGGCCGAACAACCCGTGGTGGGCGAATGCGGCGGTGCCGTTGCTGATCGGTTCGGCGGCGCTGTTCGGCAGCCTGTTCGCCCGCAGCTTCCTGCATACCGCGCAGCACAGCCGCTGGCTCAACCGGCTCTTGCTGGCACTGGCGGTATGCGGCGGCGTAGTGATGGCGCTGGCGCTGCTGACCAGCTACGCCCTGGCCTTGCGCCTGGCGACCGGCCTGGCGCTGGTATTCACCGTGACCATCTTCGTCGCCGCCATCAAGGCCTGGTACTGCGGCCAGCGGGTGGCGCGGTATTTCATTATCGCGTGGTCGGCGTTCCTGCTGGGCGGGGTGGTGAACACGCTGATGGTACTGGGCTACCTGCCCAATGTGTTCCTCACCATGTACGCCAGCCAGATCGGCTCGGCGATTGAAGTGGCGCTGCTATCCCTGGCCCTCGCCGACCGTATCAATGCCATGCGTGAGCAGCAGGCGCAGATCCTGTTCGATGCCAGCCAGAAGCTCGAAGTGCTCAACCAGCAACTGGCCCGCAGCAACCGTCTCAAGGATGAATTCCTCGCGACGCTGACCCACGAACTGCGCACGCCCATGAACGGTGTGATCGGCTCCCTTGAGCTGATGCAAACGGTGTCGCTGGACGACGACCTGGCGCAGTACCAGCAAACGGCCGCCGGTTCGGCACGGGACATGATGCGCATGGTCAACGGCATCCTCACCCTCACCGAATTGCAGGCCGGGCGCCTGAGTGCCCAGCCTCGGGTGTTCAGCCTGCGCGGCGTGCTCGACACCTTGCGCCAGCAATTTACCACCAGTGCCCAAGGCAAAGGCCTGGCATTTTCCATCGATGTGGCCGATGAGCTGCCGGACCGTGTGGTGGGTGACGCCGACAAACTGCTCCAGTGCCTGGATTGCTTGCTGGACAACGCTTTCAAGTTCACCCGCGAAGGCTCCGTGCGCCTGCGGGTGGTGGGTGTACCTCACAGTGATGGCGACGTGCGCCTGAGCTTCATTGTGACCGACACCGGTATTGGCTTCGCCTTCCTCGACGAGGCGACCTTGTACCAGCGCTTTTTCCAGCTCGATGGCTCCATGACCCGCGAATACGGCGGCCTGGGTATCGGCCTGGCCATCTGCCGGCAATTGATCGAGCTGTTGGGCGGACGCCTTACCCATCATTCCGAGCCGCACAAGGGCAGCCGCTTCCAGTTGGACGTGAACGTCAGCCCGGTGCCGCCCGAGGCAAAACCGGCGCCCGATCGGCAGCGTGCGCCTCAGGACTGCACGGTATTGCTGGTGGATGACAACAGCGTGGGCCAGTTGGTGGTGCGCGGCATGTTGCTCAAGCTGGGTTACCGGGTGAAAACCGTGGACAGTGGCCCGGCGGCGTTGGCGGCCTTGCAGGGGCAAAGCTTCGACGCGGTCTTGCTGGATGTGCCCGAAGGCGGCTTCTCGTTGTGTTGTCAGATCCGTGCACTGCCGGGCTGCGGTGAATTGCCCGTGATCGCCTTGAGTACGTCGCTGAATACGTCCGAGCGAGAGCGCGGTCATGGCATCGGCATCACCGACCGCCTGGCCAAGCCGGTGCGCTTCGAGGCGCTGCAGGCGGTACTGGAGCGCCACTTGTTGAGCGCGCTCGAGGGCGAAAGCGCCGGGCATTCGGCGGGTATGCCACTTTTTTAACCCGGATGACGGTGCTTAACTGAAAAAACCGGCCTCAATCGATCTGCGCCTTTCTTTCTGGGTAGGTGTGCATTCGACAGGGCCTTTTTCCAGGAGGCCCGTCATGAACCTGCATCAGTTCGCCGAAACCCACGACGTCACCAACCAGCCGCCCTCCCTGGACGGCACCAACCTGTACCGCATCGACGTGCCCCTGCAAGACTGGTCGCGGCGCTTTGGCGCCGGCTGGGCGCAGGCGCGCATCGATGCCTACGGGGCGTTGGCCGGCGGGCCGCTGATGGCGGCCGGGTTCCTGGCCAACCAGAACAAACCGGTGTTCAGCAGCCATGACCGGTATGGGCATCGCATCGACCTGGTGGAGTTTCACCCGGCCTACCACGAGCTGATGCGCTCCGCGGTCGAGCATGGCCTGCCGTCGTTGCCGTGGGCCCATCCACAGTCCGGTGCCCATGTGGCGCGTGCGGCCATGACCTACCTGCACAGCCAGGCTGAGGCCGGCACCGGCTGCCCGCTGACCATGACCTTCGCTTGCGTCCCTGCCCTGCGCTTGCAACCGGACCTGGCGCAGACCTGGCTGCCGAAAATCCTCAGCACCCACTATGACCCGCGCAATGTCGGCATTGCCCACAAGGCCGGTGCAACCATCGGCATGGCGATGACCGAGAAGCAGGGCGGCACCGACGTGCGCGCCAACACCACCCGCGCCTATCCGGTGGGCGCCGGCGGGCCCGGGCAAGCCTATGAACTGGTCGGTCACAAGTGGTTCTGCTCCGCGCCGATGTGCGATGCCTTCCTGACCCTGGCCCAGACCGACAAAGGCCTGACCTGTTTCCTGCTGCCCCGGCACCGCCCGGATGACACCCGCAACGAGTTCTATATCCAGCGCCTGAAAAACAAATTGGGCAACTGCTCCAATGCGTCCAGTGAAGTGGAGTTTCGTGGGGCCCTGGCCTGGATGATCGGTGAAGAGGGGCGTGGCGTGCCGACCATCATCGAGATGGTCGCCATGACCCGCTTCGATTGCATGGTCGGTTCCAGTGCCTTGATGCGCCAGGCGCTGACTCAGGCCAGCCATCACTGTGCTCATCGCCGGGTCGGTGGCCGTGTGCTCAGCGAGCAACCGCTGATGCAAAACGTGCTGGCCGACCTCGCTCTGGAAAGCGAAGCCTCGCTCGCCTTGAGCATGCGCATGGGCTGCGCCCTGGACAATCTGGGCGATGAGCGGGAAGCCAAGTTCGCTCGGCTGGTGACGGCGGTGGGCAAGTATTGGATCTGCAAGCGCGCCCCGGCAATGATCAACGAAGCCGCCGAATGCATGGGCGGCGCGGGCTACGTGGAGGACAGCATCCTGCCGCGCTTGTACCGTGAGGCACCGGTGAATTCGACATGGGAAGGTTCCGGCAATGTGCAATGCCTGGACGTGCTGCGCGCACTCTCCAAGGAGCCCGGTGTGCTGGAAGCGCTGTTTGTCGAACTCGGTGACGGGCATGGAGATAAGCAGCTGGCACGGCATATCGAACACCTGAAGTCGGCTTTCATGGACACCCAGGACATCCAGTACCGCGCGCGGCAGTTGACCGAGGATATTGCCGTGGCGCTACAGGCCAAGTTGCTGCTGGAGGCCGGTCATGCGGCGGTCAGCGATGGTTTTATCGCCAGCCGTTTGGGCCAGTCGTCTGGCCGCGTCTACGGCACCTTGCCGCGTGGCGTCGATGTCGGGGCCATCGTCGCGCGCTCAAGCCCCAATGTATCTGAATAAACACGGTCCAAATGTGGGAGGGGGCTTGCAGCCATCTTGAGAGGACACTCCAATTCAAGGTTTGCGTCTGACAGGGATACAGGCAAGATAAAGGCCTGCAAGTCAGAACACAGGATGCTTACCGTGACCGAAGCTTTTGTTGTCGTTCAAACCGCCGAAGAGGCCGTGGATCGGCTGGCGGCCCTGCATGAGCGGGCTACCGGCGCGCTCAATCAAGCCCTCAAGCAATACCTCAAGGACCGCGTCGAACCCGACGCCGAACAACGCGCGCTGTTTCGCTATCCGGAACTGCGCCTGACTTACCACTGCCACGGCGAAGTCCCACAGACTACCCGGGCGTATGCCAAGGTCCAGTTACCTGGGACCTACAGCGTAACCGTCACGCATCCGGCGGCGTTCCGTAAGTATTTGCTGGAACAACTGGTGCCGCTGATGCACGACTTCACCGTGACGGTGGAAGTGGGCGTCAGCCAGCAAAACATTCCATACCCTTACGTAGTGGAGCAGGGCGACGAACTGGCCGGCTCCGGTGTGACCGCCGCGACCTTGGCGCGCGTGTTCCCCAGCACCGACCTGTCGGCCGCCACTGACGGCATCGCCGATGGCCTGTATGACTGGGAAAACACCGACCCGCTGCCCCTGGCGCTGTTCGATGCGGCGCGCGTGGACTTTTCCCTGCGTCGGCTGGTGCATTACACCGGCAGCGACTGGCGCCATGTGCAGCCGTGGATCCTGCTGACCAACTACCACCGCTATGTCGACCAGTTCATCCTGCATGGCCTGGAACAATTGCGCAGCGACCCGCGTTTTATCCGCATGGTGCTGCCGGGCAACGTCATCATCGACAAGAGCATGGACCACGGCGAAGCCTCGGCGATTGCCGCCGGCGTAGTGTGGCACCGCTACCAGATGCCGGCCTATCACCTGCAGGCCAGCGATGGCCACGGCGTGACCCTGGTGAACATCGGTGTCGGCCCGTCCAACGCCAAGAACATCACCGACCACCTGGCGGTGCTGCGTCCGCATTGCTGGCTGATGATTGGCCACTGTGGCGGCCTGCGCCAATCCCAGACCATCGGCGACTACGTACTGGCCCACGCTTATATGCGCCGCGATGGGATTCTCGACCGGGTGGTACCGCCGAACATCCCGATCCCGGCCCTGGCCGAAGTGCAGATGGCCTTGCAGCAGGCGGCGGCGAATGTCACCGGTGAGAAAGGCGAAGAGCTGAAAAAACGCCTGCGGACCGGCACCGTGCTGACCTATGACGACCGCAACTGGGAACTGCGCTGGGCCCAGGAACGGCCGTTGATCAACCTGTCCCGCGCCGTGGCGGTGGACATGGAAAGCGGCACCATCGCTGCCCAGGGCTACCGCTTGCGCGTACCGTACGGCACGTTGTTGTGTGTGTCGGACAAGCCGCTGCACAGCGAGATCAAGCTGCCGGGTTCGGCCAACGCGTTCTACGAACGTGCGGTCAGCCAGCACTTGAAGATCGGCATCGAGGCGGTGGACCTGTTGCGTACCGAACTCAACTCGCTGCACTCGCGCAAACTGCGCAGCTTCGACGAGCCGCCGTTCCGCTAAGCGGTTGGGATGGTCATTTAGCGGTCAGGCCACTAGCATTGTCGGTCCTGATCGTTAGATGTTCCTTTGCCATGTCCCGTCCCACCCGTCCCGATTCGCGCCGCCCTGGCGTGAAACCTCCGTATTCTGCCGCGCGCCGTGTTGCCAAGGCGCCACCGGCCGAGCCGAAGTTGGTGCTGTTCAATAAACCCTTCGATGTGCTGACCCAGTTCAGCGACGAAGGCGGGCGCGCGACGCTCAAGGACTTTATCGACATCCCCGGCATCTACCCGGCAGGCCGCCTGGACCGTGACAGCGAAGGTCTGTTGTTGCTGACCAACGACGGCCAGTTGCAGGCGCGTATTGCCGACCCCAAGCACAAGCTGGCGAAAACCTACTGGGTGCAGGTGGAAGGCGAACCCACCGAAGCATTGCTGCAACGCTTGCGCGACGGGGTGGAACTCAACGACGGCAAAACCTTGCCCGCCGAGGCCCGGCGTCTGGATGAACCGGCGTTATGGCCGCGCAACCCGCCGGTGCGCTTTCGCAAAAACCTACCGACGTACTGGCTTGAGCTGGTGATTCGAGAGGGGCGTAATCGCCAGGTTCGGCGCATGACCGCCGCCGTGGGCCTGCCGACCTTGCGCCTGGTGCGGGTGCGTATTGGCGATTGGACAATCGACGGCCTGGACCAAGGCCAATGGAAGGAAGTACCTGCGCGTTTATAAAGCGCCAGACTCGATGAGGCCGATCACCACGCTCTTGATGATGAACGCGGCCACGCCCAGGCCCAATACGAAAAACAGGATGAACGAACCAAAGCGCCCGGCCTTGGATTTCTTCGCCAGGTCCCAGACGATAAAGCCCATGAAAATGATCAGGATAGTGACCAGGCCGGTCATCATCCATTCTTCGAACAGGGCGGGGTCGATGTTGTTCATGGGCTCTTCCAACGGGGCAGGCGGCAAGTATACGGCAGCGTCACAGGCGCAACATTGACCTGCGTCGGTGCGTCGCACGCAGACTTCACTGTTGAAACACAGGCCAAATGTGGGAGGGGGCTTGCCTCCGATAGCGGTGTGTCAGGCTGTGTATCTGGTGACTGATACTCCATCGGGGGCAAGCCCCCTCCCACATTTGATCTTCATTGTTCATGGGATCAGGTGCGCAGGTGGGTCAGCGGCAGCTCGGTGCTGTTGAGCACCTGGTTCAGCACAAAGCTCGAGCGCACGCTGGTCACGCCTTCGATCCGAGTGAGGTGGCCCAGCAGCAGTTTCTGATAGTGGTCCATGTCCGGCACCACCACTTTCAACTGATAGTCAGCATCCATCCCCGTCACCAAACTGCATTCCAGCACCTGGGGCAGGGTGCGGATGGCTGCTTCGAAGTTCTCGAAACGCTCGGGGGTGTGGCGGTCCATGCCGATCAGCACATAGGCCGTGAGGCTCAGGCCGAGCATCTTGCGGTCGAGCAGGGCGACCTGGCGCGCGATGTAGCCGTCGTCCTCCAACTGCTTGACCCGGCGTGAGCAGGGCGAAGGCGACAGGCCGATACGCTCGGCCAACTCCTGGTTGGAGATCCTCGCGTCGCGCTGCAATTCCGCCAAAATACTCAGGTCGTATCGGTCAAGCTTGCTCATCGGGTTGGCCTTTGTCGTAACTATTGCGGTGAATTATCCATGAAGGGTTAAAAATTGCGCAAGCACTGTTTATTGACGCAATCTTCGCAATCATCTGTCCGGCGCTGGCCTGTATCTTTATCAACAGAATCACCGCCTGGACAACAGTCCACAGCAGCTCGCCCAATCAGGCGTGCTGCGGCCGCCACCCCAGCAGGGTCGAGCCGGCCTCCAGGCTGCACACTGTCCACAAGACGGCGTGAGGTGAGCCAACGTCAAAAGCGTTGAGCATGGACGAAGTTCTCAAGGGGTGGCCGACGGGTCACCCCTTTTCTTTTGCCTTAAGAAAATTGTTCTTGTGACTGATAACCTGTCTCAGAACCGGGTGAGGCTTTTCCAGTCTTATCTATGAGGCCGGACCTTCCAGGCCCTTATCCGCAGTGAGGAATAGCATGAAGCGCATCTGGCGTATGGCAGGTGTAGGTTTGCTGATAGTCACCGTCGGCACGCAAGTGATGGCCGACGAGCCGCGCCCTGAGGGGGGCGGCCAGCATGAAAGAGGGCCGGAGGGTAACGAACAGCCGCGCCCGCAGAATAACCAGCCGCGTCCACAGAACAATCAACCCCGGCCGGAAAACAATCAGCCCCGTCCACAGAACCCGCATTTTGATCGTGCCGAGCAACCGCCCCACGGCGGGCAATGGCAAGGTCGCCCGCCAGGTGCCGAACAGCCTCGGCCAGCCCCGCAGCCTGCGAATAACCTGCCGATCCAGAGTCGCCCCGATACCGTGCGCCAGACCCAGGAGCCGCGTCAGGGTTACTACCGTGACATTCCTCGACGCAACGACGACAACCGCAATTGGGAGGCCGGCGGCCCAGGTTCGCGGCCGGGCTACAACGGGCATCCCAACGATAACCGCTGGCCAGGTCGCCCTGATGGCCATGGCAACGGCTGGGGCCCTGGCCCGCAATATCGTCCCGGTTATACCGTCGACCGCTTCCCCGACCGCAATTACCGCGTGCCGTACCGTGGCCAGGATTACTTCTTCTCCGGCGGCTACTGGTACCGCCCCCAAGGCCCGCGCTATGTGGTCGTGGCGCCGCCGTATGGCATCCGCGTGCATTACTTGCCCGACTACGCGCGTGAAGTGTGGGTGGGTGGTTCGCTGCTATTCCTGGCCGCCGGCGCCTACTACGCCTACGAACAAAGCACCCAGCAATACGTAGTGGTACAACCGCCGACGCAAGTGCTGGCACCGCAGCCAGCACCCCAAGGCAATGGTTATGATGTGGTGGCCTATCCCGCCAACGGGCAGTCACCGGCGCAAGTGCAGCAGGACGGCTACGACTGTTATCGCTGGGCAGTGCAACAAAGCGGCTTCGACCCGCAGGCCGTCACTTACGCGCCTGACCCGGCGGTGGTGCAAACCTACCGCCAGGCCCAGGGCAACTGCCTGAGCAGTCGCGGGTATCAGGTGCAATAGCGGCAGCTGCAAGCTTCAAGCTTGCGGCTTATAGCTTGCAGCTTGTACCTGATCCGCAGGATCCGCATGCACCAGCACTTCGGCGCGCGGGTAGGCTGCGTGAATGGCATCGGCGGCCTGGTCGCTGATGCCGTGGGCCACTGACAGCGTCAGCTCCCCCGGTAGTTCCAGGTGCAACTGCACGAACCAGTGGTTGCCGGAGATGCGCGTGCGCAGGTCATGGGCACCCAACACCCCCGGTACGCTTCGCGCCAGTTCCAGCATGTGCTGGCTGACGTCCGGCGGCAGTTCCTCGTCCATCAACACCGCAAAGCTTTCCCTGGCGATCTGGATTGCGCTCCACAAAATGTAGGCGGCGATGCCCAGGCCGAACCAGGCGTCGACTTGATGAAAGCCTATGCCCGCCAGCACCAGCGCCACCAGGATGCTGCCGTTGAGCAGCAGGTCCGAGCGGTAGTGCAACGAGTCCGCTCGCACGGCATTGGAGCCGGTTTCGCGCACAACCCGGTGTTGCAGCATCAGCAGCGCCACGGTCAGTACCAGGGAAAACACGATCACCCCAATGCTCAGCCACGGCGCGCCAACCGGTTCCGGATGCTGCAGGCGCTCGTAGGCCTGCAAGGCGATCAACACCGCACTGCCACCAATGAACAACGCCTGGGCCATGCCCGCCAGCGACTCCGCCTTGCCATGACCGTAACGGTGATCGTCATCGGCCGGGCGCAGGGCGTAATGCACGGCCAGCAGGTTCAGCAGCGAGGTCACGCCATCGAGCAGTGAGTCGGTCAACCCGGCGAGCATGCTCACCGAGCCGCTGAGCCACCAGGCAATCGCCTTGGTGACGATCAACGCACAGGCCACGCCCACCGAGGCGCGGGTGGCCAGGCGTAATAGCCGGGCGTGTTCGGGACTGCTGGTCATAAACGATCCTTAGGCGGCGGGTTGCAGGCCCAGGAGCGCAAGTTGTTGCACGCTGCCCTTGAACTGGATCATGCGTGGATCGTCCAGCGGCAGGGTGCGACCGGTTTCCTTCTGGATGATGCTTTGCAGCTTGGCGTTGTCGACCTTGCCGTCGGCGCCGATGGCTTCGTGGAGTTTTTCCGGGTCAACCTGGGCAGTCTTGCCGGGTTCGAAATAGATCGCGCCCGTGGCGAAGTCGACGCCGAATGCGATCAGGCCAGGGATCACGTAGAACAACAGGCCCACGGCATCGAGCACGGCAATGGTCGGGTCGATCTTGCCATCGATCTGGCCACGGCGGTCGGGGTAGAAAATCGACCCGCAGGCGGTGAGTTGGCTCAGCAGGGTGACGGCGAGGACACCGACGATGACACGGGAAGCGATACGCATGGAAAATCTCCTGTAAGAGCGAGCTTGCTCGCAAAAGAGGCTAAAAATAACGCTTGGGCTTGAATGTGCGTGGTGCTCTTGGACTTATGCCGTCGGCATCAACATCTGATACTTGGAACGCCGTAAACAATCTGAAACGTCACAAATAATTATATGCAGTAGCAATCTACTGCTTGCTTGTTATGCAGGCCGTGACATATATTTCCGCAACATTACAGAAGAGCTCTACAGCGTTGACCTTATGAAGCTTACCAAAATTCGCACGGCAGTGGTTTTTAGAAGCAACCCACCTCAGGAAAATCCAGACGGCAATGTGCGTGCGGTAGCGATCAGAGACCTGGTATCAAGCAAGCCACTGCATTGGCATGAACTCCCTCGCGTGTGGCTGGATGAAAAATATCTGTCCCATTGCCTGCGTCCAGGCGACGTTGTCCTGCCCTCACGCGGAGACTATTACAAAGCCTGGTTTTTTGAGGGCGCTGAAGAGCCTGTGTTTCCAATGGGGCAGTTGAACGTAATTACCCCCGAAGCCAACTTGAATGGTCGTTTCCTTGCCTGGTATCTCAATCAGCCCGCAACGCAGGTAAAGATAAGTGTGATGTTGACGGGTACCGGCATTAAGGCACTCACCAAATCGGCCCTGCTTTCCTTGGAAATCGAAGTTCCGGCGATGGACAGGCAAAAGCAAATTGCTGAAATGGACGAGACCACGGAAAAGATGGCCGCTATCAGGCACCGTTTGAGCGAGCTTGATCGATTGGAAACGACATTTCTCACTAACCTCATTTTGCGAGAGGGGGTTCGCCATGCTTGATCAAGACAGGAAAGGTGAAATTGACGAGGCTGTTTTGCGAAGTGCCGATGTCTTTCGCGGGTACCGTGATCCGATTGAAAGCGTCAGCTTCACCATGGCGCTGCTCTTGCTCAAGTACTTGTCCGATGTGCTTCTTGACGAGCCTCGCAAAGAACATAAAGCGATGGAGGACGCGCGCTTTATTGTGCCTGAGAAAGCGGACTTCTATCGATTACTGAGCAATGCTCGCGAGCCGGGAAATGGCAATCGTCTGAACCAGGCTCTTGCTGCATTGCAGAGTGCTAATTACGAATTGAAAGATGCCTTTCTGGGCATAGATTTCGACTCCATCGTACTGGGTAATGAGACGCCAAAAGACCGTGCCCTGGGTAGCCTGCTTCACGCATTAAATTGTGACGCGCTGGATTTTCGCCCTGTTCGAGATGGCGCGAAAGAGGCTGCAGCTTGGGCGTGTGACGCGGTTTTGACGCATGCCTCAAGCAACAGTGGTAAGCGAGGTGGTGAGTTTTTCACGACGCCGCAGATTTCCAGGTTGATGGCTCGTTTGATGCGGCCCGTAGGGGGTGAACGCATAAGTGATCCGTTTTGTGGCGTGGCTTCCACACTGATTGCCTGCAACGAATATGCTCTGAAATCGCCTTGCACGTGGGGGTGTTCACTCTATGGGCAAGAAGCTAACGGCAGTACTTTATCGTTGGCGCGGATGAGTATGATCCTTCACGGTGAAACCCATTTTCGGCTGGAGTGGGGAGATACGCTACGCAATCCAAAGTTGGTGGAGGCGAACGGCGATCTGATTAAGTTTCAGGTGGTGGTCTCTCATCCTCCCTTTTCCGTTCGGGACTGGGGCCATGAAGATGCTGAGAGAGATGGTTATCGGCGTTTTTGGCGAGGTGTTCCTCCGCGCACTTCGGGTGACTACGCGTACATAAGCCACATGGTTGAAACGCTCGCATCTGAAGTTGGGCGCATGGCTGTGCTCGTGCCTCTGGGGGTGCTTTTCAGAGGCGCCGCAGAGCTGCAAATCAGAAAGCAATTTATCGAAGAGAATTTGGTTGATGCAGTGATTGGTCTGCCGGCCAAAATGCTGTCGTACACATCAATCCCGTTGGCAATTCTGATTCTGCGTAAGAACAAGTCGGGTGATGATGTGCTCTTTATAGATGCCAGTCGTGATTTCCAGCCAGGAAAGATTTGGAACTCGCTGCGCGATGCTGATCTGGATCGAATTGAGCAGACTTACGATAACCGCCAAAGTGTAGAGCGTTATGCAACGCTGGTTTCACGCACGGAAATTGAAGCGAATGATTACAACCTCAATGTGGCCCGCTATGTCGAGATAGCCGAGGATGAAGAGCAAATTGATTTAGCGATCTTGCGGGCGGAGCGTGCTCAACTCAAAACAGAACTTGAAACACTTGAGGCGAGGTTGACACAGCTTCGTGAGTGGGTCGGTCATGTCTGATCATTAACGGATCGGTGAAAATCATCAGAAACAAAAAAGCCCACCGAAGGGTGGGCCTTTTTTTGAATCACTTTCGTACGTCCGTGGGGGGAGGCTTTCGCCAACAAGTCCCTCGGCTAGTGAGTCGACTATAGGGAAGTACTGGGATGTCGTCAATGTCATTGTCATCGACAGCTACGTGCGCCGTCCAGCCAGAGATGGCTGCGGCGGCGCAGATTGCGGGCTTGGAGCCTATTCTCTTTATGGGAGCTGTACCCGAGATGCGCCACCTTCAAGCCTTGCGAGCGTCTCTTTCAGAGGCAAGAATTGCGACGTATGAGTCGGCCACTGTGGGTGCGGGTTTGCCAATAGAGCGTGCAGTAGAGCTTTATGCATGGAATGCGCAAGTATCCGGTGTCTTTCTGATCCCCTTACATATCTGCGAAGTGGTTGTACGAAATGCTGTCTCCGAGGCGCTGATTCTTAGATACGGGTCTGAATGGCCGTGGAGTGTTGGCCTGTTGCGCAGCCTTCCTACTGGCGCAGGGGCGAGATACGACGCGAAGATGGACCTGGGTCGAACCCGTGAAAAGCACCGAACAACGGGTGGCGTTGTTACAGAGCTCAAAAATGTATTTTGGGAAAAACAATTCACCAAGCGAAATGATCAGCGGCTATGGGAGCCCTATCTTTTCCAATTGTTTCCCAACCTTGATCCCAGTGGATCAGTGAAACTCCATCGACAGCGAATTGCTTGCGACTTGGAGACGATACGCCACCTGCGAAATCGAATTGCCCATCACGAGCCTATTTTCAATCGCAATCTCCACAGCGATTTACAGAAAATTTGTGAGCTGGTCGAGTTCCGTTGTTCTGATACGGCATCCATGATGCTCCAGGCTCAGCGTGTAATGGAGGTTCTGAAAGCGCGACCGTTTTGAGTCGTGCATTAGAAAGGGCATTGTTATCATTCCCGACCTATTCGGGAGCCAGTATGAATTCGTTGCCCATTGATGATGTTTTACCCGCCCTGCGTGACGCCTTGGCGAATCGCCATGAAGCCGTGCTGGAAGCGCCGCCCGGCGCCGGTAAAACCACCCGCGTGCCCTTGGCCTTGTTGAATGAGCCTTGGCTGGCGGGGCAGACCATCCTGATGCTCGAACCCCGGCGCCTGGCCGCCCGTGCCGCCGCGGAACGCCTGGCCAGCGAACTGGGGGAGAAAGTCGGTGAAACCGTCGGCTATCGCATCCGTCTCGACAGCAAGGTCGGGCCCAACACGCGCATCGAAGTGGTCACCGAAGGCATCCTCACCCGTCGTTTGCAGGACGATCCGGCACTGGACGGTGTCGGTCTGCTGATCTTCGACGAATTCCACGAGCGCAGCCTCGACGCCGACCTGGCACTGGCCTTGAGCCTGAACGGCCGCGACCTGTTTCGCGACGAGCAACCGCTGAAAATCCTGCTGATGTCCGCCACCCTTGAAGGCGAGCGCCTGGCCAGCCTGCTGGACGATGCGCCGATCCTGCGCAGCGAGGGGCGCATGTTCCCGGTGCAGATGCGTTGGGGGCGGCCGTACCAGGCCGGTGAATTTATCGAGCCGCGCGTGGTGCAAACCATCCTCGAAGCCCTGCACGATGAAACCGGCAGCGTGCTGGTGTTCCTGCCGGGTCAGGCGGAAATTCGCCGGGTCAACCAGCAACTGGCCGACGCCCTGGGGAATAGCCCTGACGTGTTGCTCTGCCCGCTGCATGGCGAGCTGGACCTCAACGCCCAGCGCGCGGCCATCGATCCGGCACCGGCCGGTAAACGCAAAGTGGTGCTCGCCACCAACATCGCCGAGACCAGCCTGACCATCAACGGCGTGCGTGTGGTGATCGATGCCGGGTTGGCGCGGGTGCCGCGTTTCGACCCCGGCAGCGGCATGACCCGCCTCGACACCCAGCGCATCTCCCGCGCCAGCGCCACCCAGCGCGCGGGCCGGGCCGGGCGGTTGGAGCCGGGGGTGTGTTATCGGTTGTGGTCCGAAGACCAGCATGAAGGGCTGGCCGCGTATGGCAGTGCGGAAATCCTCGCCGCCGACCTCGCTGGCCTGGCCTTGCAGCTGGCGCGCTGGGGCGTCACGCCCCCACAGCTCGTGTGGCTCGATGTGCCACCCACCGCCGCCTATGCCCAGGCCCAGGATTTGCTGGTACGCCTCGGGGCCTTGAATGACGAAAAACTCACGGCACATGGCCAGAAGATGGCCGAGCTGCCGGCCCATCCACGCATCGCCCATTTGTTGCTGCGCGGGCAGGACCTGGGGCTGGCGGCCACGGCCTGTGATGTCGCGGCACTGTTGGGCGAGCGCGATATTTTGCGTGGTGGCGGCGCGGATTTGCACAGCCGCCTGGCGCTGATGTCCGGTGAAGAGCGTGCGCGCGGTACTCAAGGCGGCGTGCAACGCGCCAAGCAACTGGCGCGGCAATACCGTGGCCATTTGAGAGGCCAGGCGACCCGGCCGGTGGCCGACCCCGACCACCCGCGCTGGCTCGGCGCCTTGCTGGCGCTGGCCTACCCGGACCGTGTCGCCCAGCAACGTCGCCCCGGCGGTGCTGAATATCGCCTGGCCAATGGCCGCGCGGCATTATTCGCCGAGGCCGACAGCCTGATGAAACAACCTTGGCTGGTGATCGCCGACCTCGGCAGCCGCCAGGGCCAGCGTGAAGAGCGTATTTATCTGGCGGCGGACTTCGATCCGGCGCTGTTCGACACGGTGCTCGCGGAACAAGTGCGCAACGTCGATCAACTGGACTGGGACGAGCGCGAAGGCGTGCTGCGCGCCGAACGCCAGCGCAAAGTCGGTGAACTGGTGCTCAGCCGCGAACCGCTCACCGGCCTCGACGAAGCCGCGCGCAGCCAGGCGCTGGTCAACCTGGTGCGGCGCAAAGGCCTGGAGCTGCTGCCCTGGACCCCGGAACTGCGCCAATGGCAATCCCGCGTCCTGCTGTTGCGCCAGTTGGACGCCGGCAAAACCAGCGAATGGCCCGACGTCAGCGACAGCGCCCTGCTCGCCGGCCTGGAGCACTGGCTGATGCCCTACCTGGGCAAAGTCTCGCGCCTGAGTCACTTCGCCAACCTGGATATCTCCAGCTACCTGCACAACCTGCTGCCCTGGCCGCTGCCCCAGCGCCTGGACGAACTGGCACCGCAGCATGTGAGGGTGCCATCGGGTTCATCGGTGCGGTTGGACTACAGCGAACAGCCGCCGATCCTGGCGGTGCGCTTGCAGGAACTGTTCGGCCTGGCCGACACCCCGCGCATTGCCGGCGGGCGCCAAGTGGTGAAGTTGCACCTGCTGTCCCCGGCGCGGCGGCCGGTGCAGGTGACCCAGGATCTGGCGAACTTCTGGCGCAGTACCTACGCCGAAGTGAAGAAGGATCTGAAGGGCAGGTATCCCAAGCATTACTGGCCGGATGATCCGCTGATAGCCGAGCCGACCGCGCGGATCAAACCCCGAAAGTAAGCGTGGCAGAGATTCAAATGTGGGAGGGGGCAAGTCGAATCGTCGCACCGGCCTCCCACATTAATCTTGTTGTGTGGGTTATTGCGCGGCGGGCAACAGGAACCGCGCAATCACCGGCAGATGGTTGGAAATACGCAACGTATCCTCCTGCCGCACCTTGGCCTCCACCCGCTTGATCCGCGGGCTGTAGAACAGGTAATCGACGGTGCGATCCGGGCCATCGATGCTCGGGTCATTGGGAAAGTACGTCAGCCATTTCTCACGATCAATCCCACTGGATTGGCTGTTGCTCGGGATCATCGGGTACTTGTCCCACAGTAAATGCAGCTCGCTGTCCGGCGAATACTGCCCGCGCTTACCCGCCTCCAAACGCAGGAACTGCCCCAGGGGCAGCAGGTTGAAATCGCCGCCGATCAGCCAGGGCGTGCCACGGCCTTCGAATTTATCCAACAGCTTGACCGTGCTGATGACCTGTTCCTGCACCGCACTGCGCCCCGGCGCGTCGCCATCCAGGCGGGTGTTGAGCACCGCCAGTTGGCCGCCATCGCTCAGCGGCAGGTAGGTCAGCAGCAAGGCCGGCTTGGGTTGGAACTGGCGGCTGATGATATTGGCCTCGGGCGCCGGCAATTGCAGGCGTTCGGCGTGTTCGATCTGGTAGCGGCTCAGGGTGGCCAGCTTGCGGCCGACGCTGCCGAAGATATGCCGGTCGGGCACGAAGTCGGCTTTCCAGTCGAAGGCCTGGGCACTGCACGGGTAGAGGTCGACCAGGCGCTCCTGCAAAAGCGCCAGTTGGTCCTGATAGTGGGAAGGCTTGGCGTTTTCGTCGAGTTCCTGCAACAGCAGGATGTCGGGTTGTTCATCGCGAACCACCCGCGCCACTTCGTCGAGGCTGGCGGCCATGTCCTCTACGGTGGGGCGGTCGTCCGGGCCGCTGCCGTCGGCAGTGTCGTACCAGAACACGTAGTTCTTGCCGGCCAGGTATTGCACGTTCCAGGTCATGACCTTGAGCGCCTGCCCGGGCAACAGGGTTGGCGCACGGGGCGCGACGCAACTGACGGGCAGGGTCTCCTTGGCGGCGGGGCGCCAGGTCAGGCTGTAGATCAGGGCCGTCAGCAGGCCTGCGACGATCAGCAGGCCCAGCAGGGTGATGCGCAATAAACGGGTCATCGGCTCGGCTTATGGCGTTTCAGGAGTGGCGTGGAGCATATCACCGCGCGTCGGCATCGCCACCGATCAGCATGAATAAACGGAACAGCACCACGCTGGTGAACAGTTGCAGGAAGCTGTGGGCGCTGTCCATCAACAGCCCCAGCAGCGGCGCGGGGTTGGGATAGGCCGCGACGCTGGCGCCCTTGAGCAGCCACAGGGGCGTCATGACACACAGCAGGCACACCAGGATTCGCCAGAAATGCCCACGGGTCAGGCGCAGACTTTCCTTCATCGCCTCCAGCGCCGGCATGCCGCGCAATACCAGCAGGTACTCGGCGAACGCCAACACCACCATCAGCCACAGGCCCGGCAGGAAATACAGCGACAGGCCCAGCAGAATCAGGAGGGTACTCATGGCGGTCAGCAGGGCGAAGCGCGGCCACAGGGTCAGGGCCATGGCCCAGATGTCCTTGGTGCGCGGCGACTCGCCACGGGTGCGGGCGTCGAGAAACAGGATCAAGGCACCGGTGTACAGCGGGTACACCAGCAAGCCCACCACCACGCTGTAGCCGGGGAACGCATCCGCGCCGAGCGTGTGGTCGAGCAGCTGTTGCAACAGGGCTTCGAGGATCACCAATGGCAGGCACAGTTGGACGATTGCGCCCAGGTTGCCTCGGGTAAAACGGAAGGAGTCACGCAATACGTCTAACGGATTCATCGGGTTCATCGCAGGCCTGAAAGCAAGGGCAACACTTTAACCGATCATGGCCAGCGGTAAGCAAATGTAAACCTTGAGTAAAGACCATTGAAACAACTCGTAACACCCCCATAACGGTTAAGCACCTGGCCTGATCACAGGCAAGGCCACGATTTCTACCGGCAATCTAACGAGGTCGCCATGAACAGCGAAGAGCAAACCCTGATCGATGGACTGTTTTCACGGTTGCAGCAAGCCGAAACGGACTCAGCCCCCCGCGACGCCCAGGCCGAAGCGCGGATCAAGGAGCATATGACTCGCCAACCGGCCGCCGGGTACTACATGACCCAGTCGATCCTTGTTCAGGAACACGCGCTCAAGAGTCTCGACGCGCAGAACAAGCAACAGGCGCAGCAGATCCAGCAATTGCAGGATGAGTTGCAGCGGGCCAAGTCCGCACAAGCGGCCCCGGCGAGCAGCGGTGGTTTCCTGTCGAGCATCTTTGGCGGTGGTTCCCGTGATCCGCAACCGGCCCAGACCGCTCCGGCCTCTTCCGGCGGCGGCTGGCGTGAACCGGCGCGGCCGTCCTTTGGCCAGCCAGCGCCGCAACAGAACTATCAACAGCCACAACAACCTGCCGCTGCCCCCATTGGCAGCGGGTTCCTCGGTGGCGCGATGAAAACCGCCGCGGGCGTGGCCGGTGGTGTGTTGCTGGCCGAAGGCATCAGCAGCCTGTTCAACCACAACTCGCAACAGCCGCAGGTTGTGGAAGAGATCATCCGTGAAGAGCCGGCGCCCGCCAGTGACAACGGCAACTGGGGCAACGACGACCAGAAGTTCGCCGGCAATGACAGCTGGGGCAGCGACAATGCCTCGGACAGCTTTGCCGACAGCGACTATTCCGACGATTCCTCTTCCTTCGGCGACGACGATTCCTTTGTCTGACCCTTCCGGCCCGGGGCGCTGAGCCGCCTCGGTCTGATTTTTCCCGGCAACCTTCTCGCGGCTGGCATACTGGCACCCTTTCCGGGCCCTGGCGCCTGGCTGTCATGGGGAAGTGCGGTGAAGAAAATTGCAGTGTTCGCCGATGTACAAAACCTCTACTACACCGTCCGCCAGGCCTATGGTTGCCATTTCAACTACGCCGCCCTGTGGGCTGATATCAGTTCGCGTGGGCAGATCGTCGAGGCCTATGCGTATGCCATCGACCGCGGTGACAGCAAGCAGCAGCAGTTCCAGCAGATCCTGCGCAACCTGGGGTTCACGGTAAAGCTCAAGCCGTATATCCAGCGCAGCGACGGTTCGGCCAAGGGTGACTGGGACGTGGGCATCACCATCGACATCATGGACGCCGCCGACCACGTCGATGAAATTGTGCTGGCCTCCGGTGACGGCGATTTCGACATGCTGCTCGACCGCATCATCCACAAGCACGGCGTCGAAGCCGTGGCCTACGGTGTACCGGGGCTGACGGCCAACTCATTGATACGTGCCGCCAGCCGCTACGTGCCGATCGAAGGCGCGTTGCTGCTCAAATAAGCACGGCGGCTTAATAAATAAAGGGTTAGACGGAGTTGGAACAGGTTTGGAACGTATAGCGGTCATCGACTTTGAAACCACCGGCATCACCCCGAGCAGCCACTGCCGGGCCACGGAAATCGCGGTGGTTATCCTCGAGCGCGGCCAGATCGTGGACCGCTACCAGAGCCTGATGAACGCCGGTGTGCGCGTGCCCGGTTTTATCGAGCAACTCACCGGCATCAGCAACGCCATGCTGCGCAGCGCCCCGCCGGCCGAGCGGGTGATGAACGAAGTCAACGAATTCGTCGGCACCACGCCGCTGATGGCGCACAACGCCGCGTTCGACCAGAAGTTCTGGGATTTCGAACTGGGCCTGATCCGCCGCACCCGCCTGCAAAAATTCGCCTGCTCCCTGCTGCTGGCCCGCCGCCTGATGCCGGCTGCGCCCAACCACAAGCTCGGCACCCTCAACGCCTACGCGAAACTGCCCCACACCGGCCAGGCCCACCGCGCGCTGGCGGATGCGGAAATGGCCGCGAACCTCACGGCGCACCTGGCCCAGGAACTGCGGCGTACCCATGGCTTGCGCGAACTGTCCCACGACCTGCTGTGCACCCTGCAGAAAGTGCCGGCGGCGAAGATCAATGAGCATCTTAAGAAGCATCGCGGGTTCTGACAGAACAACGCCGTTCAAAAAAATGTGGGAGGGGGCTTGCTCCCGATGGACATAGGTATCTAAACAACTTTGGCTCAACGCTCAACGCCCGGCAGATAGAGCTGTTGTGGTGAGCGGGCTTGTCCCGCGTTGGGCTGCGTAGCAGCCCCAGTAGAGAAGAACGCGGTGTATCAGAGACTCTGTAGAGGCTGGTTTTGGGGCTGCTTCGCAGCCCAACGCGGGACAAGCCCGCTCGCCACAGGGAGATTTGTCAGGGTCTGGAAGGTTGTGTAGATACCCATGCCCCGATGGCGGTAGATCAGGCAACCGTTTTGCCATTGACCTCCAACTGCCCCAACGGCACCCGCCGCTCGATCGCGCTCGACAAAATGATCGAGGTCTTGCTGAACCCGAATTTCGCCAGCCGATTGATCAAGTTCTCCAACTCCGGCATCGAGCCCACCGCCGCTTGCATGATCACGCACGGATCGCCCGTTACCCGGTGGCATTCGGTCAACTCCGGGATTTCGGCCAGTGCGTCATAGACCTTCTGGTTGCCGTGGTTGGTCAGCCGCAGTTCGATCACGCACTGAATCGGCAAGCCCACTTTCGAAAAATCCACCTTGGCCTGGTACCCGGTGATCACCCCGCTGGCTTCCAGCTTGGCCACGCGTTCGGCCACGGCGGGGGCGGAGAGGTTTACCGTGCGGGCCAGTTGCGCGTAGGAGGCGCGGCCGTCTTCGAGCAGGGCGCTGAGGAGCATGCGGTCGTATTTGTCCATCGGAAGGCTCCAGTTGCGCGTGGCTTTCGAAAGCATGGTTTATAGCCCTCATAACCATGTTTTGAAAAGTGTATGGGCGGTTTAAACAGGTTTTGTAACTTATGTTTAACAACCTGCCTTTTTAGAATAAGCCTCTCTTATCTCTGCCTTCGAGCCGCCCAATGCCTGGCACACGTCGCTTTCCCTTACCGTTGATCGCCGCCTTTTTTGCACTGTATGTGATTTGGGGTTCCACCTACCTGGTGATTCGCATCGGCGTTGAATACTGGCCACCGCTGATGCTGGGCGGCATTCGCTTTTTGCTGGCGGGTGCGGCGATGTATGGCTTTTTGCGTTGGCGTGGGGCGCCGGCGCCGACCTGGGAGCAGTGGAAGGCCGCTGCCAAGATCGGTATTTTGCTGCTGACCTTCGGCAATGGCGCGGTGAGTGTGGCCGAGCACACTGGGGTGTCGTCCGGCGTGGCGGCTCTGGCGGTGGCGACCGTGCCGTTGTTCACCTTGCTGTGTGGGTATTTCTGGGGCGCGCGCAATACCCGGCTGGAATGGGCCGGGGTGATCCTGGGCATGATCGGTATCGCCATGCTCAACATGGGCAGCACATTGCAGTCGAGCCCCATGGGCGCTGCTTTGTTGTTGTTTGCAGCAGCGTCGTGGGCGTTTGGTTCGGTGTGGAGTCGGCGCCTGCCGTTGCCGCCGGGCGCTATGGCCAGTGCCGCAGAAATGCTGGTGGCCGGGGTGACACTGTTGATCGCCAGCGCGCTGACCGGTGAGCGCCTGCAAGCCATGCCGCCGCTGGAAGGCTGGCTGGCCCTGGCTTACCTGGCCGTGTTCGGCTCGATCATCGCCTTCAACGCCTATATGTACCTGCTCAAGCACGTACGCCCGGCAGCCGCGACCAGCTATGCCTACGTCAACCCTGCCGTCGCAGTGTTGCTGGGGATTGTGTTCATCGGCGAGACCATCGGTCTGGAAGAGGCCCTGGCCATGCTGGTGATTATCAGCGCCGTGCTGTTGATCAGCCTGCCCCAGTGGCGAAAGCCCAAGCCGGAAATAAGGTAAACTGCCGCGCATTACGCCCTTGCGCTGAATTTTTCCTACGGTAACTACATGACTTTCGCCACACTTGGCCTGATCGAACCCTTGCTGCGCGCCCTTGAGACGCTCGGCTACCAGACCCCGACGCCGGTGCAGGCGCAAGCCATTCCGGCGGTGCTCGCCGGTCGCGACCTGATGGCCGCGGCCCAGACCGGCACCGGCAAGACCGCCGGTTTCGCCGTGCCGCTGCTGCAACTGCTGACCATGGAAGGGCCGAAAGTCGCCGCCAACTCGGCGCGCGCGCTGATCCTGTGCCCGACCCGTGAGCTGGCCGAGCAGGTTCACGCCAGCGTTGCCGAATACGCCCAGCACCTGCCGCTCACCACCTACGCGGTGTACGGCGGCGTGAGCATCAACCCGCAGATGATGAAGCTGCGCAAGGGCGTCGACATACTGGTCGCCACGCCGGGCCGCCTGATCGACCTGTTCCGCCAGAACGCGCTGAAACTCAACCAGCTGCAAACCCTGGTGCTGGACGAAGCCGACCGCATGCTCGACCTGGGCTTCTCCGAAGAACTGGCGAACATCTACCGCATGCTGCCGAAAAAGCGCCAGACGTTACTGTTCTCCGCGACCTTCTCCGATGACATTCGCCTGCTGGCCGGGCAGATGCTCAACGACCCGCTGACCATCGAAGTCAGCCCGCGTAACGTCGCCGCCAACACCGTCAAGCAATGGGTAGTGCCGGTGGACAAGAAGCGCAAGGCGGAGCTGTTTGTGCACCTGATGCGCAAAGGCCGCTGGAAGCAGGTGCTGGTGTTTGCCAAGACCCGTAACGGCGTGGATGCGCTGGTGGATAAGTTGCAGGGCCTGGGCATCAACGCCGATGGCATCCATGGCGACAAGCCGCAAGCCACGCGCCAGCGCGCGCTGGACCGTTTCAAATCGAGCGAAGTGCAGATCCTGGTCGCCACCGATGTAGCGGCCCGTGGCCTGGATATCGAAGACCTGCCGCTGGTGGTCAACTTCGACCTGCCGATCGTGGCGGAGGACTACATCCACCGCATCGGCCGGACCGGTCGCGCGGGTAACACCGGTGAGGCGATTTCCCTGGTGTGCGCCGATGAAGTCAACATGCTGTCGGCCATCGAGATGCTGACCCGCCAGACCTTGACCCGCAAGATGGAACAGGACTTCGAGCCGGAACACCGCGTGCCGGATACCGATGCCAGCGGTCAGGTGGTGAAGAAGCCGAAAAAACCGAAGAAGCCCAAGGCGTCCGGTGGTGGCGGTGGTAAACGCAACCTCGGCAAGTGGGTGGACAGTGGTGAAGTGGCGCCGTCGGAGCCTTCGATCAAGCCGGTGCGTAAGGTGCCGGTGTTTAATACCGGGCCGCGTAAGAAGAAGTGATTTTGCGGGGTGGCTGATGGCCTCATCGGGGGCTAGCCCCTCCCACATTTTGAATGTATTCACAAATCAAACTGTGGGGGCTTGCCCCCGATGGCGGCTTTGAATCCACCGCAGATCTCAGCGGTTGAGCCACTCCAACATCCCCCGCCCAGCCGCTCTGCCACTGGCAAAACACCCCGTCAGCAAATACCCCCCGGTCGGCGCTTCCCAGTCCAGCATCTCCCCCGCACAAAACACCCCCGGCAATTGCTTGAGCATCAGCCGCTCATCCAACGCCTCAAAGGGCACACCGCCTGCGGTGCTGATGGCTTCATCCATCGGCCGTGTCTTCACCACTGTCAGCGGCAACGCCTTGATAGCCCCCGCCAACTGCGCCGGGTCGTTGAAGTGTTCGGCGGGTGCCAACTCGCGCAGCAGCGCCGCCTTGACCCCATCGAGGCCCAATTGACTGTGCAAATGCTTGCTCATCGAGCGTGAGCCACGCGGCTTGGTCAAGGCGGCCTGGACCTTGTCCAATGGCTTGCTCGGCAGCAAATCGATATGCACCGTCGCCGAGCCATTACGGTTGATCGCCTCACGAATCGGCGCCGACAGCGCGTAGATCAAACTGCCCTCGATACCGGTGGCGGTGATCACGCATTCGCCGAGTCGCGGCTTGTCATCCCCCAGGCCAATGGCGACGTTTTTCAACGGTGCGCCGGCGAATTTGCTGACCATCAATTCACTCCAGGCCGACACCTCGAAGCCGCAATTGCTGGGTTGCAGTGCCACGTAAGGCACGCCTTTATCCTCCAGCAGCTTGAGCCAGGCGCCGTCGGAACCCAGGCGCGACCAACTGCCGCCGCCCAAGGCCAACAGCACAGCATCGCTGTGAACAACTTTTTCGCCGTCCGGGCTGTGGATAAGTAGATCACCCTCGGCATTCCAGCCCAACCAACGGTGCCGGGTGTGGATAACCACGCCCTGGTCGCGCAGGCGTTTGAGCCAGGCACGTAATAGCGGGGCGGCTTTCATATCGGTAGGAAATACACGACCGGAGGTGCCGACAAAGGTTTGAATACCCAGACCATGAATCCACTCGCACAACGCCTCGGCCCCAAACCCGCGCAGCATCGGCGCCATATTCGCGGCACGCTCGGCGTAGCGCGACAGGAACGCGGGGTACGCTTCGGAGTGGGTGATGTTCATGCCGCCCACGCCCGCCAGCAGGAATTTGCGCCCCACCGAGGGCATGCCGTCGTACAGGTCTACTCGCACCCCGGCCAGGCTCAAGACTTCGGCGGCCATCAGCCCGGCAGGGCCACCGCCGATGATGGTGACGTGTCGAGAGGAAATATCGGGCATGGGCAGGGCTACGATCGCGGAAATAGGCCGAGCATTCTACCCGAGGCGCGCGGCGCTGCCTGATCAAAAAACGTACAGCTTCCTACAGGCTATACGGATGCAGGCTTTCAGACGCTTACGCTCAAGTTATCCACAGGCCGTTCCACAGGCATTGTGGGTAACGCCCACACTTCAATGACACCCTGATGACGTCCACACCCGCTGCGCGCTGTGGTGCAGGATCCCGTGGCGGCGGGCCAGGGCCGGGCGATCCTTGCTGTAGCCGCCACCGATCACGCCCATCACCGGGATGTCGCGGCCCAGGCAATGGCGCATCACGCTTTCATCGCGGGCGGCCACGCCTGCGTCTGTCAGCTTGAGGTAACCGAGGGCGTCATCCTTGTGCACATCGACGCCGGCGTCGTAGAGCACCAGGTCCGGCTGGTAGAGCGGCAGCAGGTAGTTGAGGGCGTCGTCCACCACCGTGAGGTAGTCGGCATCGCCCATGCCCATGGGCAGCGGGATGTCCCAATCGCTCTGGGCTTTGCGCGCAGGGAAGTTCTTTTCGCAGTGCAGGGACACGGTGATTGCATCCGGCATGTCGTGGAGGATGCGCGCGGTGCCGTCGCCCTGGTGCACGTCGCAGTCGAAGATCAGCACGCGGTTGACCCGGCCGCTGGCCAGCAGGTAATGGCTGATCACCGCCAGGTCATTGAAGATGCAAAAGCCCGCCGGGTAGTCGTAGTGGGCGTGGTGGGTACCGCCCGCCAGGTGGCAGGCCAGGCCATGTTCCAGCGCCTGCTCCGCCGCCAGGATCGAGCCGCCGACCGCGCGCACGGTGCGTCGGGCCAGGGCTTCGCTCCAGGGCAGGCCAAGGCGCCGTTGGTCTTCGCGGGACAACTCGCCGCTCATGTAGCGTTCGATATACCCAGGTTCATGGGCGAGGGCCAGAATCTCCGGTGGGCACAACGATGGGCGCAGCAATTGGCTGTCCTCGGTCAGGCCGCTGGCCACCAGGTGGTCACGCAGCAGGCGGAACTTGTCCATGGGGAACCGGTGGTCTGCCGGGAACTCAGGGCTGTAGTCATCGTGGTAGATCAATGGCAAAGGCATGGGATTTTCTGACGGGGATCTGCGAAGGATCTTAACAGCGCTGTACACTCACGCACATGGCAAGGGGAGGGGACCCATGGAGGAGATATTGCAATTGGAAAGCGCGCGCCTGGTCATGCGCCAGTGGCGCGATGCAGACCTGACGGAATTCGCGCGCATGTGTGCCGACCCGCAGGTGATGCGCTATTTCCCGGCCAGATTGAGCCACCTGGAAAGCGCCGCCCTGATCGGCCGGATTCGCGGCCACTTCGCCGAATACGGTTTTGGCCTGTGGGCCCTGCAACGCAAGGACACGGGTGAGTTCATCGGCCTGACCGGGTTGCAGAACGTCAGCTTCGAAGCGGGCTTTACCCCCGCAGTGGAAATCGGCTGGCGCCTGGCCCGTGAGCATTGGGGCCTGGGTTATGCCAGTGAGGCGGCCTGGACCGCGCTGCGCTGTGGTTTCGACCGTTTGCAGTTGGACGAAATCGTCGCCTTCACCACTCAAGCCAATCTGCCATCACAAAAAGTCATGCAGGCCATCGGTATGCATTACGATCCCCAGGCAGATTTTGCACACCCCAAGGTCGCAGCCGATGACCCGCTGCGCCCCCACGTTTTGTACCGCATCACCCGCGCCCAATGGTTGGACACGCTGCACGGATAAGCAGCCCGGAATGCCCTATCGATTGTTGTAGGAGTTGCTCTATGAGCCAAGTATTGGAAGATCTGGTGGACTTGCTGACCCTGGAGCCGATCGAGGAAAACCTCTTTCGCGGCCGCAGCCAGGACCTGGGTTTTCGCCAACTGTTCGGTGGCCAGGTGCTCGGCCAGTCGCTGTCGGCCGCCAGCCAGACCGTCGAAGAAGCGCGGCATGTGCATTCCCTGCATGGCTATTTCCTGCGCCCCGGCGATGCGAAGTTGCCGGTGGTGTACTCGGTGGACCGTGTACGCGATGGCGGCAGTTTCAGCACCCGCCGCGTGACGGCGATCCAGAAGGGCCACCCGATCTTCACCTGCAGCGCTTCGTTCCAGTACGACGAGGCCGGCTTCGAGCACCAGACCACCATGCCCGTGGTGGTCGGCCCGGAAAACCTGCCGTCGGAGCTGGAGCTGACCCAGCAGCGCGCGCACCTGATCCCCGAGCATATGCGCGACAAGCTGCTGTGCCCCAAGCCCATCGAAGTGCGCCCGGTCACCGAAAAAGACCCGTTCAACCCGCAGCCGTCCGACCCGGTCAAATACGTGTGGTTTCGCGCCGATGGTGCCCTGGCGGATACGCCGGCGCTGCACAAATACCTGCTGGCCTACGCCTCCGACTTCGGCCTGCTGACCACCTCGTTGCTGCCCCACGGCAAGACTGTTTGGCAGAAAGACATGCAGGTCGCCAGCCTCGACCACGCGTTGTGGTTCCACGCCGACCTGCGTGCCGATGACTGGTTGCTGTACGCCATGGACAGCCCATGGGCCGGCAATTCCCGTGGGTTCTCCCGCGGCAGCGTGTACAACCGCGCCGGGCAACTGGTGGCGTCGGTGACCCAGGAAGGTTTGATCCGCCATCGCAAGGATTGGGCATGAGCCTGACGGACGTTAAGCACTGGGTGTTCGACATGGACGGCACCCTGACGGTGGCGGTGCATGACTTTGCGGCGATTCGCGCGGCCCTGGACATTCCCCCCGAGGACGACATCCTCACTCACCTTGCCGCATTACCGGCGGACATCGCAGCGGCCAAGCACGCCTGGTTGCTGGAACATGAGCGCGAGCTGGCGCTGGGCTCCGTCGCGGCGGACGGTGCGGTGGAACTGGTGCGCGAGCTGGCCGGGCGCGGTTATCGCCTGGGCATTTTGACCCGCAATGCGCGGGAGTTGGCGCATATTACCCTGGAGGCGATTGGCCTGGCGGACTGCTTTGCCGTGGACGATGTGCTGGGGCGCGACGATGCGCCGCCCAAGCCCGATCCGGGTGGGTTGTTGAAATTGGCGGCGGCGTGGGATGTATCGCCGAGCGAGATGGTGATGGTCGGCGATTACCGTTTTGACCTGGACTGCGGCCGGGCGGCAGGGGCGCGGACGGTGTTGGTCAACCTGCCGGAGAACCCGTGGCCGGAGCTGGCGGATTGGCATGCTGCAGATTGCGCGGTACTGCGCCGGATGATTTAGGCCAGGCAATAGAGATCAAATGTGGGAGGTGCGGTTTCTTCAGTTAATGCTGGGAAAACAGTACCTTCTGGCCCTCGGGCGACGTAAACATCCTATCCCCGTCATGCCCCACCCCCGGCACTTCCACCAGCGTCTGGCGCAACTGCGGATGGCGCTGCTTGAGGTAGTCAAAGTAGTTGTGCCCGCGAATCAGCCGATACGCGCCCTGGGTCTCGGCTTCGCAGCTTTTATCCAGTGCCGGGTGGTTCGGGTTGGTGTCCTGTTGGCCCAGCAGGTAAGTGATGGTGCGTGATACGTAGGCTTGTTCCAGCTGCTCGGCGCTTTGGCCGTTGGCGTAGGCCGGCAGGTGCTGCATGCCGTACTTCCAGGCGTTGAAGCCCGGGCAACTGGCGGTCTCGAACTTCACCGGCCGCTGTGGGCTGAAGTAGGCATAGGACGAGGGGTTGG
Source organism: Pseudomonas sp. CFBP13509 (assembly GCF_005233485.1). NCBI lineage: Bacteria > Pseudomonadati > Pseudomonadota > Gammaproteobacteria > Pseudomonadales > Pseudomonadaceae > Pseudomonas > Pseudomonas sp. CFBP13509. Next base: position 168,199 of record NZ_QGAA01000005.1, read on the forward strand.
CCACCACATAACGCAGGCGGATGCCCTCGGTTTGCAGGGTCGGGTGCGCGTGGCCGGTGAGGGCGAAGCGCTGCACCACCTGGCCACCACCGGAGTGGCCGGCGACCACGATTTCCTTCAGCGCCGGGAACAGCGTTCGGTTGCCCAGGTGCTTGATGATCTGGTCGAGGGCGCCGAAAGAGCTGATCTGGCCCGGGCCGGTCGAGGCGTCGCCGGCCATCCAGTCATTGCCTTTCCAGCGCAGCACTTGGTTGTCCAGGTGGTTGCGCTTCATGTCGGACCCGTTCAGAAACTGCGGCGCGATTACCAGGGTGTTGGCGGCGACGCCGGCGTGTTCGGCGGCATCCATTCCGCTTTGCAGGTAGGTCTGCGCATTACGCAGGCGCCCGTGCACGATGATCAACGCGCGGGTGACGTCGGGCAGTGGCTGGCGCCAGTCCTGGCTCAGGCCGAGGCTGAGATCGCCGGCTTCCAGATGAAAACGCTCGGGTCTGACGACCTTGACGCCATGCTCGGCGGCCCAGGCGGATGATGAGATGAGCAACAGGCCCAACAGCAGTCCCAATCGTTGATTCATTTATAGGCTCTTGGCAGCGAACGTGTCGCATTGAGTGATCTGGCCCTGGGCGAAGCCGGTCTTGAACCAGCGCACCCGCTGTGCCGAGGTGCCGTGGGTAAACGAGTCCGGCACCACGCGTCCCTGGCCCTGCTGCTGCAAACGGTCATCGCCGATGGCGTTGGCCGCATTCAGCGCTTCTTCAATATCGCCCGGTTCCAGCCAGTTCAGGCGCTTTTGCGCACGGTTGGCCCACACACCGGCGAAGCAGTCGGCTTGCAGCTCCTGGCGCACCAGCAGGCCACCGTCGCCTTGCATCTGCCGGCCTTGCTGGCGTGCGGCCTGGATCTTCGACGAAATGCCCAGCAACGTTTGTACGTGGTGCCCGACTTCGTGGGCGATCACATAGGCCTGGGCGAAATCGCCGGCCGCCTGGAAGCGTTGGGACATTTCCCGGAAGAAATCCAGGTCCAGATAGACCTGCTGATCAGCCGGGCAATAGAACGGACCGCTGGCCGAGGTGGCGCCACCACAGGCGGAATTGACCCGGCCACGGAACAGGATCAGTTTCGGGTTTTTGTAGACCAGGCCGTTTTCCTTGAACACCTGGCCCCAGGTGTCTTCGGTATCGCCCAGCACCGCGCGTACGAAGTCGGCCTGCTCATCGTTGGCCGGCGGCGCCTGGCGTGACTGCGTACTCACCGAGGGCGCCTGTTCCATCTGGCCGGTCAACTGGCCGAGGATCTGCATCGGGTCCTGGCCGGTCAGCCAGCCGATGCCGACGATCAGCACAATCGCGGTCAGGCTCAGGCCCTTGCCGCCGCCAAAGCGCATCCCGCCACCGCCGCCGCCACTGTCATCGCGGGCATCCACCACGTTGTCGCTGCGTCGGCCTTTTTTCCATAGCATGGGGCAATCCTCTGTGTGCTAACCGTGATTGAGTATGGTCGGTATTAACGGCAATAGCCTTCGCCGGTGGCGACGATCAGGCAGTCTTTTTTGTCCGCGAGCCATTTCAGCCCGGTCGCTTCTCCGTCGCCGGCGCGCAGCAATTGGGGGCCGTCCGGACGGGTGAAGGCGATGCCGTCTTCGGCCGCTTCACCCTTGAAGGTGCCCGAGTCGTCGGCGTCGAGGCCGTATTGCATGGTCAGGAGGTAATGGCCACGGCCGACGCTGTCGTCCTTGGCGATGGTCAGGTGCAGGTCTTCGACGCCGATCCATTTGCCGACCCATTTATCCGTGGGCGGGGTTTCGGGTACCAGGGTGGCCTGCACGGAAGGCGGCGCAGGTTTGGGCGCTGGCGTGGACGCCTGGTTGCAGGCGGTCAGCAGGGCAAGGGCAGAAAGAACAAAAAGAATTTTTTTCATCGCGGCAAGGCCTTGGTTAAAAAGTATGCAATGCGCAGGCTAAGGTGCTGCGTTGGACTCGAATGCGGTGATTTAGTGCGCTGTTCGCCCGCTGTTTGGTTATGCTCTTGGGGCAGGCGCCAGCCCGGCTGCTAGATTACCGGGTTGAGCGCTGTTTCGTTCAGTGCTCAGCGTTCCGCTCGCCACGCAAGAGAATTCCATGACTGTCAGCACCCCCCTTTCCGGCGTCAACCATCCTTTCAAAGGCATTTTGCTGATCGTGTTGGCGACATTCCTGTTCTCCAGCCACGATGCCTTGTCCAAATACCTGGCCGGGTTCTACCCGATCGTGATGGTGGTGTGGGTGCGCTACGTGGTGCACACCTTGCTGATGGCCGGGATTTTCCTGCCGCAATCAGGGCTGCGCGTGCTGCGCAGTAAACGCCCGGGGATGCAGGTGGTGCGGGCCTTGTGCCTGTTGGGCACCAGCCTGTTTTTCACCACGGCGCTGCATTACATCCCGTTGGCGGAAGCCACGGCGGTGAACTTCCTCGCGCCGATCCTGGTGACGGCACTGTCGGTGCCGCTGCTTGGCGAACACGTGACACGCGGCCAATGGCTGGCGGTGATCTGCGGTTTCGTCGGCGTGCTGGTGATCATTCACCCAGGCGGTGAGTTGTTCACGCCCGCGGTGTTACTGCCGCTGTGCTCGGCGCTGTTCTTCTGCTTCTACCAACTGCTTACGCGCATCCTCAGCCAATACGACACGCCCACCACCAGCAACTTCTTCGCCGGGCTGTGCAATACCTTGGTGATGAGTGCGATGGTGCCGTTCTTCTGGCAGGTTCCCACGCTGTGGCATGGCGTGTTGATGCTGGCGCTGGGCACCTGTGGGATGACCGCGCACTTGATGCTGACCCAGGCGTTTCGCTTCGCGGCACCGGCCTTGCTGGCGCCGTTCGGCTATTGCCAGATCGTCTTCGCGGGGTTGTTGGGCTGGCTGGTGTTCAACCATACCCCCGATGTGACCACGGTGGTCGGCATCGGGGTGATCTGCATGAGCGGTCTGGCCGCTGCCTGGCAGCAGCGGCGCAGGTGATCAGGCGTCTACGGTCGGAATCTTGCGCGGTGCCATGAAGTACATCCAGGTCAGCGCAATGAAGTACATCGCCGGGATCAGGGTGAACAACACGGTGTAGTTGTTGTTGGTCACGGTGAGGATGTGGCCGACGATCTGGGTCATGAACATGCCGCCGATGGCCGCGCACATGCCGCCGAAACCGAACACCGTGCTCATCATGTGCTTGGGCGTGTAGTCCATCACCAGGCTCCAGATGTTGGCGGTCCACGCCTGGTGCGCACCGATGGCCAGGGAAATGGCAAACACCGCGACCCACAGCTGGCTGGAACCGGCCGCCATGATCACGCCGACGATGCAGCAGGCAAACAGCAGCATTGACAGCAACCGCGCCTTGATCGAGTTCATCCCCCGACCGATCAGGAACGAAGACAGAATCCCCCCGCCCACACTGCCGAAGTCGGCGGTCAGATAGATGATGATCAGCGGGATACCCATCTGGGTCACGTTGATGCCCAGGTTGTATTGCTGGTTCAGGAACGGCGGCAGCCAATACAGGTAGAACCAGAACACCGGTGCGGTGAGTGCATAAGCGATGGCAAAGGCCCAGGTGCCGCGCATGCGCAGGATGCGGCTGAACGGTACGCCGGGTTGTTCCGGTTCGACTTCCCGTTGCACGTAGTCCAGTTCGGATTGTTTAACGCTCGGGTGGTCTTCCGGGTTGTAGTACTTCAAGCCCCAGAACACCAGCCAGATCGCGCCCAGCGACGCCATGCACAGGAACGCAGCCTGCCAGCCCCACACATGCAGGATCAACGGCAGCAGCATCGGCGTCATCATCGCGCCGACGTTGGTACCGGCGTTGAAGATACCGGTGGCCACCGCACGCTCACCGGCGGGGAACCACAGGCGGGTGGTCTTCACGCAGGCCGGGTAGTTGGCGGCTTCGGTCAGCCCGAGGATAAAGCGGCAGACCATAAAACCGACCGCCGAAGTGGCCAAGCCATGGGCGCCAGTGGCCAGGCTCCACAACAGTACGGCGCAGAAGAACACGCGCTTGACGCCCACGCGGTCGATGAGTCGGCCTTGCAGCACGAAGCCGATGGCGTAGCCGACCTGGAACCAGAAGTTGATGTTGGCGTAGTCCATCGCCGTCCAGCTCATTTCCTTGGCCAGGATCGGTTGCATCACGCCCAGGGCGGCGCGGTCGATGTAGTTGAGGGTGGTGGCGAAGAACACCAGGGCCAGCATGCCCCAGCGGGTTTTACCCACGGCCATGGCGCCGCGGATCTTGTCGCCGATGCCGGCGTGCGGGGTGCCCGGGCGCGCGGCCAGGGCGGAATTTTGCGAAGGCATGTGGTTGTACCCGTTTTTTGAAATTTTTATGAGGTGTTGTGGGTCTTCTTTTGGGTGTCGCTGCGTGATTGATGGTGCGCAGTGGCTAAAAAATCGTCAATTCGCCAAAGAGGCTTAGTGTTCGATAATCGCACCAAAAACTAACCGGTTCGTACATTTTAATTGCTGCGGGTAGTCTGGGGGCGAATAATTTGCCATAAACAACAATTGCCGGGAGTCACCCATGCAACGTTCCATCGCCACCGTGTCTTTGAGCGGTACCCTGCCGGAGAAGCTCGAAGCCATTGCCGCCGCCGGGTTCGATGGGGTTGAGATCTTCGAGAACGACCTGTTGTATTACGACGGCAGCCCTCGGGAAGTTAGGCAGATGTGCGCCGACCTCGGCATTGCCATCACCTTGTTCCAGCCGTTTCGCGACTTTGAAGGCTGCCGCCGCGATCGCTTGGCGCGCAACCTGGAGCGCGCCGAGCGCAAGTTCGACCTGATGCAGGAACTGGGCACCGACCTGGTGCTGGTGTGCAGTAACGCTTCGGCCGATTGCGTCGGGGATGAACGCATCCTGCTCGACGACCTCGGCCTGTTGGCCGAACACGCCGGCCGTCGCGGCCTGCGCATTGGTTATGAAGCGTTGGCCTGGGGCAAGCATGTGAACACCTGGCAGCAGGTGTGGAACCTGGTGCGCCAGGTCGATCACCCGAGCCTTGGGGTGTTGCTCGACAGCTTCCACACGCTGTCGCTCAAGGGCGACCCGAGTGCCATCGCGCAGATCCCCGGCGACAAGATCTTCTTTGTGCAAATGGCCGACGCGCCGATCCTGGCCATGGATGTGCTGGAGTGGAGCCGGCATTTTCGCTGCTTCCCCGGCCAGGGTGAATTCGACTTGGCGGGGTTCCTCGCGCCGATCATCAAGAGCGGCTACACCGGGCCGTTGTCCCTGGAAATTTTCAACGATGGCTTTCGCGCCGCCCCAACCCGCGCGAATGCGGCGGATGGCCTGCGCTCCCTGCTGTACCTGGAAGAGAAAACCCGCGAGCGCCTGCAACAGGAGGCCCCCGCGCAACCTGTCGAGATTCTGTTTGATACCCCGGCGGCCAGCGAATACGACGGTATTGAGTTCCTTGAGTTCGCCGTGGATGAAAACCTCGGCGCCAAGCTCACCCATTGGCTGGAACGCCTGGGTTTCGTCAAGGCCGGCCAGCACCGCTCCAAGAGCGTGAGCCTGCTGCGCCAGGGCGACATCAACCTGATCCTCAACTGCGAACCCTATTCCTTCGCGCATAACTTTTTCGAGGCCCATGGGCCGTCGTTGTGCGCCACGGCGATTCGGGTCAAGGACAGCGCCAAGGCCCTGGAACGGGCGGTGGCCTACAAGGGCCAGCCCTATCGCGGCCTGGTCGGGCCCAACGAGTTGGAGCTGGCGGCAGTACGTGCGCCGGACGGTAGCCTGATTTACCTGGTGGATCAGAGTGAGGGGGGGATCTACGACACCGACTTCAATCTGCAAGCGTCCAGCGCTGCCGGCGGTGGTTTGCTGCGCATCGACCATATGGCCATGGCCTTGCCGGCCGACAGCCTCGACAGCTGGGTGCTGTTCTACAAGAGCCTGCTGGATTTCGAAGCCGATGACGAAGTGGTGCTGCCCGACCCTTACGGCCTGGTGAAGAGCCGTGCGCTGCGCAGCCGTTGCAGCTCGATTCGCTTGCCGCTGAATATTTCCGAGAACCGCAACACCGCGATTTCCCACGCGCTCTCGAGCTATCGCGGCTCGGGTGTGCATCACATTGCCTTTGACTGCGCGGATATTTTTGCCGAAGTGCGCCGTGCCAAGGAGGCCGGGGTGCCGCTGCTGGATATTCCGCTCAACTACTACGATGACCTGGCCGCGCGCTTTGATTTCGATGATGAGTTCCTCAGCGAACTGGCGTACTACAACGTGTTGTACGACCGTGACGCCCAGGGCGGTGAGTTGTTTCATGTGTACACCGAGCCCTTCGAAGGACGGTTTTTCTTCGAGATCATCCAACGCAAGAACGGTTACGCCGGCTACGGCGCGGCCAACGTAGCGGTGCGCCTGGCGGCGATGGCCAAATCCCGCAGCGGCGCGGTGCGCCAGGCGCGTTTATAACGGTGGGCCAGGTGCTTCCTTCGTAAGACGCCTCGGCCCATAATCGCGGCCTGCACAATAAAAATGGCCGTGAGCGCACCATGACCTCAAGTCCCGAACTCCCCGCGGTGTCAGACGCACCGCGCAAGAGTCGTAAGAACAACCCGGAAAAGACCCGCGAGAACATTCTCCAGGAAGCCATCGTCGAGTTTGTTCAGCAGGGCCTGTCCGGCGCTCGCGTGGATGCCATCGCCGAGCGCATCCATACCTCCAAACGCATGATCTATTACTACTTCGGCAGCAAGGAGCAGTTGTACGTCGAGGTGCTGGAGAAGCTCTACGGCGATATTCGCAACACCGAAACGCGGATGAACCTCACCGCCCTGGAACCGCGTGAGGCGATCCGGCGGCTGGTGGAGTTCACCTTCGATCACCACGATCAGAACGTCGATTTCGTGCGAATCGTCAGCATCGAAAATATCCACAATGCCGAGTACGTGAAACGCACCGAAACCATCAAGGCGATGAACAGCAAAATCCTCGAGGGGCTAGGGGTGACGTTGCGCCGGGGCGCCGAGATGGGGCTGTTTCGCGAAGGGCTGGAACCGTTGGACGTGCACCTGCTGATCAACTCATTCAGCTTTTACCGGGTGTCCAATCGCCATACGTTCAGTGAGATCTTTCAGATCGACCTGTCGGATGAGGCGGTTAAACAACGGCATCGCGAGATGATTTGCGAATCGGTGCTGCGCTACCTGCAGGCCTGAGTACACCGCCTGACCCAATGGGGGAGGGCGCTTGCCCTCCCACATTTCAGCTGTTCATGCTCTTGAAGTGCGCGAGCATCCGCTGCGCATCCGGCACCTCGCCACTGAACAGTTCAAACGCCTTCACCGCCTGGAACACCGCCATGTTGCCGCCATCCAGGGTGCGGCAGCCCAAGGCGCGGGCATCGCGCAGCAGTTCGGTTTCCAGCGGGAAGTACACAATTTCAGCCACCCACAGTTCGGCTCTCAGCAGGGCCGCGGGCACCGGTGTGCCGGGCAGCTTGGCCATGCCCATGGGCGTGGTGTTGACCAAGCCATAGGCCTCGGCCATGGCGTTTTCAAGGTGGGTGCCGACCTGGGCGCGGCCGGCGCCGAAACGCTGGGCGAGGTTATCCACAAGGTCGCGGGCGCGGCTGGCGTCCACGTCGAAAATACTCAAGTGCTCCACACCTTCTGCCAATAGCGCATGTGCCACCGCTGCGCCGGCACCGCCCGCGCCCATCTGCACCACGCGTTGGCGCGGCACATCGTTGAGGTTGCGGCGAAAGCCTTCGGCAAATCCCAGGCAGTCGGTGTTATGGCCGATGCGCTTGCCGTCCTTGAACACCACGGTGTTGACCGCGCCGATGCCTCGGGCCTCGTCGGACAAATCATCGAGCAACGGCAGGATTGCCTGCTTGCACGGGTAGGTAATGTTCAACCCGGTGAAGTGCATCAACTCGGCAGCCTCCAGCAGGTCGGGCAGGGCGTTGATGTCCAGGTGCAGGGGCTCAAGGTCAATCAGGCGATACAGGTAGCGCAAGCCTTGGGCGTCGCCTTCCTGCTCATGCAGCGCAGGGGTGCGGGAAGCCTGGATGCCGGCGCCGATCAGGCCGGCGAGGATGCGCGGTTTCATCGGGCCGACCCCTTCAACAACTGGCTGAAATGTTCCAGGGCCAAGTGGTAGCCATGGCTGCCAAAGCCCGCGAGCACCGCCTTGGCGATGGGCGACACAAACGAGTGATGCCGAAACGCCTCGCGCGCATGCACATTGGATAAGTGCACCTCGATCACCGGCACTTCACTGGCCACCAGGGCATCGCGAATCGCCACCGAGGTGTGGGTCCAGGCTGCCGGGTTGATCACGATACCGGCGCAGCGGGCGCGGGCGCCGTGGATCCAGTCCAGCAGTTCGCCTTCGTGGTTGGTCTGGCGGAATTCGATTTTGAGCCCCAGTTGTTCGGCGCTGCGGCCGCACAGGGCAGCGACGTCGGCCAGGGTTTCATGGCCGTAGGTCGCGGGTTCGCGGGTGCCGAGCAGGTTGAGGTTGGGGCCGTTGAGCACCAGCACGATGGGCGGCATACGGGGGATCTCCACAGTTCTTGTTGGTTGTGGGGATAAAATGTACTGGTTAGTTAATTTGGTCAATTGATGACGGCAGATGTGTTCGATTACCGAACCGTTAATCAGACGTGTCCGGCCCTCGAATCAGATTAGATATCAATTGAAAATCATTCTCGACAACGCTTAAGATGCCCGCCTGTTTCCTTTACATTCCAGGGAGTCGGTTTGTCGGACGTGGATCTCAAAGGCCTGTTTCTCAAGCACGCCGATACCCTGCGCGGGTATCTGGCGCGCAAGGTACGGGACCCGCAGTTGGCGGCCGACCTGGTGCAGGAGAGCTTCCTGCGCCTGGCGGAAAAACCCGCCGGCGAGCGTATCGACAACTCCCAGGGCTATCTCTATCGAACGGCGAGCAATCTGCTGATCGACCATATTCGCCAGGAAGCGCGGCGCAAGACAGACTCCGTGCCCCATGAGGCGCTGGCCGAGATTGAAGATGAAGTGGCCGGGTTGGAGGCTCAGGCAATGGCGCAGCAACAGCGACAGGCATTGAAGCAGGCGTTGGCGGAATTGCCGGAACGCACCCAGCAGATCTTCCGTCTGAACCGTATAGAGGGCATGACCCACGCCCAGGTCGCCCGGCATTTGGATATCTCCGACAGCTCCGTGCAAAAGCACCTGGCCAAGGCGCTGGCATATGTGATGCAGCGCTTGCAGGACGGCGAGGTGGAGCCAGCCGACGAATGAATTACGGAAAAACCTCAGCTCAGACGTCACAGCGTCATATAACGAAAAATTCGAGATTCACACGTGAATAGCCAGGGTCCGCAACAGCACAGCATTACCGAGGAGGCCGCCGAGTGGGCGGTGCGCCTGCACGCCGGTGCCCTGACCGACCAGGAGCAGGCCGAGCTGCGCCAGTGGATCGCCTGCGACAGCCGCCACGAAGCGGCGCTGCGCTTTGCCGAACAGACCTGGGCGGCGTTGGGCGAGGTGCATAAGGACGAGACCGTTCACCGCCAGCGCCCCGCGACCGCAGCGCTGCCTGTGCGTCGCTCCCTGCGGCGCAGGCCCTGGCAGCGTGCGGCGGCGGTCGCGCTGGTCGTGGTGGTGGCCGGCGTCGGCTGGCTGCGCGGGCCGGACGCCTGGCTGCGCATGCAGGCCGACTATGTCACCCAAAAGGGCGAGGTACGCACCGTGCACTTGGCCGATGGCAGCACGGTGGAGCTGGATTCCGCCAGTGCCATCCGCCTGGATTACGACGGCGTGCAGCGGCGTATCAGCCTGATCCAGGGCTCGGCGATTTTTGATGTGGCGCCGATGGTGGGTCAGGAGACCCGTCCGTTCGTGGTACAGAGCGCCGGCGGGCAGACGCGGGCGCTGGGCACGCGGTTTGTGGTGGAGCGCGAGGCCGACCGCGGTGCTTGGGTGGGCGTGTTGCAGCACAGCGTCGAGGTGTCTTTGCACGCTTCGCCGAAAAAAGGCCCGAGCGATCGGGTGCTCCAGGAGGGCCAGGCTGCTAGCTACAACGCCCAGGAGGGGGTGGTGCCCCTGGATCAATTCGATGTAGACCGTGCCACCAGTTGGCGACGCGGCGTGCTGATCTTTGATCGCCAGCCCCTGGCCAAGGTTATTGAGCAGCTCAATCGCTACCGTCCGGGGCGGGTGGTGTTGACCCATTCCGATTTGGGCGAGCGCGAAGTCAGCGGCGTCTTCCGTCTCGACATGCTCGACAGCGCCCTCGGAACGCTCACCCAGGAACTCCAAGTGCAACGCTTGGACCTGGCAGGCCTCAGCCTGATCTATTGATGACCCGGTGGGAGGCCTGCTCTCACCCGCTTAAAACCCCCTGCGCAAAAACTTTTTAAAAAACCTTACTGACTTCCTGCGCCTCGTACGTCTTGCTAGGTGAGAAGCATTCGCATAAACAAACATACGATCAGCGCAGGGAAACCAGAAATGTCAGCACTCACCAAGGGGCGTATCACCGGTAGCCGGTTAGCCCTGGCCATCCACTTGGGGCTGTTCGCCGCGGCCGCTCCCGTGTATGCGGTGCAGCCTCAGGTGGACGCTTCCCAGTCGGCGGTGCGGGTGTTCGATGTCCCGGCGCAATCCTTGGGCAGTGCCGTATTGGCCTTTGCCGACCAGGCCGGTCTGCAGGTGCTGTTCGACAGCCCGCGCCTGCAAGGCTTGAGCAGCACCGCGCTCAAAGGCAGCTTCAGCGTGCAGGAAGGGCTTGGCCGTTTGCTCGGTGCCACGCCGGTGGAATATCGCTTTACCGGTGAGCGCCAGGTCACCCTCAACCGTGTCAGCGACGACCACGACGGCGCCATGACCGTGGGCACCACCACCATCACCGGCAACACCAACGGCCAGGCCAGCGACTGGGTGTACCAGACCCCAAAGTCCGTGGCGGTGATCAGCCGCGACATGATCGATAAACGTCCGCCCCGTCATGCCGCCGACATGCTCGAAGAAACCGCCGGCGTCTACACCGCCGTCAACCAGCGCGACCCTGGTCTGTCGGTGAATATTCGCGGTGTGCAGGACTATGGCCGGGTGAACATGAACATCGACGGCATGCGCCAGAACTTCAACGTCAACGGCCACCAGCAGCGCAACGGCACCATGCTGATCGACCCGGAGTTCATCTCCAGCATCGAGATCGACAAGGGCAGCCAGTCGGGGCAAGGCGGTGCGGCCGTGCTGGGCGGCATTGCTTCGTTCAAGACCCTGGATGCCAGTGAGTTCCTCAAGGACGGCAAGGACTACGGCGGCCGCCTTCGCGCCGGCAGCGGCATCGGTGAGCTGGGTAACGGCACCGACTTCAACGGCAGTGGCGTGTTTGCCTTTGGTGATGAGCGCGGCGATGTCGTGCTGGGCTACAGCGAGCGGCATTTCGGTAACTACCGCGCCGGCAGGCACAACGACGACAACCTGGGCACCAACCTGCGCGCCAGGTCATCTGCCCCTGCGGCCTTCGACGACTGGTTGAACAGCGAAGTCGGCGACACCGGCAGCGTGACCCGCTCGCAGATCGTCAAGTTCGGCCTGAACCTGCCCAACGACCAGCGCGTGCAGTTGAGCTACCTGGAAACCGACACCGACAGTAACGATGCCTGGGGCTATATCGCCAACGACCTTCAGAGCACCTACTACGTACGCACCAGCAAAAACAACCTCAACGCCAAAAACGTCGCGCTGGACTACAGCTATAGCCCGGACAACCCGCTGATCGATCTCAAGGCCAAGCTCTATTACGTCACCACCCAGATGGATCGCAGCAACGCCCCCAACCTGTCGTCGCCAGGTACCGGTAACTACGTCGGCGCCTACACCGATCACTTTCAGACCGACACCTGGGGCCTGCAGGGTGACAACACCTCGCGGTTTGATTTCGGCGAACAGGGGCATGTCACCTGGAACTACGGGGTGGAGCTGTATCAGGACGAGTTCAAGCCCCGCACCAACAAAGTTGAAGCCACCAACAACCTGGGCTTGTTGCCTTACGCAGAGGGCAGCACGCCAGGGGGCAAACGCACCATTGCCAGCCTGTTCAACAACGCGCAGTACGAATATGGCGGCTGGCTGGCCCTGGATGCGGGCTTGCGTTATGACCGCTATCGGCTCGAAGGCGAAACCGGCATGACCCTGTACCGGCGTGATCGCTTCTACAACAGCCTTGTCGGCGCCAGGCGCGTCTCGGAAGTGATGGAGGTCGACCGTGAAGAAGGCCAGTTTTCCCCCACCTTCGGTCTCGCGGTGAAACCGGGCGTGGACTGGCTGCAGCTCTATACCCGGTGGGGCAAGGGCTGGCGGCCACCGGCGGTGACCGAAACCTTCATGACCGGCCGACCCCACGGTGGCGGTTCGGGAGAGCGCGTATTTCCCAACCCCTACCTCAAGCCTGAAGAGTCACGGGATTGGGAAGTGGGCATGAATGTTTTCAAGGAAGGCTTGTTTTTCAGTGACGATCGCCTCGGCATGAAGGTGGCGTACTTCGATACCCGGATCGAAAACTTCTCTTTCCTCAACACCAGCGTCAGCTTGCCGGAAACCCAGGTGGGTGGATTCCTCGGGACCATGGCTTACGTCAATAACACCAACCCGACACGTTTTCGCGGGGTTGAATACCAGCTCCATTACGACATGGGCCGCGCGTACGCCAACCTCAGCTACACCCACATGATCGGCAGCAATGAATTCTGCTCGAAGAACTATTACATGGGCGGTGCCAAGACCACCGGGCCAAGGACTACTCGCCTGGAGCGTTTCACCCTGCCGGATGGGCGCATCGGCATACGGCCGGTCACCACCTATGAGGTGTTGGATGACGACGTCGCCAACAACAAGGAAAGCTGCGGGCGAATCATGGGTAACGCCACGTACATGCCGGCCGATCGCGGCTCGCTGACCCTGGGTACGCGCTTCATGGAAAAACGCCTGGATACGGGTGTGCGTGTGCGCTACAGCTCGGGCAACGGCGAAAACCTCAATCAGCAGGGCTACGAGCTGATGGATCAGGCGATGTGGCCCAAGTACACGCTCTATGACCTGTACGCCAGTTACTGGATGACGGATCAACTGAACATTGCACTGGCGTTGGAAAACGCCACCGATGAAGCCTATTTCGTCGCCATGGGCGACGCCAACAACCTCAGCCTGGCGCGCGGGCGAACCCTGAGCGGCATGTTGGAATACAAATTCTGATCAGCGTGCGCAGGCACCTGATCAACGGTTTTGCCCATGGGTGGGCAAAAAGGCGCGCCGCACCGGCGTGCTCATCAACAACGTTGTTTAACGAGGTTTAGCGATGACTATTTCTGTTAGCTACGATTCGGGCCTGGGTTCTCTGTCGGTATCGGACTACCTGAGCTCCTGGGCAGTGGGGTTCAACACTGCAGGGCACGGCACCAGCAACACCGGCGGTTTCAGCAACGGCACCCTCAGCGGCGACCAGTATTCGACCCACGGCGCCAACAACTCCGAGTACGCGTTCATCGCCGACAGCGACACCAGCAATGGCCTGCACTATGTGTTCAACCCGTCGTTGCCCGCCAGCAGCAACCTGAACCACTACCTGTGGGGCGACCTGGATAACGTGCAACTGGGTACAGGCCTGGGCGGCGGCAGTGGCAGCGACTTCTCCCTGAGCGACTTCAAGGTCGCGTTCAACGGCCTCGACCTGAGCGCCGCCGAGGGCGCCGGCCGGGCTGGCAACGACGTACAGAGCGTGATCTACGGTTTGATGCAGGGCAACACCGCCGCGCTGGAAACCGTGCTCAACAACCTGCTCGACGACTTCGGCCTGTCCACTGCCAGCACCTTCGACGAAGTGTCTGCGGGCCTGGCGGCACACGCCAGCGCAGTGTCCACCGATGTTGCCCTGGTGGGCGTGCAGGACGCGGCACAGGACTGGGCACTCGCCGCCTGAACCTGCTGCTGCATGAAAAAGCGAATGGAAGATCGCTCTCCCATTCGCTGCATTACACCGCCGTCGCCCAAGCCTTCTAACTCTTCCGGCGACGGCGGTGCCGAATTCTGCGCAGCGTCGTATCGGCTGTCAACGCGGCGACGCTGCACGTTCAACCCCACGAGAATCCCCAGATGCGCCACGCCGGCAACGAAACCCTGGCCGCCCTCACGGCCTATAAAAGTGGCTTCTTCAACATCGGCCTGTTCTCGGCGGTGATCAACCTGCTGATGCTGGCCCCGGCGTTGTACATGCTGCAGGTGTACGACCGGGTGCTGGCCTCGGGCAATCAGATGACCCTGCTCATGCTGACGTTGATGATCCTCGGCCTGTTCGGCCTGATGGGCGCGCTGGAGTGGGTGCGCAGCCAGGTGGTGATCCGCCTCGGCACGCAGATGGACATGCGCCTGAACCAGCGGGTCTACGACGCCGCGTTCGAAGCGCAACTCAAGGGCGGCACCCAGGCGGCAGGCCAGGCGTTGCATGACCTGACCACCTTGCGCCAGTTTGCCACCGGCCAGGCGCTGTTCGCGTTTTTCGATGCGCCGTGGTTTCCGGTGTACCTGCTGGTGATCTTCCTGTTCCACCCCTGGCTTGGCCTGCTGGCGCTGGGCGGCGCGGTGATGCTGATCGCGTTGGCGTGGATCAACCACCATGTCAGCCAGGCGCCGATGGCCGAGGCCAGCCAACTGTCCATCCACGCCAGCCAGCAGGCCACGGCCAACCTGCGCAATGCCGACAGCATCGAAGCCATGGGCATGCTCGCCACCTTGCGCGGGCGTTGGTTCCACCAGCACCAGGCGTTCCTCGCCGAGCAAAACCTGGCCAGTGAAAAGACCGCCGCCGTCACCGCCTGGTCCAAGGGCGTGCGCCTGGCGTTGCAATCGCTGGTACTCGGCCTGGGCGCGTTGCTGGCGGTGCAGGGCGATATCACGCCAGGGATGATGATTGCCGGCTCGATCCTGATGGGGCGGGTGCTGAGCCCCATCGACCAATTGATCGGCGTCTGGAAACAATGGGGCTCGGCGCGCCTGGCCTACGAGCGCTTGTCGCAGTTGCTGGCGGCCAACCCGGCGCGACCGCCGCGCATGAGCCTGCCGGTGCCCAAGGGCCAGTTGAGCGTCGAGCACATCAGCGCCTGCGCCCCCGGCAGCCGTCGGCCGGCGCTGGTGAACCTGGGGTTCAACCTGCCAGCGGGGGACGTGCTCGGCGTGATCGGACCTTCCGGCTGCGGCAAATCCACCCTGGCGCGGGTGCTGGTGGGCGCCTGGGCACCGCTGGCCGGCAAGGTGCGGCTGGACGGCGCCGACCTGGCCCAGTGGGACAAACAGCAACTCGGCCCGCACATCGGCTACCTGCCCCAGGACATTCAATTGTTCGCCGGCAGCATCGCCGACAACATCGCACGGTTTGCCGAGCTGGATACCGACAACGTCCTGGCCGCCGCGCAAATGGCCGGCGTACATGACCTGATCCTGCAACTGCCCCAAGGCTACGACACGCAGTTAGGGGAGGGCGGCGCGGGGTTGTCCGGTGGGCAAAAGCAACGCGTGGCCCTGGCCCGTGCGCTGTACGGCCTGCCGGCGTTGATCGTGCTGGATGAGCCCAACGCCAACCTTGACGAAGTGGGCGAGCAGGCGCTGCTCCAGGCCATCACCCAGCTTAAGCAGCAGCGCCGCACGGTGATCCTGATTACCCACAAAGCCAATGTACTGAGCCTGACCGACCAGTTGCTGATCCTCAAGGACGGCCAGTTGCAGGCCTTTGGTCCGACGGCGCGGGTGCTGGAGGCGCGGCAGAAACCGGCAGCCTCCAAACCGGTGTCGACCCTGAGCATGAGCTACCGCCTCGGTGAAGGAAAACAGGCATGAGTATGAGTAAGCCGGTGCTGGTCAGCGACCGCCCTCACACGGTGTTGGCGCTGGATGACAAAAACTATTCGCGCCTGGGCTGGTTGTTGGTGCTCGGCGGCTTTGCCGGATTTATCGGCTGGGCCGCGTTGGCGCCGCTGGACAAGGGCGTGGCGGTGTCGGGCAAGGTCATGGTCTCTGGCCATCGCAAGACCGTGCAGCATCCTGCCGGGGGCATCGTCGAGCGTATCGAGGTGCGTGACGGTGATGTGGTCAACGCCGGCCAGGTGCTGTTGCGCTTGAAGGAGACGCCCTTGCGCGGGCAGATGCAGTCGCTGCGCAGCCAGTACCTGGCGTCCCTGGCCAGTGAGGCGCGCTTGAGTGCGGAAAGCGAAGGTCTGCCCGCCATCACCTTCGGTCCTGAATTGCTCAACGAGCCGGAGGCCGCCAACACCCTGAATCTGCAACGGCAACTGTTCACCAGCCGCGCCCAGGCGCTGGCCACCGAGCAGCAAGGCCTGCGCGAAACCATCGCCGGCGCCGAGGCGCAGTTGCGTGGCACGCGGGATTCCCAGGCGAGCAAGCTGCAGCAACGCGCGGCATTGAATGAACAACTGCAAGGCCTGCGCGAGCTGGCGCGCGATGGCTATATCCCGCGCAATCGCCTGCTCGACAGCGAGCGCCTGTACGCCCAGGTCGACGGCGCCATTGCCGAGGACTACGGGCGCATCGGCCAGTTGCAGCGCCAGGTCCTGGAGCTGCGCCTGCGCATCCGCCAGCTCGGCGAAGACTTCCAGAAAGACCTGCGCGGTCAGTTGGCCGAGACCCGCACCCGCAGCGACGACCTGCGCAACCGCCTGGCCTCGGCCGAGTTCGAACTGGCCAACAGCCTGGTGCGGGCGCCGGCCTCGGGGGTGGTGGTGGGGTTGGAGGTGTACACCGAAGGCGGGGTGATCAAGCCCGGCCAGGCGCTGATGGACATCGTGCCCCAGGGCGAAGCGTTGTGGGTGGAAGCGCGGGTGCCGGTGCAAATGATCGACAAAGTGCATCCGGGCCTACCGGTGGAGTTGCTGTTCTCGGCCTTCAACCAGGCCACCACCCCACGGGTGGCCGGTGAGGTGACGCTGGTCTCCGCCGACCGCCAGGTCGATGAGCGCACCGACGAGCCTTATTACACCGTGCGCGCCCAGGTCAGTGCGGCGGGCATGCAACAACTGGACGGCGTGCGGATTCGTCCGGGCATGCCGGTGGAAACCTTCATCAAGACCGGTGAGCGTTCGATGCTCAACTACCTGTTCAAACCCTTGCTGGACCGTACCCACATGGCCTTGGTGGAAGAATGAAGGCACTGTTTTTTACCCTGTGCCTGAGCGTTACACCGGCGGCACATGCCTTGGGTTTGCTCGACGCCTACGACCTCGCCCTGCGCAATGACCCGACCTTCCAGGCCGCCATCCAGGAGCGCGAGGCCGGTGAAGAGAACCGCGTGATCGGCCGTGCAGCGTTATTGCCGAACCTGTCCTGGAGCTATAGCAACTCGCGCAACGAATCCGAAGTTACCCAAAGCACCGCCGTCGGCGATGTCACCAGCGACCGTGATTACCGCAGCTATGCCTCGACCCTGACCTTGCAGCAGCCGTTGCTGGATTACGAAGCCTACGCGCGCTTTCGCCAAGGCACCGCCCAGGCGCTGATGGCCGATGAGCGCTTTCGCGGCAAGAGCCAGGAACTGGCCGTGCGCGTGCTCAGCGCCTACAGCCAGGCGCTGCTGGCGCAGGAACGCATCGAGTTGAGCCGTGCGCAGAAACGTGCGTATGCCGAACGCCTGCAACTCAATGATCGTCTGCTCAAAGGCGGTGAAGGCACGCGCACCGATGTACTGGAAACCCAGGCGCGCTTGAGCCTGGCCCAGGCAGAGGAAATCGAGTCGCTGGACGCCCAGGACAGCGCCTTGCGCGAGCTGGAAGCGATTGTCGGCCAACCGTTGCAGATCGAAGCGCTGGCACCCCTGGCCCGTCCATTCGACATCCCGCCCCTGGAGCCCAACCGCTTCGAAACCTGGCGCGAACTGGCCATGGCCAATAATCCAGAACTCAAGTCCCAGCACCACGCGCTGGACGTGGCGTCCTACGAAGTGGAGCGCAAACGCGCCGGGCACATGCCCAAGGTCAGCCTGTACGCCAGCAGCCGCCAGACCAGCTCCGATTCGGAAAGCAGCTACAACCAGAAGTACGACACCAACAGCGTCGGTATCCAGGTCAGCCTGCCGTTGTTTGCCGGCGGGTCGGTATCGGCCTCTACGCGCCAGGCGGCCAATCAACTGTCCCAGGCCCAATACGAGCTGGACGCACATACCTCGGCGACGCTGGTGGAGCTGCGCAAGCAGTTCAACCTCAACACCAGTGGCGCGGCGAAAGTGCGTGCCTACGAGATGGCTGTCAGCTCCGCCACCGCGCTGGTCACTGCGACCAAAAAGAGCGTCAGCGGCGGTGAGCGGGTCAACCTCGACGTGCTCGACGCCGAGCAACAACTGTTCACCGCCCGCCGCGACCTGGCGAATGCGCGACATGCGTATCTGCTGGCCAGGATTCAGTTGAAGTATTACGCGGGGTTGCTGAGTGAGCAGGACTTGCGGGCGTTGGCGGGGTATTTCCAGCCTTCGGCATGAGTGGTTACAACCCGGCATTCGCCGGGTTTTTTGTGGTTACTAATCTGTGAAACAGCTTCGAGACGATGGAGCCGGTTGTCGGGTGGCAGGAGGGAAATTGTTACCTGGCGGAAAATAACCTAACGGATGGGTTACGATGAAAGTAGGTGCTTACAAGGGGTATGTCATCTCGGTGTTTATCAGGGACGAGCATTGCCCGCCTCATGTACATGTCAGGGGCAAGGGGTGGGATGCGCGGTTTCGTTTCAGTTTTTTGGATGGGGACGTTGAGTTGTGGGATGTAGAGCCTGAACGGAGGCGGCCACCCACTGCGGTTCTGAAGGAAATACGCGAGGTAATCATGCAGCGACATTATCTGGCACGGGCACGCAGGATTTGGTGGGAAAAACTGCAAACGGTTTGCCTGGAGAACCATTCCTGGAACTGGGACACCAGTGAATTGGTTCCAGGGTTAGTCATTCGACGTGGTGTCTACGTTATCGCAAGCGCCTGGCACGATGCCTTAGCGCAACGGACCATTTTGAATCTGGTAAGAGCGCCAGATTGCGTAGGGATTAATTTATGAAAATCGTAAAAGCCAAAGTCATACCTTATGTACCTCTCACTGACGCCGACGTCGACAAGGCAATCGCCCGTGGCCGCAGGCTAAAGCGCCTGTACGCCAACGCCAGCAATGTGCGTTACGAAAACGATTGCATCTCCATCGGCTTCAGCGACGGCAGCCGCGTCATGTTGCCGGTGGCCGGCCTGCCGGAGTTCGAAGGGTTTTCAGAGGAAGATTTCCAGCAGTTGGAAGTCAGTTTCGGTGGCAAGGCCATTAGCTGTGAGGCCCAGGATCTGGATGTTTCGATCACGGGCCTGATCGCCACAAGCCAGCCGCTGATGGACCTGGCTACCAGCCTGGTAGCATCACGCAACGGTCGCAAGAGCAGCGCTGCCAAATCCGCCGCCGCCCGCGCCAATGGCAAGAAGGGCGGCCGGCCACGCAAGAAGGAACCTGAGGACGCTGAATTACCGCCGGGTCAATAACACCCCGGATTCCATATGGTGCGTCCACGGGAACTGGTCAAACATCGCACACTGGGTAATGCGGTGGGTGTCATGCAGTTGCGCAATATTCGCTGCCAGCGTCTCCGGGTTGCAGGAGATGTACAGGATGTTGTCGAAGCGCCGGGTCAGTTCGCAGGTGTCCGGGTCCATGCCGGCGCGGGGCGGGTCGACGAACACGCTACCGAATTCGTAGCTTTTGAGGTCGATGCCGTGCAGGCGGCGGAATGGGCGCACTTCGTTCAGCGCTTCGGTAAGTTCTTCGGCGGAGAGGCGCACCAGGGTGACGTTACCCACCGCGTTTTCATCGAGGTTGCTCAGGGCCGCATTCACCGAGGTCTTGCTGATCTCGGTAGCCAGCACTTTACGCACACGGGTGGCCAGGGGCAGGGTGAAGTTGCCGTTGCCGCAATACAGCTCCAGCAAGTCATCCGGGCGATCGCCCAAGGCTTCGTATGCCCAGTTGAGCATCTTCTGGTTCACCGTGCCGTTGGGCTGGGTGAACGCGCCTTCGGGTTGACGGTAGCTGAAGGTGCGGCCGCCGACGTCGAGTTTTTCCACCACGTAGTCGTGGCCGATCACATCGCGCTTGCCCTTGGAGCGGCCGATGATGCTCACATTCAAATCAGCCGCCAGCTTATTCGCCGCGGTGTGCCAGTGATCGTCCAGCGGGCGGTGATAACACAGGGTGATCATCGCGTCGCCGGCCAGGGTGGTGAGGAACTCCACCTGGAACAGCTTGTGGCTCAGGGCGGCGCTGGCTTGCCAGGCGGCCTTGAGCTGCGGCATCAACTGGTTGATGCGCTGGCTGGCGATGGGGAATTCTTCGATCAGGATCGGCGTGCGCTTGTCGTCCTGGGAAAACATCGCGTAGTGGCGTTCACCGCCTTCGCGCCACAAGCGGAACTCCGCCCGCAGGCGGAAGTTCTGCAGAGGCGACTCGAAGACCTGCGGCTCGGGTGCGTCGAACGGTGCCAACAGGTCACGCAAGCGCGTGACCTTGTCTTGCAGTTGAGCGGTGTAGCGTGTGGCGTCAAAAGTCATGCGTTGAACCAGCCCAGCTTGATCACGAACAGAATCGACAGAATCACCAGTGCCGGGTTGAGCTCACGGTAGCGGCCCGAAAGCAGCTTGATGGCGGTCCAGGCGATGAAACCGAAGGCAATGCCGTTGGCGATGGAGTAAGTGAAGGGCATCGCCAGGGCGGTGATCACCACCGGCGCTGCAACAGTAATGTCATCCCAGTCGATTTCGGCCAGGCCTGAGGTCATCAATACGGCGACGAACAGCAGCGCCGGCGCGGTAGCAAAGGCCGGTACGCTGGCGGCCAGCGGCGAGAAGAACAGCGCCAGCAGGAACAGGATCGCCACCACGATGGCGGTCAAGCCGGTACGGCCACCGGCGCTTACGCCCGCAGCGGATTCGATGTAGCTGGTGGTGGTCGACGTACCCAGCAGGGAACCGGCCATGGCGGCGGTACTGTCGGCGATCAGCGCACGGCCCATTTTCGGCATGTGGCCGTCCTTGCCCATCAGCCCGGCGCGCTTGGCCACGCCGATCAGGGTGCCGGAGTTGTCGAACAGGTCGACGAACAGGAAGGCGAAGATCACGCTGACCAGGCCGATGTCCAGCGCGCCCTTGATATCCAACTGCAGGAAAGTCGGGGCCAGGGACGGCGGCATCGACATCACGCCACCAAACGCGGTGACGCCCAGCAGAATGGAGACGATGGTCACCGCCAGGATGCCGATCAGCACCGCGCCGCGTACGGCCAGGGCTTCCAGCGCAACGATCAGCATGAAGCCGAGGATGGCCAGGATAGGCGCCGGCTTGGTCAGGTCGCCCATGCCCACCAGGGTGTTGGGGTTGCCGACCACGATCCCGGCGTTGTGCAGGGCGATCAGTGCCAGGAACAGGCCGATACCGGCGGCAATCGCCGAACGCAGGGGCAGGGGAATGCTGTTGATGATCCACTCACGGATACGGAAGATCGACAGCAGGAAGAACAGCACCGCCGAAATGAATACCGCACCCAGCGCAACCTGCCAGGTGTGGCCCATGTGCAACACCACGGTGTAGGTAAAGAAGGCGTTGAGGCCCATGCCCGGTGCCAGCGCGATCGGGTAGTTGGCGATCAGGCCCATCACGGTCGAACCGATGGCCGCCGCCAGGCAGGTCGCGACAAATACCGCGCCCTTGTCCATGCCGGTCTCGCCGAGGATGCTCGGGTTCACGAACAGGATGTAGGCCATGGCCAGGAATGTCGTGATGCCCGCGAGGATCTCGGTGCGCACGTTGGTGTTGTGTGCCTTGAGTTGAAACAGCTTTTCCAGCATGCCTGCTCCCTGTGACGCTATGTTGCGTCGTTATTTGTTGACCTCTAAGTCAAAGCACAAACTGCGCCAAGCGCCTGTGGTTCCAGAGAGGATCGGAAAAAGCGGCGCATCATACCAGCAGCCGAGGCTGTGTGGCGCATGGCCTTGAGGCATACTGCGGCGACGTTCAACAGCAGGTCATCGACAGCATGAAAAAAGCCAACGCGTGGAGTCTAGCCCTGATCCCTTGTCTCGGCCTGTGGTTGGGTGCGGCACCGGTGTGGGGCGCGACTGCACCGCCCTTGAGCGAGGTGCGCGTGTTCAAGGTCGAATCGGCGCACTGCACGGAAACCATCCCGGAGCGCGCGCAAAGCACCCAGATGTGCACGCACCGTGGGCCCACCCAAGTGTCGGTGATGGAAGTCGGCCTGGGTAACAACCCGGTGGGTCGCTTCAATGGTGCCGAACTGAACGGGCAACGTACGCCCGTGTGCCAGGTCGGCAGCATCAGCGAAGCCTGCAGCGGGACGGGCACGCTGATGGGCTACATCTATGTATTTGACCTGAATGTCCAGGCCCAAGGCTGGTTCGAATACAGCAACTCGTCGATCAACGGCCCGCGGAATACCTTGAAGACCCTGCTCAATATCCGCTGATCAATCATCTTGAACGCTCAATACCCCGGGAAGTCGTACCCCTGAGACGGCGACTTTCCTGAACGCCGCGGACGTACACCAACCCGTGAGGTGTTTATGAGCGCGACCCCCAATGGCGCGGCGGCCCAGCCGTTCGTCGCCCACTCCATACGCTTGACCCTCAATGGTCAGGACCGCCAACTCGATGTATTGCCCTGGACCACGTTGCTGGACCTGCTGCGCGAGCAACTGGACCTGGTCGGCAGCAAAAAAGGCTGCGACCACGGCCAATGCGGTGCGTGCACAGTATTGCGCGACGGCAAACGCATCAACGCCTGCCTGACCCTGGCGGTGATGTGCGACGGTGCCGAGCTGACCACCATCGAAGGTCTGGCCGACGGCGACCAACTGCACCCGATGCAGCAAGCCTTCATCAAGCACGACGCCTTCCAGTGCGGCTACTGCACGCCCGGGCAGATTTGCTCCGCCGTCGGCCTGGTCAATGAAGGCCGTGCCCACGACAGTGCACAGATCCAGGAGCTGATGAGCGGCAACCTGTGCCGCTGCGGCGCCTACAGCAATATCCGCGATGCCATCGAAGAGGCCTTGCCGGCGTGCCGCGCCCAGGGAGGCGAGCAATGAATCCTTTCCAGTACAGCAAACCGGCGGATGTCCACGCAGCCGTGCACCTGAGCAGCGCGGCGTCGCGCTTTATTGCCGGGGGCACCAACCTGCTGGACTTGATGAAAGAAAACATCAGCCGCCCCGAGCACCTGATCGATATCACCGGCCTGCCGCTCAATGAGATTGAACAAACCGCCGAGGGCGGCCTGCGCATCGGCGCGCTAGTGAGCAATGCCGACCTGGCCTGGCACCCGCTGATCGAACAGCGTTACCCGTTGCTGTCCCAGGCGATCCTTGCCGGTGCTTCGCCGCAACTGCGCAATATGGCCAGTACCGGCGGCAACCTGTTGCAGCGCACCCGTTGCTACTACTTCTATGACGCTACCGTGCCCTGCAACAAGCGTGAGCCCGGCAGCGGCTGCCCGGCGCGCACTGGGTTGAACCGTATCCATGCGATCCTTGGCGCCAGCGAACAGTGCGTGGCCACTCACCCTTCGGACATGTGCGTGGCCCTGGCGGCGCTGGAGGCGCGGGTGCATGTCGAAGGCCGAGGCGGCGCGCGGATTATCGAGTTTGCCGACTTCCACCGCCTGCCCGGTGATGCGCCGCAACGCGACAACCAACTGGCCGACGATGAGCTGATCACCGCCATCGAATTGCCCGCCGACCACCTGGCCCGTCACAGCCATTACCTGAAAATCCGCGACCGCGCGTCTTACGCGTTTGCCTTGGTTTCGGTGGCCGCCGCTCTCGAGTTGGACGGCGATCGAATCGTCGACGCGCGCCTGGCCCTCGGCGGCGTGGCCCATAAACCCTGGCGTGACCGTGCGGTGGAAGCCTCGTTGATCGGCCAAGTGGTCAGCCGCGAAACCTTCAGCAATGCCGCCGACGCGATGCTGCAAGATGCCGAGCCGCTGGAACACAACGGCTTCAAGATCAAGCTGGCGCGCCGCGCAATCATCCGTGCCCTGAGCGACGCCGCCGTCGCAGGAGATCGCCCATGACCGCTATTGGCAAACCCCTGGACCGTGTCGACGGTCTGCTCAAGGTCACCGGCCAGGCGCGTTATGCCGGTGAGTTTCCCGAGGACGGCCTGCTCCACGGCAGTGTGGTGTCCAGCACCATCGCCAAGGGCCGTGTGCTGGCGATCGATGCGTCCAGGGCACTGGCCCTGCCGGGCGTGGTGGCGGTTATCCATCACCTCAACCGGCCGACAATCGCCCGTTACGACGATGCCTTCCAGGATGACGATGCGGCGGACGGCTCACCGTTTCGCCCGCTGTATAACGACCGTGTGCTGTACAGCGGCCAGCCCCTGGCCCTGGTGATCGCCGACAACCTTGAACTGGCGCGACATGCCGGCTCGCTGGTAGCGATCGACTACGCACGGGAAGACTTCGAGACCGACCTGCTCGCCCAGCAGGAACAGGCCCATGCTTCACCGCAGGCGCCGCCCAAGCCGCGTGGCAATTTCCAGGCCGAGTGGGCCGCTGCCGCCGTCAGCCTCGACCTGCATTACAGCACCCCCATCGAACACCACAACCCCATGGAACCCCACGCCAGCACCGTGCTGTATCAGCCGGACGGCACCCTGCATATCCATGACAAGACCCAGGGCCCGCAGAACTGCCAGGCCTATGTGCAAGACGTGTTCGGCCTGGATAAAAGCCAGGTGCGGATCTTCGCCGCGTTCGTCGGCGGTGCGTTCGGCTCGGGCTTGCGCCCGCAGTATCAATTGCCGCTGGCGGTGATGGCGTCCCTGGCGCTCAAGCGCTCGGTGCGCGTCACCCTGACCCGCCAGCAGATGTTCACCTTCGGCTACCGCCCGCGCACCTTGCAGCGTTTGCAGATGGGCGCCGCCGCCAATGGTCGCCTGCTGGCATTGGGGCATACGGCGATTGGCCAGACCTCGCGCTTCGAAGACTTCAGCGAGCACGTGGTGGAGTGGAGCGGCATGCTCTATCACTGCGACAACGTGCAACTGACCTACAAACTGGTGCCGCTGGATGTATTCACGCCCCTGGACATGCGCGCGCCCGGCGCTGCCTTGGGCGTGATCGGCCTGGAGTGCGCCATGGACGAATTGGCCAGCGCCTTGGGCATGGACCCGGTGCAACTGCGGCTGGTCAACTACGCCGAGCGCAACCAGAACGAAGACAAACCCTGGTCGAGCAAGGCCCTGCGCGAGTGTTACAGCGAAGGTGCCGAGCGCTTCGGCTGGAGCCAGCGCAACCCGGAACCGCGCAGCATGCGCGACGGCTGCCAGTTGATCGGCTGGGGCATGGCCGGTGGCGTGTGGGAGGCCATGCAGATGAAGGCCAGCGCCAAGGCGCGCATCGACGCCGAGGGCAAGCTGACCGTCAGCAGCGCCACCACGGACATCGGCACCGGCACCTACACGGTGATGACCCAGATCGCGGCGCAGGCCAGTGGCGTGGCGGTTGAGGACGTGGTGTTCCTGCTCGGCGACTCTTCATTGCCCACCGCGCCGCTGCAAGGCGGCTCGTTCACCGTGTCGTCCGTCGGCACCGCCGTGCAGCAAGCCTGCGAAGCGTTGAGCGCGAGGCTGCTGACCATTGCCCGGCAGACTTACCCGGTGTTCAAGGATGCCGAGTCCGTGCGTTTTGAAGACGGCCAACTGCACACCGGCGACGTGAGCGTGTCGTTGGCACAGCTGGTCAAGGACAGCGGTGAAGAGAGCGTGGAAGTCCAGGTCGACAGCGAGCCGGACAAGAAACGCGAGGGCTACGCCACCGCGACCCATTCGGCGGTGTTCGTCGAAGTGCGGGTGGATGAAGACTTGGGCACGATCAAGGTCAGCCGCGTGGTCAGCGCCATTGCGGCCGGGCGGGTGGTCAACCCGAAGATGGCCCGCAGCCAGATCCTCGGCGGGGTGGTGTGGGGCATCGGCATGGCCCTGCATGAAGAGACCCAGATCGACCATCAGTTGGGTCGCTACATGAACCACAGCCTGGCCGAGTACCACATCCCGGTAAATGCCGATATCGGCGAGATTGACGTAGTGTTTGTCGAGGAACATGACGAGATCGTCAACGCCCTAGGGTCCAAGGGCGTGGGAGAGATCGGCATTGTCGGGGTGGCGGCGGCGGTGGCGAATGCGGTCTACCATGCCACCGGCAAGCGGGTGCGAGAGTTTCCGATCACCCTGGATAAGGTGCTCTAGAGCACCTTATCCAACGGTTTACAGGTCAATGTAGAGTTCTGTCTTGTCTCTGGATTGAATAAGCGAGGGGCCCTTGCCGGGGATTGCATCGTCGACACTAACCCCGGTGGCGCCTGTCAACTGAGATATGCCTCGAATCGCAGGTTCGCCGTCATAGGTGAACACATGGTCGCTGCCGACTCTTGCAACCCATTTGGACTGCGGGTTCGCGGCTTGGTCGTGCTCGATCAGTTTGGTTGCGTAGTAGTTCATGTTTTTGAGACGTGTGGACTTCGGTTCTACTGAAGGCACATCAATCGCTTTGACTCGAACACCATGCGCTCGCATGGTCAACAGAAGCTCTCGATTGGTGTATGCCCCGTGTGTACTGTGGGCGCGGTCAATCAATCGCAAATTCGATCTTAGCGCGGGTGAAAATTCACCGGTTTCGAAAAACCTGTCCAGATCGGGCTGCAACGAATGCTCGAACCCTTCCGAGTACAGTGTGGAGACATTGTTTCTCTCAAACTCGGCTGCATTATCGATCAGCAGTCGCAGACCGGCAGATTGGGAATGGTCTTCGCCAATAATCATGCCGAGGGATTTCTGGTAGACGGTATTGATGACCTCTGACATTGACGCATTGCCCGGGATATCCGAGTGAGCGGGGCGCTCCTTGGTCTTGGCCTTTTTATGGAAGGTGTCAGCGTCCTGCTTCATTCGCTTGTCGATTTTCTCGTTTGTCCGCGACGTTGATGCTTCTCCCTGTGCAGGGTAGTCGTACGCGGCGGGGTCAAAACTTTGCTCCGCCGAACCTCTTGACCACCATGGCCACCTTATTCCTCCCGGTCCGTTGATCGGCTCCCAGGCGCCGTCCTGGGTGGAGTGCACCGTCATCACAGGCTTTCTCGTCTCGGGATCAATAATGCGGGCATACCCGTCACTGAGTTTGAACCTACCGTCGATCTCATAGATACGGCTGATGTCTTCAGCATCGGTCAAACGGATAAACCACCTGTCTGCACCATCACTTCCTTTTACTTGATACATGCCTTTGGCGTTGGCATGAGCCCCCGAGATCAGTTGTTCTCCCTCCACGACGGCGTGGTTGCTGATATCGAGCCACTGTGACGGGCGCAGACGATTGACTTCGTCGGCAGTGGGCCCCGGATCGGGTACGGCGCTGACGGGTTCTTTTATTGGCTGGGTCGCAGGCGTTGCTGACGTGGGGCTGTTCGACTTGAGTGACGGTTTAGACTCGGGCAGGTTTTTCCTCGCGGGGCTGTTCGGTTTCAACGCAAGCCCATCTGCCAGGTCCCTTGTCTCCTGAACAGACAGCGCCTCATTTCGAAGCGCTTTGGCCAGCAGCGAAGACAGCATTCTGGCTTGGCCATAGGCAGGGATGAATCCCTGTGCGAAATCACCGACGTTTTTGAGCTCTGCGTCCAGCGTCGACTTGTCGAGACCGAATACCTTGCCAAGCTGATTGTTTGTATTCAAGTCAACCAACAGAGCACTGAATGGGTTGTCCAGGTAGCGCTCTACGGTGTCTGCGGTGGTTTTATTCACACCGAATACTTGCAAGGCATCCGCGATACCTGCAGAGGGATGCTCAAGGTGTTTGAGAAACTCCTCGTAGAATCCCCGGAGATCGTTTGCTCCGACATTTTCAGCCGCTTCGTTCTGGACTTTGTACTTGAACTCGCCGAATGTGATTGGCACCAGTGGCTTGTGACTGTTCAAGCCATCTTTCACAAAATAGAAGTTGTGCTGTTTGTCTTGGCCCAGAAGGTTTCCGTAGGCGTCATAGGTAAACAAGACTGTTTCTCCGTCGGGTCGCTGCCCGGAATAAAGCAGTCGTCCGCTCGGTGAAGAGCTTTCCTCTTTAATATTCGTCAAGCCATTGACCGCAGTGGGCGGCGCAGTGGGGCCTTTATCCAGACGCCCGAAGATATTGTCGCCTTCATTGGCATAGGGGCCGACGATGGCGTTGATATCATTGTTTCTGAACCGAATCAGTGTATCGATAACCCGTGTTTTTTTTTCGGATGACTCACCGCCCGCAAAATGCTGGCTGAAGGACTCCAGTCGCTTGGGCTCGTTGGCCTGGGTTTTCACCCATGCGTTCATTTCTTCGGTGGTTGTGAATGAGTGAAGTGAACGACCTTCCTTTTCTGGAACAAATAGCACGATATTCGGCTCGTCAGGCACAGCCGGAACACGCTGAATAAATATGATGTCCCTGGCTTGGATGCCATCCACGGCAAAGGTCTTGACTTGCACTTGAGGGCTGTTTTTTTTACCCGGCCACATCACGGCATCGGCTATTTGGCTGACCTCTGGACTCATGTATCCGCTGTTCAGATCCTTTGCGACGCTTGTCGTGAACCGATCCTTGGCGTTCATCAGGATGTAGTTGTCGTTGGGTGTGTTCCAGGAGGCAGTCGGGAATAGGTGGGGGGTCGTCATCCCGATGGGGACGCTGGCATTATTCACGTTGTTCATCAACTGAGGGCCCGTCGAAAGGTATTTGGTTAGCACCGGATTATTCCAGTAATGTTGTAACCCTTACGTGACCCCAACTTAAGAACGCGTTCCATCTTCGGCCTGCATCCGTGCCTAAGTGCTTTTCTCTTCCTCCGGCACATGCATACGATCCCGATTCGCCAGGGTCGGGAACAGTTTGATCCACACCCCGGTCACCACCAGCGTACCGATCCCGCCCATGACCACGGCGGGCACGGTGCCGAACCAATGGGCGGTAATCCCCGATTCGAACTCGCCCAATTGGTTGGACGCGCCGATAAACAGACCATTGACCGCACTGACCCGCCCGCGCATTTCATCCGGCGTCTCCAACTGCACGAAGGACGCACGGATCACCATGCTGATCATGTCCGCCGCGCCCAGCACCACCAGCACCGCCAGGGAAAACCAGAACGAGGTGGACATGCCGAAGGCGATGGTTGCCACGCCGAATACGCCGACGGCGGTGAACATCACCCGGCCCACCTGCCGATCTACCGAAAAGCGCGCCAGCCACAACGACATCAACAACGCGCCCACCGCCGGCGCCGAGCGCAACAGGCCCAGGCCCCAGGCGCCGGTCAGCAGGATGTCCTTGGCGAACACCGGCAGCAACGCGGTGGCGCCGCCCAGCAGCACGGCGAACAGGTCGAGGGAAATCGCCCCGAGGATGTCCGGGCGGCTGCGGATAAAGCGGATGCCGGCCAGCAGTGAATCGAGGGTGGCCTTGCCTTTGTTGAGTGGGGTCTGGCGGGCGGGCAGGTTGAGGGTCAGCACGCAGGCGATGAGGTACAGCGCCACTGTTGGGCCATACACCCAGACGCTGCCGAAGGCGTATAGCAAACCACCGAGGGCCGGGGCGACGATGGTTGCCAGTTGCTGGGCCGACTGTGACGAGGCCACCGCACGCGGGAACAGCGCACTGGGCACGATGCTCGGCAGCAGGGCCTGGGTGGTGGGCATTTCAAACGAGCGCGCGGCGCCGAGCAGGAAGGCGAGGATAAAGATCATCTCGCGGGTCACGTTGCCGGTGAGGCCGCCGATGGCCAGGGAAAGGGCAATCAGCGCCTGCACGGTCTGGCAGATGGCCGCGACTTTGCGTCGCTCATAGCGGTCGGCCACATGCCCGGTGTGCAGCATGAACAGCACGCGCGGCACGAACTCCACCAGACCGACCAGCCCCAGGTCGAGCACGTTGCCGGTGAGTTGGTAGAGGTTCCAACCAATGGCCACGGTAAGCATCTGGAAGCCGCTGGCGGTGAAGATCCGTGCCAGCCAGAACGCAATGAAAGGGCGGTGGTGACGTAACAGCAACGTGGGTTCACTGGGCATCGGAAATTCAGGTCA
This sequence comes from Pseudomonas sp. CFBP13509, assembly GCF_005233485.1. Lineage (NCBI taxonomy): Bacteria > Pseudomonadati > Pseudomonadota > Gammaproteobacteria > Pseudomonadales > Pseudomonadaceae > Pseudomonas > Pseudomonas sp. CFBP13509. The sequence continues at coordinate 198,377 of NZ_QGAA01000005.1, forward strand.
AGGCCGGAGGGAAGGGGCAGATTAGCATCAAGCTGTAACAATTAGTTGCGAGAAGAAGGCTGAGGCAAGCTGTCACGCGGCAAAAGACCACACAGGCCAGCCGTGAAAATGGGACTACTCTTTTCACTGTGATTGACCCAGATCAAAGTCATTTCAGAATTTGTTCTGGTGGCCGCAAGGCCCGATTCCCTACGTGGCTGGTTAAAAAAAGAAACGAATTGAAATTCGCCAGACTCCATATCCGTGGGGGCAGTGGGTGCAGGCTCCCGCCAGCAGCCGGTATTACCTGACAGAGGAAGACTTATGTTCGGTTTGGAGGCGCTAGATCTCGCCCGAATTCAGTTCGCGTTCACCATCTCATTCCACATCCTGTTCCCGGCGATCACCATCGGCCTGGCCAGTTACCTCGCGGTGCTGGAAGGCTTGTGGCTCAAGACCCACAACGATACTTACCGTGACCTCTACCATTTCTGGTCGAAGATCTTTGCCGTCAACTTCGGCATGGGCGTGGTCTCCGGTTTGGTCATGGCCTACCAGTTCGGCACCAACTGGAGCCGCTTCTCGGACTTCGCCGGCGCCGTGACCGGGCCGCTCCTGACGTACGAAGTGCTTACGGCCTTCTTCCTGGAAGCCGGTTTCCTCGGCGTGATGCTGTTCGGCTGGAACAAGGTGGGGCGCAAGCTGCACTTCTTCTCCACCGTGATGGTGGCCGTCGGTACGTTGATCTCGACCTTCTGGATCCTGGCGTCCAACAGCTGGATGCAGACGCCGCAAGGCTTTGAAATCATCGACGGCCGCGTGATTCCTACCGATTGGCTGGCGGTGATCTTCAACCCGTCGTTCCCTTACCGCCTGATGCACATGGCGACGGCGGCGTTCGTGGCCACCGCGTTCTTCGTCGGCTCCTCGGCGGCCTGGCACTTGCTGCGCGGCAAGGACAACCCGGCGATCCGCAAAATGTTGTCGATGGCGATGTGGATGGCCCTGATCGTGGCGCCTATCCAGGCGGTGATCGGCGACTTCCATGGCCTCAACACCCTCGAGCACCAGCCGGCGAAAATTGCCGCGATTGAAGGCCACTGGGAAAACAAAGGCAATGAGCCAACGCCGCTGATCCTGTTTGGCTGGCCGGACATGAAGGCCGAAAAAACCAAGTATGCGGTGGAGATTCCGTACCTGGGCAGCCTGATCCTGACCCACTCCCTGGACAAACAGGTGCCAGCGCTCAAGGAATTCCCGCCGGAAGACCGGCCGAATTCGACCATCGTATTCTGGTCGTTCCGGGTCATGGTCGGCCTGGGGTTCCTGATGATCTTCACCGGCCTGTTCAGCCTCTGGCTGCGCCGGGGCGACAAGATGTACACGTCCAGGCCGTTCCTGTACCTGGCGCTGTGGATGGGGCCGTCTGGCCTGATCGCGATTCTCGCCGGTTGGTTCACCACTGAAATCGGCCGCCAGCCGTGGGTGGTCTACGGGTTGATGCGCACGGCGGATGCTTCTTCCGGGCATAGCCTGGCGCAGATGACGATTACCCTGGTGTTGTTCGTGGTGGTGTACTTCGCGCTGTTCGGCGCCGGCCTGGGCTACATGATGCGCCTGGTGCGCAAAGGCCCGGTGACCCACGAAGGCACGGAACCGACCCACGGTGGCCCTGGCCAGAAACGCACACCGGCCCGTCCGTTGTCCGCCGCCGATGATGGCAGCGATGACGACCACGCCCACATCCAGCACAAGGGGAATTGAGATGGGTATTGATCTTCCGCTGATCTGGGCCGTGATCATCATCTTCGGCATCATGATGTACGTGGTCATGGACGGCTTCGACCTGGGCATCGGCATCCTCTTCCCGTTTATCCCGGGCAAGACCGACCGTGACGTGATGATGAACACCGTGGCCCCGGTCTGGGACGGTAACGAAACCTGGCTGGTGCTGGGCGGCGCGGCGTTGTTCGGCGCGTTCCCGCTGGCCTATTCGGTGGTGTTGTCGGCGCTGTACCTGCCGCTGATCCTGATGCTGGTGGGGCTGATCTTTCGTGGCGTGGCTTTCGAGTTCCGCTTCAAGGCCAAGGACCACAAGCGTCACCTGTGGGACAAGGCGTTTATCGGCGGTTCGCTGGCGGCCACGTTCTTCCAGGGCGTGGCGCTGGGGGCGTTTATCGACGGGATCCCGGTGGTCAATCGCCAGTTTGCCGGCGGCTCGCTGGACTGGCTCACGCCGTTCACGATGTTCTGCGGCGTGGCGCTGATCGTGGCCTATGCCTTGCTGGGTTGCACCTGGCTGATCATGAAAACCGAAGGCCCGTTGCAGGAGAAGATGCACAACCTGGCGCGGCCATTGGCCTTCGTGGTGTTGGCCGTGATCGGCATCGTGAGTCTCTGGACGCCGCTGTCGCACCCGGAAATCGCCTCGCGCTGGTTCACCCTGCCGAACCTGTTCTGGTTCCTGCCGGTACCGATCCTGGTGCTGGTGACCATGTACGGGTTGATCCGCGCCGTGGCGCGGAATGCCCACTACACGCCGTTCCTGCTGACGCTGGTGCTGATCTTCCTCGGCTACAGCGGCCTGGGGATCAGCCTGTGGCCGAACATCATCCCGCCATCCGTGTCGATCTGGGATGCCGCTGCGCCGCCGCAGAGCCAAGGCTTCATGCTGGTGGGCACCTTGTTCATCATTCCGTTCATCCTGGGCTACACCTTCTGGAGCTACTACGTGTTCCGCGGCAAGGTCACCCACGAAGACGGCTATCACTAGGAGGGTCGTTGCATGTCCGGCAAACCTACGTTGCACGAGATTGAACAGGCCGAGAAACAGCCGCTGTGGCGGCGCCTCGGCTGGCTGGCGATGATCTGGACCGGCAGTGTGCTGGCCCTGTTCGTGGTGGCCAGCCTGATGCGCATGTTCATGAATGCGGCCGGCCTGACCACCCACTGACATCCCGATCCGGGCTTCGCGGCCCGCTGCCTGTTAACTTGAGGGCAAGCCCTGCTCTTCTTTTGGAAGGGCAGGGCTTTTTTTATTTGCGCGCTTTGAGAATCACGAACTTGGGCGTGGCAGCGACCTGCTCTACGCCACGGAACAAGCGCGCCAACTTGCTGTGATAACCCAGGTGACGGTTGCCGACGATATACAGGGCGCCGCCGACCACCAATGCCTCCCGCGCCTGCTGGAACATACGCCAGGCGAGGAAGTCGCCGACCACCTGCTGCTGGTGGAACGGCGGGTTGCACAGCACAACGTCGAGGGAGTCCGGCTCCTGGCCGGCCAGGCCGTCGCCGGCGCGTACTGTCACCTCCCGATCGCCGAGGGCGGCGTGCCAGTTCTCAAGGGCCGATTGCACGGCCATATAGGACTCGTCCACCAAGGTGTACTGGGCGTCGGGGTTTTGCAGGGCGCTGGCAATCGCCAATACCCCGTTGCCGCAACCCAGGTCCGCCACGCGGGCACTGCCCAGGTTGTCGGGCAGGTGCGGCAGGAAGGCGCGGGTGCCGATGTCCAGGCCTTCACGGCAGAACACGTTGGCATGGTTGAGCAGTTCGATAGCCGGCGCGTCCAGGGTGTAGCGCGTCGGATAGGGCGAGACCGCCGTGGGGCGGTCGGCCAGTGTCGCGATCAGCAACCGCGCCTTCTTCACCGCCAGGGAGGCGTGCATCGGCCCGATATAGCGCTCCAGCAACTCACCGGCCGCCCGGGGCAGGTGCTTGACCATCGCTGCGGCGATCACTTCGGCACCCGGCGCCAGTTGGCCTTGCAGGCGGATCAGTTGTTCTTCCAGCAATGCCAGGGTCTTGGGGACGCGGATCAGCACCCGGTCGAACGGCCCGCTGGGCACCTCGCTGGCGGGGATGAACGGCACGGCGTCAAAGGCCTTGCCATTGCGCACCAGGTTTTTATCCAGGCCCAGGGCGGCCAGGAACGAGTCGCCGCTGGAGGTCACCTGCACCCGGCCTTCCAGGCTCGCAGCCAGGGCGCCGAAGCTGTCATTGAGCACCAGCACGCGGGTCGCAGCGCTCGGTTGCTGTTCAGCCAGGTAGCTGAGCAGGTACTCGTCGGCGGCGTCGAAGGCTTGCAGCGGATCGTTATGTTGCTCTGGCTGGCGGATCAGATCGAGCTGGGCGAAGGGGCTGTCGAGCAGGGGCATGGCGAGGGAGGCTCTGGGTCATCGATGGGTGTTCGGCAGTCGGCTGCGGAACCGTCTGAGTGAACAGCGGGCGGCACCCCGTGGGGACAGCCCAGCACTCAGAATGGGTCGTAAATGTTACTTTTTTTCCTGAGGGATTACATGCGGTGTTTCAACGCTGATTAAAACAACCCCGCTTTCGAAGCGCAGAGCACGGCGGCGATCTTGTTGTTGACTCCCAGCTTTTTGAAGCAACTGCAGATATGAAAGCCCACCGTACGTTCGGACAGGCACAGGATGGCGGCAATGTCCGCGGCGGTCTTGCCCATGGCTGACCACTTGAGGATTTCGGTTTCGCGCGGGGTTAATTTGCTTGCAGGGTTAATGCTGGGCTTGTGTGCGTAAGTCTTCGCGACGACCGCATGCATCGCATGGCACAGCCACAGCACCTGGCCGGCTTTTTCATAAAGCTCCTGCGGGGTCACTTCACCTGCACTGCGACCAAGGGTCAGCATGCTGAACACACCCTGGAAATCATGCACGGCTTGGGTCCATCCCAAATGCACACCAAAAGATTGGGCTAAAGACCATAAACTTGGTGAGTCTTTAAAGGTTTTTTCCTCCCAGACAAGGGGCAGTACACAACGTTTGCAATGTTCCACCACGGGATCAGCTTCAAAGAAGTGGGCCTGGTTATACAGTTTGTTCCACTCATCGGGATAGTTGTTGAGGCGAATAGGCTTCGTTTGGTTGTTAGGTAGTTGAGAACTCATCGTAAAAGAACAGTATTGGAAGCCAAGTGCGTAGGTGTGGTTGACAGCCATCTCGAAAAGAGTCGTAACCTCGCTCTCGCCTTCCAGTTTGGGAAGTCGGGTATTGCGCCAGTTGACCATTGGTAACTCTCCATGGGTTTCCGCATGACATGGGATACGTCCTGAACTCCCACTGCACGGAAATTAGTGTAGGACATGAGCTACATCGCGAGATGAAATTTTCGCTCTTGCAGGGCAGCGTTTAAGAAATTTTCTCTAAGGTTGCGGCGGGCTTAGCTAGGGGCTTAGTTGTTTTTTTCGATTTTTTAGTCAGTTGAAGCACCTGTAGCAGCTCAACTTAGAGCGCGCTTGTAGCGCTGATAAAGGGGCTAATAGCAAATTGATCAGAGTTGATATTAGGTTGCCATTATTTTGTGCCTATATAATGCCACTACCAACCAGAGGTGTTTCCGGGCTCGAGTTTGAGGGACACTAGGGCACCTGTAGAACGGAGTCCCCCATGACGGCCAGTGCTGAGAAATTTACCCGCCAGACCTTGCTCGATGTGCAATCCCTGACCCCCAGCCTGTTTACCCTGCGAACCACCCGTGACCCAGGGTTCCGGTTTACCGCCGGCCAGTTCGTGCGCCTGGGGGTCAGCAAGGCGGATGGCAGCACGGTGTGGCGCGCGTATTCCGTGGTGTCCTCGCCGTTTGATGAATACTTGGACTTCTTCTCGATTGTTGTCCCAGGCGGCGAATTCACCAGTGAGCTCAGCCGATTGCGGGTGGGCGATACCTTGATGGTGGAGCGCCAGGCTACCGGGTTCCTGACCCTGAACCGTTTCGTCGATGGCCGTGACTTGTGGATGTTAGGCACCGGCACCGGGGTGGCACCGTTTTTGTCGATCCTGCAGGACTTCGAAGTCTGGGAGAAATTCGAGCGCATCCTCCTGGTATACAGCGCGCGGGAAGCCCGGGAGCTGGCGTACCAGTCGCTGATCAAAGGGTTGGGCGAGCGGGAGTACCTGGCAGAATATGCGCACAAACTGACCTACATCCCCATCGTGACCCGAGAGGATTATCCGGGGGCGTTGAGTGGGCGTATTACCACCTCGATCGAAAACGGAGAATTGGAGCGTGCTGCCGGCGTCGAGCTGACCCCGGAACATTCCCGCGTGCTGATTTGCGGCAACCCGCAGATGGTGGATGACACTCGCCAGTTGCTCAAGCAGCGCGACATGCAACTGAGCCTTAGCCGCCGGCCAGGGCAGGTGGCAGTGGAAAACTACTGGTAATGAAAAGGCGCCTCAAGGAGGCGCCTTTTTTCCAAGCCGGTCCGGGTTAAAGCGGCTTGTCGTTCTGCGCCTTGAGCAGGTCGCGAATCTCGCCCAGCAGCACTTCTTCCTTGCTCGGTGTCGGTGGCAGGCTAGGCGCTACGGCTTCTTCGCGCTTGAGGCGGTTGATGGCCTTGACGCCCATGAAGATCGCGAACGCGACGATCACAAAGTCGATCACGCTCTGGATGAACTTGCCGTACGCCAGCACCACGGCAGGCACATCGCCCTGTGCCGCCTTGAGCGTAATCGCCAGGTCACCAAAGTCCACGCCACCGATCAATAGACCAATGGGCGGCATCACCACATCGCCTACAAACGAGGAAACAATTTTGCCGAAGGCGGCGCCGATGATGATACCGACGGCCATGTCGACCACATTACCTTTGACCGCGAAGGCCTTGAACTCACTGATCACGCCCATAGGTTATTCCTTGTTACAGATGAGAAGGGTGCCGCTCAGTGTAAGTCAGTCGTAACCGGCTTGCCTGATACAGCTGCTAACACTGTCAGTTTTTATCGACACATTAAATCGCAAATAGTTTGCAAAGTGCCACCAATCGCGCGCGAAATACCCGCTATTTCAGCGGCTTACCACATTATTTTCTCAATCGACCTGGTGGTCTTTTTCTATTTATCTTCTGACTCGCGGGTCACTAGCCTCTGGCAAGCACAACTGAATGTGCATTAAAAAAACCAGAGGAAACCTTGATGAAGAATCCAATCAATCGCGGCCCGGTATTGGCGCGTCATGTGCTGGTACTGGCGACCGCCAGCCTGCTTTCCCTCTCTGTACAAGCCGCCAACCTGACCCGTGACAACGGTGCCGCCGTCGGCGACAACCAGAACTCGCAAACCGCCGGCGCCAATGGCCCGGTGCTGCTTCAGGACGTGCAACTGATCCAGAAACTGCAGCGCTTCGACCGTGAGCGCATCCCCGAGCGCGTGGTGCATGCCCGTGGCACCGGCGCCCATGGCACCTTCACCGTCACCGATAACCTCAGTGACCTGACCAAGGCCAAGGTCTTCGCTGCTGGCGAAACCACCCCGGTGTTCGTGCGCTTCTCCGCCGTGGTGCATGGCAACCACTCCCCGGAAACCCTGCGTGACCCGCGCGGCTTCGCCACCAAGTTCTATACCGCCGATGGCAACTGGGACTTGGTGGGTAATAACTTCCCGACGTTCTTTATCCGCGATGCCATCAAGTTCCCCGATATGGTCCACGCCTTCAAGCCGGACCCGCGCACTAACCTGGATGATGACTCCCGTCGCTTCGACTTCTTCTCCCATGTTCCCGAGGCCACTCGCACACTTACCGAGTTGTATTCCGACTCCGGTACTCCGGCCAGTTATCGGGAAATGGACGGCAATGGCGTACATGCCTACAAGTTGATCAACGCCAAGGGTGAAGTGCACTACGTCAAGTTCCACTGGAAGAGCCTGCAAGGCATAAAGAACCTCGATCCCAAGCAAGTTAGCGAAGTGCAGGGGCGTGACTACAGCCATATGACCAACGACTTGGTCACCCATATCAACAAGGGCGACTTCCCCAAGTGGGACTTGTATGTGCAGGTACTCAAGCCGGAAGACTTGGCCAAGTTTGATTTCGACCCGCTGGACGCCACCAAGATCTGGCCGAATGTGCCCGAGCGCAAAGTCGGGCAGATGGTGCTGAACCGCAACCCGGCGAATGTCTTCCAGGAAACCGAGCAAGTGGCCATGGCCCCGGCCAACCTGGTACCGGGCATCGAGCCGTCGGAAGACCGCCTGCTGCAAGGCCGGGTGTTCTCGTATGCCGACACGCAGATGTATCGCCTGGGCGCCAATGCCCTGCAGCTGCCGATCAACGCCCCACGGGTCACCGTCAACAACGGTAACCAGGACGGCGCGCTGAACTTCGGCAAGACCACCAGTGGCGTGAACTACCAGCCAAGCCGCCTGGAAAACCGTGAAGAGCCGCAAACCGCGCGCTACAGCCAGACGGCGCTGTCGGGCAGCACCCAGCAGGCGAAGATCCAGCGTGAGCAGAACTTCAAGCAGGCCGGCGATCTGTATCGCTCCTACAGCAAGAAAGAGCGCCAGGACTTGATCGACAATTTCGGCGGCTCACTGGCCACTACCGATGACGAGAGCAAGCACATCATCCTGTCGTTCCTCTACAAGGCCGATCCGGAATACGGCACCGGCGTGGCCAAGGTCGCCAAGGGTGACCTGGCACGCGTGAAGGCGCTGGCCGAAAAACTCACTGACTGACGTTGGTTTCGGTCGACGCCCTCCCGGGCGTCGACCTCTGGCAGGAGAGAACCCATGCGTATTTCTATCGGCTTACTGATGGCCATGCTGGCTTTTGTCGCCCATGCCGAGTCGCCCGACCCGGTCGCACTCAAGGCGCAGCTCCAGGATTATTACTTCGACGCCGCCCGCCGTGGCGACCTCGACATGCTCAACACCTTTATCGAGTCCGGCTTCCCCCTCAACACCCAGGACGACAAGGGCTACACCGCGCTGATCCTCGCTGCTTACCATGGCGAAAGTACCTACGTGGAGCGTTTGCTCGCCGCCGGCGCCGACGCCTGTGTGCAGGACAAGCGCGGCAACACCGCGTTGATGGGCGCGATCTTCAAGGGCGAATTGAAAATCGCCCAGCGCCTGCTGGCCACCGACTGCAACCCCGACCAGCGTAACGGTGCCGGTCAGACGGCGGCCATGTATGCCGGGCTGTTCAAGCGCATCGAGTTGCTCGACGAACTCAAGGCCAAGGGCGCCGATCTCAACGCCGAAGACCCGGTCGGCAATAGTGCTTCACGATTGGCCAGCGGTGAAATCCGGACCCCGTCGTCGCGCTGAGCTATCATCGCGGTTTTTCGGTTGGAGGTTCTCAAATGGCAAAGGCCAAGCGCATGTACGGCTGCACGGAGTGCGGCGCGACCTTTCCCAAGTGGGCCGGCCAATGCACCGAGTGTGGTGCGTGGAATACCCTGACTGAAACCATGATCGAAAGCGGCGGCGCCGCTGCCCCTACCGGGCGTGCCGGTTGGACCGGGCAGCAGGCGCAGATCAAGACCCTGGCCGAAGTCAGCGTCGAAGAGATCCCGCGTTTCTCGACGGCTTCCGGTGAGCTGGATCGGGTTCTGGGTGGCGGCCTGGTGGACGGCTCGGTGGTGTTGATCGGCGGCGACCCCGGCATCGGCAAGTCGACGATCCTTCTGCAAACCCTGTGCAGCATCGCCAGCCGCATGCCGGCGCTGTACGTCACCGGCGAAGAATCCCAGCAACAGGTGGCCATGCGCGCGCGCCGCCTCGGCTTGCCCCAGGACCAACTGCGGGTCATGACCGAAACCTGCATCGAAAGCATCATCGCCACGGCCCGGATCGAAAAACCCAAGGTCATGGTGATCGACTCGATCCAGACGATTTTCACCGAGCAATTGCAGTCGGCGCCGGGCGGCGTGTCCCAGGTGCGCGAGAGTGCGGCGTTGCTGGTGCGCTACGCCAAGCAGAGCGGCACGGCGATCTTCCTGGTCGGCCACGTCACCAAAGAGGGCGCGCTGGCCGGGCCACGGGTGTTGGAGCATATGGTCGACACCGTGCTGTATTTCGAAGGCGAGTCCGATGGCCGCTTGCGCTTGCTGCGGGCGGTGAAGAACCGCTTCGGCGCGGTGAACGAACTGGGTGTGTTCGCCATGACTGACCGGGGGCTGAAGGAAGTCTCCAACCCCTCGGCGATTTTCCTGACCCGCGCCCAGGAAGAAGTCCCAGGCAGCGTGGTCATGGCGACGTGGGAAGGCACCCGGCCGATGCTGGTGGAAGTCCAGGCGCTGGTGGATGACAGCCATCTGGCCAACCCGCGCCGCGTTACGCTGGGCCTGGATCAGAACCGCCTGGCGATGCTGCTGGCGGTGCTGCACCGTCACGGCGGCATCCCGACCCACGACCAGGACGTGTTCCTCAACGTGGTCGGCGGGGTCAAGGTGCTGGAAACCGCGTCCGACCTGGCGTTGATGGCGGCAGTGATGTCCAGCCTGCGCAACCGGCCATTGCCCCACGACCTGCTGGTGTTCGGTGAGGTGGGCCTGTCGGGCGAAGTGCGCCCGGTGCCCAGCGGCCAGGAACGCTTGAAGGAAGCGGCCAAGCATGGCTTCAAACGCGCGATCGTGCCCAAGGGCAATGCGCCGAAGGAAATGCCGCCAGGATTGCAGGTAATTGGAGTCACGCGCCTGGAGCAGGCGTTGGATGCACTTTTCGAATAATTCAGGGATGGACGCCATGCAACGATCGAATCGCTGGGGTGTAGTCGCCCTGTTTGTCGCCTTGGCCGGCTTGCCCGCCATGGCCTGGGCTGAGCTGCCAACGGGCTATCGCCTGGCGCAAACGCTGGTGACGCCAGATGGCAGTGTGCTGCAGGTGCTCGAAGACCAGCGCATCAGCCCCCAACTGCACAAGGACAGTTGGGGCAGCGGGCTGGATGAAGACTCGTTCGACGAGCCCGGCGACTTGGTCGACAACCCGCTGCTCGAAGCCCAGGTGCGCTGGGTGTCGGCCTCTGGCGAGGTGATAGCCCACGAAGACCTCGGCTACCCGTTGGCCGAGGTCGAGAAAGCCCCGATCAAAGGGCTGCCCGAACCTGTGTATTTTTTGACCATCGACCAGACCGCCCCCATGGGCAGCTACAGCGGGCCTGCCACGCAGCTGTTGCTGCCTGGCAAGCAGCAACTCAACCCGCTGGGTTACCAGGGCGCCGACGGCAAAGTCCAGGCGCTGACCCTGGCGCATACGGGCAAGGCGGCGTGGACGATCGCGACGCCAACCAGTGGCGGCGCGGATGAACTGCTGCAGGTGTCGTCATTTATGGACGGCGACGGTGAGGATGACTTTGCCACCCGTTATCAGACTTATCGGTTTGTCGACGGGCAGTGGCACGGCGCCTCAAGTCAGAAGAAGGGCTACTGGGACATGGAAAGCGAATTTCCCGCACGTACGGCGTTTCCCTGAGCCGTTACACCTCCAGCAACGCGCCCAACTCCCGCTCCAGCTCTTCCTGGTCGCCCAGGTTCAACTCAATCAGCCGCCGCAAGTGGCTGATCGAGTCCAGGTCGATGTCTGTGCACACAAATCCCAGTTGGCCATCAGCTTCGTGGGTCAGCCGTACTTGCATCTTTATATGCGCCTTGGGATCCAGGCGTATGTCGACCGCAAACGGCAGCGCCTTATTTCCCTTCCACCCTTCAGGCCGTTGCGCCAACAGGCCCTTGAGCGACAAATCCACCAATTGCACCGGCCATTCGTTGCCGTTTTGCCGAAGTTCGGTCTTGGCATCAAAGGCGATCCGGCGAAAACGACGGCGATCAGACGCTTGCTCGGTCATGGTGAAACCCTCTGTGGATAAAAGGATTGTAGCCCTGCGCCATCATCGGGTGGTTTTTTCTGCTTTTTTTGCCTCTGCAAGGCTCTAGACCAACGTAGGGGGGTGGCCTTTAAGGCCAGTAGCGCTAAACTCCGGATGGCTGTCCTTTCTGTCCACCCTGGCTGGAATATAAAAATGAAAAATAATAATAGCCTGCTACGCCACCTACCCTGGCTGGTGCTGGCAATCGTAGGAGCGTGCGCCCTGGGCGTAGTGGCCTTGCGCCGAGGCGAGGCGATCAACGCCTTGTGGATCGTGGTCGCTGCCGTGGCCATCTATCTGGTCGCTTATCGCTACTACAGCTTGTTCATCGCTAATAATGTGATGCAACTCGATCCACGGCGGGCCACCCCCGCAGTGGTCAACAATGACGGTCTGGACTATGTGCCGACCAACAAACACATCCTTTTCGGTCACCACTTTGCGGCGATTGCCGGTGCAGGCCCCCTGGTCGGCCCGGTACTGGCGGCGCAAATGGGCTACCTGCCCGGCACGCTCTGGCTGATTGCCGGCGTGGTGCTGGCCGGTGCGGTGCAGGACTTCATGGTCCTGTTCCTGTCCACGCGTCGTAATGGCCGTTCCCTGGGCGACATGGTGCGCGAAGAGATGGGGCGTATCCCGGGGACCATCGCGCTGTTCGGCTGCTTCCTGATCATGATCATCATCCTCGCGGTGCTGGCGCTGATCGTGGTCAAGGCCCTGGCCGAGAGCCCATGGGGCATCTTCACGGTGATGGCGACCATCCCGATTGCGATGTTCATGGGCATCTACATGCGCTACATCCGCCCGGGCCGCATTGGTGAAATCTCCATCATCGGCGTGCTGTTGCTGCTCGGTTCGATCTGGCTGGGCGGGCAGATCGCCGCTGATCCGGTCTGGGCCAAGGCCTTCACCTTCACCGGGATCCAGATCACCTGGATGCTGATCGGCTACGGTTTCGTAGCGGCGGTACTGCCGGTGTGGCTGATCCTCGCGCCACGTGACTACCTCTCTACCTTCTTGAAAATCGGCACCATCATCGCCCTGGCGATCGGCATCCTGGTGACCATGCCCGACCTGAAAATGCCGGCGCTGACCCAGTTCATCGACGGTACCGGCCCGGTATGGAAGGGCGGCCTGTTCCCGTTCCTGTTCATCACCATTGCCTGTGGCGCGGTCTCGGGCTTCCACGCGCTGATTTCCTCGGGCACCACGCCCAAGCTGCTGGCCAGTGAAAGCCACGCCCGTTACATCGGTTACGGCGGCATGCTGATGGAGTCCTTCGTGGCGATCATGGCGATGGTTGCCGCTTCGGTGATTGAGCCAGGCGTGTACTTCGCCATGAACAGCCCGGCGGCAATCGTCGGCACTGACGTGGTGACCGTGGCACAAACCGTCAGCAGCTGGGGTTTTGCAATTACCCCCGAGGCGCTGTCGGCCGTGGCCCATGACATCGGTGAAACCACCATCCTCGCGCGTGCCGGTGGTGCGCCGACGTTGGCGGTGGGTATCGCGCAGATCCTGCACAGTGTGCTGCCGGGTGAAAACACCATGGCGTTCTGGTACCACTTTGCGATCCTGTTCGAAGCGCTGTTTATCCTGACTGCCGTCGACGCGGGCACCCGTGCCGGTCGCTTCATGCTTCAGGACTTGCTCGGCTCCTTCGTACCGGCGCTCAAGCGCACCGAGTCCTGGACCGCCAACCTGATCGCGACCGCCGGTTGCGTGGCCATGTGGGGTTACCTGCTGTACCAGGGCGTGATCGACCCGCTGGGCGGCATCAACACCTTGTGGCCGCTGTTCGGTATCTCCAACCAGATGCTGGCCGGTATCGCGCTGATGCTCGCCACCGTTGTGCTGATCAAAATGAAGCGCCAGCGCTACATCTGGGTGACCATGCTGCCGGCGGTCTGGCTGCTGATCTGCACCACCACCGCGGGCTTCATCAAGCTGTTCGACGCCAACCCGGCGATCGGCTTCCTATCCCTGGCGAAGAAGTACAGCGATGCCCTGGCGAACGGCCAGATCCTGGCCCCGGCCAAGAGCGTGGACCAGATGCAACATGTGATCTGGAACGCCTACACCAACGCAACGTTGACGGTGCTGTTCCTGTTCGTGGTGTTCAGCATCCTGTTCTATGCGCTCAAGGTCGGCGTCGCCGCCTGGGGCAACAAAGAGCGTACGGATAAAGAAGCCCCGTTCCAGGCCGTACCTGACGCATAACCGAGGATTGCAAACATGTTCAATGACATCAGTCGCCTCGGTAAATACCTCGGTCAGGCCGCGCGCCTGATGGTCGGCATGCCCGACTACGACACGTACGTCGAGCATATGCAAACCAAGCACCCGGACAAGCCGATGATGGACTACAAGGCGTTCTTCCGGGAACGCCAGGAGGCCCGTTACGGCGGCAAGGGTGGGCCCAAGTGCTGTTGATTTAACGCAACTCCCTGTGGGAGGGGGCTTGCCCCGATAGCGGCGTGTCAGTGACAGATCAGTGCCTGACACACTGCTATCGGATGCAAGCCCCCTCCCACATTTGTTTCTGTGTTCCTTTAAGGAGAATTTCTTTTGTCCTCTCCCATTCCAGTCACCGTTCTCAGCGGCTTTCTCGGCGCGGGCAAGACCACCTTGCTGCGCCATCTGCTCAAGGCCGAGCACGGGCTGAAAATTGCCGTGATCGAAAACGAATTCAGCGACGCCGGTATCGACACCCAATTGCTGGGCGAAGAACCGGTGCAAGTCATGACCCTGTCCAACGGCTGCGTGTGCTGCACCATCCACACCGACCTGACCAAGGCCCTGTATCTGCTGCTCGAGCGTCTGGACAGCGGTGAGATCGCCTTCGACCGCCTGGTGATCGAGTGCACCGGCCTGGCCGACCCGGCGCCGGTGGCCCAGACCTTTTTCATCGATGAGGAACTGCGCGAACGCTACATCCTTGACGGCATCATTACCCTGGTGGACGCCGCCCACGCCGAGCATCACCTGACCCAGACCATCGCCCAGGCACAGATCGGTTTCGCCGACCGGCTGCTGGTGAGCAAGCGTGACCTGGTGGATGACGCTACCTTCGAAGCACTCAGTGAACGCCTCACACGCATCAACCGCCGCGCGCCGATTCGCGTGGTCGAGCACGGCAAGATTGATCTGGCCGAACTGCTCGATGTGCGCGGCTTCAATCTCAACGCCGGCATGAGCCTGCGCCCGGTGAGCAAGGCGCCGTCCATCGACCGTATATCCAGCCTGGTGCTGCGCACCGACCAGCCACTGGATATCGACCGGCTCAGTGAGTTCATGAACGAACTGCTGGAAGACCATGGCAAGCAGCTGCTGCGCTACAAGGGCGTGCTCAATATTGCCGGCGAAGACCGCCGCATGGTGTTCCAGGGCGTGCTCAAGCTCTATGGTTTCGACTGGGATACCGAGTGGGCCGAGGGTGAGGCGCGGGAGAGTGTGATCGTGTTTATTGCCGATGAGTTGCCGGAGGACAAGATCCGAGAAGGCTTTGAGCGGGTCTATCAGGCATAAAAAGCCCACCTGTAGGAGCGAGCTTGCTCGCGAAGAACTCACAGGCAACGCGTGCACCCAAGATGCACGCGTTATCGTTGACGTTTTTCGCGAGCAAGCTCGCTCCTACAGTGGGCTTCTTTGTATTACGCGCCGTATACCGGCAGTTTTTTGCAGATGGCCTTGACCTTCTCACGCACCGCGTCGATCACGGCTTCGTTGTTCAGGTCCGCCAGGATGTCGCAGATCCAGCCGGCCAGTTCCTTGCACTCTGCTTCCTTGAAGCCACGAGTGGTCACAGCCGGGGTGCCGAAGCGCAGGCCGGAAGTCACGAACGGCGAACGTGGGTCGTTCGGCACGGAGTTTTTGTTCACGGTGATGAAGGCTTTGCCCAGGGCAGCGTCAGCATCTTTACCGGAAATGTCCTGCTTGATCAGGGACAGCAGGAACAGGTGGTTTTCAGTACCGCCGGACACTACGTCAAAACCGCGCTCGATGAACACGCCGGCCATGGCCTTGGCGTTTTTCACCACTTGTTGCTGGTAGGTCTTGAACTCAGGCTGCAGGGCTTCCTTGAAGCAGATCGCCTTGGCAGCGATCACGTGCTCCAGTGGGCCGCCCTGGGCGCCCGGGAATACGGCGGAGTTCAGCTTTTTCTCGATCTCGGCGTTGGCGCGCGCCAGGATCAGGCCGCCACGTGGACCGCGCAGGGTCTTGTGGGTGGTGGTGGTCACCACGTCAGCGAAAGGCACAGGGTTCGGGTAGACGCCAGCGGCGACCAGACCGGCTACGTGAGCCATGTCGACGAACAGGTAGGCGCCCACCTTGTCGGCGATGGCGCGGAAGCGTGGGAAGTCGAGGATCTGCGAGTAGGCAGAGAAACCGGCCACGATCATTTTTGGCTTGTGCTCGACCGCCAGGCGCTCGACTTCGTCGTAGTCGATCAGGCCGTTGGCATCGATACCGTACTGAACGGCGTTGTACAGCTTGCCGGAGGAGGAAACGCTGGCGCCGTGGGTCAGGTGACCACCGTGGGCCAGGCTCATGCCCAGGATGGTGTCGCCGCCTTGCAGCAGGGCCAGGTACACGGCGCTGTTGGCTTGGGAGCCGGCGTGCGGCTGGACGTTGGCGTAATCGGCGCCGAACAGTTCTTTTGCACGGTCGATGGCCAGTTGCTCAACCACGTCGACGTACTCGCAGCCACCGTAGTAGCGCTTGCCTGGGTAGCCTTCGGCGTACTTGTTGGTCAGAACCGAACCTTGAGCCTCCATCACCGCAGGGCTGGTGTAGTTTTCCGAAGCGATCAGCTCAATGTGCTCTTCCTGGCGCACGGCTTCTTGCTCCATGGCGGCGAAGAGATCGGCGTCGTACTTGGCAATAGTCAAATCACGGCTGAACATGGCGGTCCTCAAGGATCGGGGGCAGAAAAGGAGGGCATTCTAACCCAATGGGTTTTAGATGGCATATGAAAGGACATCATGTCGCGGACAAGCGGGGCTCATCTCGGGATGGGTGGTGACTGTGCCGGCCTCATCACACCGCTCAATCGAACATGAACAGCGCATCATTGCTGAACTGCGCCTCGAACCGATGTGCCGGCATCGGTCGCCCGAACAGATACCCCTGCACCTCGTCGCAACCATGCTCGCGCAGGAAGTCCAGCTGCTCATGGGTTTCCACACCTTCGGCAATCACCGCCAGGTTGAGGCTGTGGGCCATGGCGATAATGGCGCGGGCGATTTGTGCATCCTGCTCGCCGGAGGGCAGGCCATCGACGAAGGTGCGGTCGATTTTCAGCACGTCGATGGGGAATTGCTTGAGGTAGTTGAGGGACGAATAACCGGTGCCGAAGTCGTCCACCGCGATGCTCAGGCCCAGGTTTTTCAGGCTGTCGAGGATGTGCATGGCTTCGTTGACTTCGCGCATCAGGATACTTTCGGTCAGCTCCAGCTCCAGGCACGCCGGCGGCAGGCCGGTGTCCTTGAGGATGGTGGCGATGCGCGTACCCAGTTGGCCGTCGGAGAACTGCCGCGCGGAGATGTTTACCGAGACTTTCGGCACCCGCACCTTGTTCTGGTGCCAGGTCTTGAGCTGGCGACAGGCTTCGCTGATCACCCAGTCGCCCACGTCCACCACCAGGCCCAGCTCTTCGAGCACCGGAATGAAGTCCCCCGGCGGCACCAGGCCACGGCGTGGGTGGCGCCAGCGCAGCAACGCCTCGGCGCCGGTCAGGCGTTTGCCGTCGCCGCTGAACTGCGGCTGGTAATAGAGCACGAATTCGTCCTGCTCCAGGGCGTGGCGCAGGTCGCTCTCCAGTTCCAGGCGTTCCAGGGCGCTGGCGTTCATATCGGCCTGGTAGAACTGGAAGTTGTTCTTGCCGCGTTCCTTGGCGTGATACATCGCGGTGTCGGCGTTTTTCATCAACTGGCTCAGCTCGTTGCCGTCCTGGGGGCTGAGTGCGATGCCGATACTGGCGGTTACAAAGAACTCGCGACCCTCCAGCACGAAGGGCTTCACCAGGCTGGCGAGGATCTGCTCGGCCACATGGATCGCGCGGTTCAGCGCCATTTCGCGGTTGACCCGCGGTTGCAGCAGCAACGTGAACTCGTCGCCGCCCATGCGTGCCACGGTGTCGTCTTCGGCCACGCAGCCGAGCAGGCGGGTCGCCATTTCCTTGAGCATGCGGTCGCCGGCCGCGTGGCCCAGGGAGTCGTTGATCGGCTTGAAACGGTCGAGGTCGAGGAACATCAGCACCACCCACGACTTCTGCCGTTCGGCTGATTGCAGCGCGGTGTGCAGGCGGTCCTGGAACAGCGTGCGGTTGGGCAGGTGGGTCAGGGCGTCGTAATAGGCCAGGCGGTGGATGCGCTGTTCGCTGGCCTTGCGTTCGCTGATATCACTGAAGAAACACACATAACTGGCCAGGTCGCCTTCGTCGTCGAACACCGCCGTAATGCCGACCCAGGCCGGGTAGTGCTCGCCGTTACGGCGCTTGAGCCACACTTCGCCTTCCCAGGTGCTGTGCTGGTGCAATTGCTTGAGCACATAGCGCAGGTGGGCTTCCTGTTGTTCGTCGACGGTGAGCATGTTCGGCAACTGGTCGAGTACATCGCTTACCGCATAACCGCTGACCCGGCTGAACGCCTCGTTGGCCTGCACGATATAACCGGCCGGGTCGGTGATCAGGATCGCCGACGTGGAGTGTTCGAATACGGTGGCGGCCATGCGCAGGTCTTTTTCCGCGCGGCGTTGCTGGCTGATATCGCGGCCCACGCCGAGGACACCTTCGAAGGCGCCGTGCTCATCCCATACCAGCACCAGGCGCAGCTCGATCGGCACCTTGCGGCCGTCGGCGCGCAGGCAGTCGAACAGGAACAATTGGGTCTGCACTTGATCGCGGAGTCTGTTCAGCGCGTCGGGATCGCCCAGCGCCCGGCTGACCTGTTCCAGCAAGCTATAGATGCCGGTCAGTTGCTGGGGGTTGGCGATGATCGACTGCCAGCCGTTCTTGAATACCCAGTCCACGTCGTAACCCAGCACGGCGTTGACCGACGGGCTGATGTAGTTGAGGGCCAGTTGGCTGTCGGTGGAGCAGATCACGTCGCTGATGCTTTCGGCCAGCATGCGGTAGCGCTTTTCGCTGTCGCGCAGGGACTCGCTGGCTTCGATCTGGTCGGTGATGTCCTTGGCCACACCGATGATGCGCGTGACTTGCGCCGACTTGTCCCGCGCCAGGGCCTGCTCGCGGATATCAAAGCGCCGCCATTGGTTGTTGCGATGGCGAAAGCGCAACTGGCAGTGCAACTGCGTCGCGTAGCCGGCGTGGCGTTGCTGCTGGCGCAAATCGTGGTAATGCTCGGCGTCTTCGGGGTGCAGCAGGATTTCCCAGAAATACTCGCCCATTTGCTGCAGTTCGGCCTTGGTATAGCCGAGGGTGTGGCCCAGATGGTGGTTGCTGAAGATCATCCGCTGGCTGATCACGTCCTGCACATACAAGTGGTCGGGCACGGTACGCACCACATCCGACCAGAAGCTTTCACGTTCCACCAACGACAGTTCGATCAGCTTGCGGCTGGTGATGTCGCTGATGCTGAGGATCACCGCCTTGAAGTCGTCCTGCTGTTCCGGCAGGCGCATCACCATCCAAAGGTATTGTTCGTTGCCGGCTACATCCTTGAGCTGGATTTCCAACTCAAGCTGATTCTGTTGGGTCAGGACCGCTTCGAGTATCTGATGTCCGATGGACGTGGTGTTGCGCGGGCAATCATCGATCAGCCGCTCCCACGCTTCCTCGCAGGAGCCCACTCTGAGCAGGCTCACCGCCACCTGGTTGATCTCGGTGATGCGCAGTTCGGTGAGCAACTGCCGGCATTCCTCGGGGGAGCTTTGCAGCCAGGCGTGCAGTTGCTCGCGGGTCTGCAAGTTCACCTTGCCAAAGAATGCATTCAGGCCCGACAGGTCAAGTACGCACAGGGCGACGCCGGTGCCTTCGAAAATATCCTGATACCGACGCCGGCCTTCATGCACCTGGCGCTGGCGGCGACGCATATTCAGCAACACGATCACGGGGATCAGCGAGAAGGCCAGGCCCAGCAGGCATTTACCGATAAACGCCGGCAGCAGTTGTTCCAGCACGGCTGCGCGGTCGAACATCCCGCGCAACTGCCAGTCGCTTTTGCTCAGGGGCGTGACCAGCACGCTTTTATTCAGGTCATCCGGGGTCAGGGCGTCGCCCCATTGCGCCGGCATGCCGCTGTCGCGGCTGACCACACGGTGGTTCAGGCGGTTCTCGATGGCCCACATCGGCCGTTGGCCCTGGCTGTCCTGGCGGGTCAGGTTGACCAGGTACTCGGGTGCCAGGCGCAGCGCCCAGTACATCCTTGAGCCGCCGCTGGGCTGGTGCAGCAGCAGATAGATGAGGGTGCCGTCGTTGTTATTGCTCAGGTAGTAGGGTTGGCCGTGGCTGCGCTGCACCAGCTCTTCCAGCCAGGCGCTGTCCTGGCTGTCATTGGCGCTGTCGCTGATCATCGCGCCGCTGGGCGCGAGCAGGGCGATACTGCGCAGTTCCGGCAGCGAACGCTGCAACGTGCGCGTCAAGGCCTGTTGCTGTTCGATGTCGCGCGGCGGCTCGACCATCGGTAGCAGGTTCAGGGCAATTTTTGCGCTCAGGGCCATGCTCAGGCTGATCTGTTCAGCCAGGTCGGCGCTGTAGTCGATGGTGTATTGCTGTTGGTTTTTCTGGTTTTGCTGCAACTGGTCCAGCAGTTGCCAGAACAATAACGCGAGCAGCAGGAGGACAAGCGTCGCCAATGCGCCTTTGAGGGTGCCGTGCAGGGGCGTTCCCGGCGCTACATGAGCGGCGCGCAAGGGCGTTGGCGGCGTGACTTTGGACAAGCTGTGATCCTGCGGTTTGGCTGGACTGGCGCGCGACGTGCACTATAAGCCGGACGCCCGAAGGGCGGCTAGCATGCCTTGACTTGTGGCAAAGTGCCAGCCCCGCTTGGCTGGACTGACCAAGCGCATTCAGGTAGCTTTGCCGGTTACGCGGGGGCGTTCCAGCCCCAGACATTCAGGCTTTTTCCGCTCGCTGGCATTGATGATAGTCAACGGCCCGCGCGGCGCATGGCCTGGCACGGGCTTCGCCCGCTTAATTCATCAGTCACTGACGCTAGGTTCACCATGGCTCAATACGTCTTCACCATGCATCGGCTGGGAAAAGTTGTCCCTCCGAAGCGGGAAATCCTGAAAAACATTTCGCTGTCCTTCTTCCCCGGCGCCAAGATCGGCGTGCTCGGCCTCAACGGTTCGGGTAAGTCCACGCTGCTGAAAATCATGGCCGGCGTCGACACCGAGTTCGAAGGCGAAGCCCGCCCGATGCCGGAACTGAACATCGGTTACCTGCCCCAGGAGCCGATCCTGGACCCGACCAAGACCGTGCGTGAAGTGGTCGAAGAGGCCGTCAGCGTGATCAAGGACGCCCAGGCCCGCCTGGACGAGGTCTACGCCGCCTACGCTGAACCGGACGCCGACTTCGACAAGCTGGCCGCTGAACAAGCCAAGCTCGAAGCCATCCTGCAGGCCGGCGACGGTCACAACCTGGAGCGCCAGCTGGAAGTCGCCGCCGATGCGCTGCGCCTGCCGGCGTGGGACGCCAAGGTCGAGTTCCTGTCCGGTGGTGAAAAACGCCGCGTGGCCCTGTGCCGCCTGCTGCTGTCCGCTCCCGACATGCTGCTGCTCGACGAACCGACCAACCACCTGGACGCCGACTCCGTCGCCTGGCTGGAGCACTTCCTGCACGATTTCCCGGGCACCGTGGTTGCGATCACGCACGACCGCTACTTCCTCGACAACGTTGCCGGCTGGATCCTCGAGCTCGACCGTGGCGCCGGTATCCCTTACGAGGGCAACTACTCCGGTTGGCTCGAAGCCAAGTCCGACCGTCTGGCCGCCGAATCCAAGCAGCAATCGGCCCACGAAAAAGCCATGAAGGAAGAACTGGAGTGGGTGCGCAAAGGCGCCAAGGCCCGCCAGTCCAAATCCAAGGCCCGTCTGCAACGCTTCGAAGAAATGCAGTCGCAGGAATTCCAGAAGCGCAGCGAAACCAACGAGATCTATATTCCGGCCGGCCCGCGCCTGGGTGACAAGGTCATCGAGTTCAAGAACGTGTGCAAAGGCTATGGCGACCGCGTGCTGATCGACAACCTGTCGTTCTCCATGCCAAAAGGCGCGATCGTCGGCGTCATTGGTGGTAACGGTGCGGGTAAATCCACCCTGTTCCGCATGCTGATGGGCAAGGAAACGCCGGATTCGGGCAGCATCGAAATCGGCGAAACCGTGCAACTGGCCTGCGTGGACCAGAGCCGCGAAGACCTGGATGGCAGCAAGACTGTGTTCCAGCAAATTTCCGACGGTTCCGACCAGATCCGCATCGGCAACTATGAAATCCCGTCGCGCACCTACGTCGGCCGTTTCAACTTCAAGGGCGGCGACCAGCAGAAGTTCGTCAAGGACCTGTCCGGTGGTGAGCGCGGTCGCTTACACCTGGCCCTGACCCTGAAAGAGGGCGGCAACGTCCTGCTGCTCGACGAACCGTCCAACGACCTCGACGTTGAAACCCTGCGTTCCCTGGAAGAAGCCCTGCTGGACTTCCCGGGCGCCGCCATTGTGATCTCTCACGATCGGTGGTTCCTTGACCGCGTCGCGACCCACATCCTGGCGTACGAAGACGACTCGCAAGCGGTGTTCTTCGAAGGCAACTACACCGAGTACGAAGCGGACCGTAAAAAGCGTTTGGGCGAAGCGGCTGCCCAGCCGCACCGTGTGCGCCACAAAAAACTGGCCTGATCCGGCTGGTGTGAAAAAAGCGGAGTCCTCGGACTCCGTTTTTTTTGGGGCTGGGGTTTTGCAGTGTTTTTGACGGCCCTATCGGGCGCAAGCCCCCTCCCACATTTTTGAATGTGTTCACAACTCAAATGTGGGAGGGGGCTTGCTCCCGATAGCTGTTTCCTTGTTGGTGCATACCGTGGGTGGGTAATCACTTTTTAAGTGCGATAAATCCCTATTTCCTGGGTTTATTTATATCTAATGCACCATTTAAATTCACAAAAGCGACATTTTGCCCTGTCGCGGTGCGACATGAATTGATAAAGTCCGGCTCAATCTCACTTAAAAACAATCAATTTGCCGAGACTTCTCATGATCGAATCCGTCGAATCCTTCCTTGCCCGCCTGAAAAAACGCGACCCTGACCAGCCGGAATTCCACCAGGCCGTAGAAGAAGTCCTACGCAGCCTGTGGCCGTTTCTTGAAGCCAATCCCCATTACCTGGCCTCGGGCATCCTGGAGCGCATCTGCGAGCC
The DNA here is from genome assembly GCF_005233485.1 of Pseudomonas sp. CFBP13509. Taxonomy (NCBI): domain Bacteria; kingdom Pseudomonadati; phylum Pseudomonadota; class Gammaproteobacteria; order Pseudomonadales; family Pseudomonadaceae; genus Pseudomonas; species Pseudomonas sp. CFBP13509. The sequence goes on from NZ_QGAA01000005.1 coordinate 221,335, forward strand.
GGAGCGTGCGATTACCTTTCGGGTGTCGTGGGTGGATGATCACGGCAAGGTCCAGGTCAACCGCGGCTTTCGTATCCAGATGAACAGCGCCATCGGCCCCTACAAGGGCGGCCTGCGTTTCCACCCGTCGGTAAACCTGGGGGTGCTGAAATTCCTCGCCTTCGAGCAGACCTTCAAGAATTCCCTGACTTCGCTGCCCATGGGCGGCGGCAAGGGCGGCTCGGATTTTGATCCCAAAGGCAAGAGCGATGCCGAAGTCATGCGCTTCTGCCAGGCGTTCATGAGCGAGCTGTACCGCCATATCGGCGCAGACGTGGACGTGCCGGCCGGCGACATCGGCGTGGGCGCCCGTGAGATTGGCTTCCTGTTCGGCCAGTACAAGCGCCTGAGCAACCAATTCACCTCGGTGCTGACCGGCAAGGGCATGACCTACGGCGGCAGCCTGATCCGCCCGGAAGCCACCGGGTTCGGGTGTGTGTACTTCGCCGAAGAAATGCTCAAGCGCGACGGCCTGCGAGTGGAAGGCAAGCGTGTCGCGGTCTCCGGCTCCGGCAACGTCGCCCAATACGCGGCGCGCAAGGTCATGGACCTGGGCGGCAAGGTGATTTCCCTGTCTGACTCCGAAGGCACGCTCTACGCCGAAAGCGGCTTGACCGAGGAACAATGGTCGGCGCTGCTGGAGCTGAAAAACGTGCAGCGCGGGCGCATCAGCGAACTGGCCGGCCGTTACGGCCTGGAGTTCCGCGCCGGCAAAACCCCTTGGGAGCTGGCCTGCGACATTGCCCTGCCATGCGCTACCCAGAACGAACTCGACGCCGAAGCGGCCCGCACGCTGCTGCGCAACGGCTGCATCTGCGTGGCCGAAGGCGCCAACATGCCGACCACCCTTGAGGCTGTGGATATCTTTATCGAGGCGGGCATCCTGTTTGCGCCGGGCAAGGCATCGAATGCCGGCGGCGTCGCCGTAAGCGGCCTGGAGATGTCGCAGAACGCCATGCGCCTGTTGTGGACCGCCGGTGAAGTGGACAGCAAGCTGCACAACATCATGCAGTCGATCCACCATGCCTGTGTGCACTACGGTGAAGAGAACGGTCGGATCAACTACGTGAAGGGCGCGAACATTGCGGGCTTCGTCAAGGTTGCCGACGCGATGCTGGCCCAAGGCATCGTCTAGGCCTCGGCCTCGATGCGCAGCACTTCGATCAACTGGTCGCCGACGGGGCGCTTCCACAGTACCTCGTCCCCCACCTGGGCGCCCAGCAAGGCACGGCCCAGGGGCGAGCCCCAGTTGATCAGGCCGGCGCCGGCATCGGCCTGGTCTTCCCCGACCAATTGAATGCGCTGCTGCTCGTCATGCTCATTGGCGAACGTCACCCAGTTGCCGATCTGCACCTTGTCGGTAGACGTAGCGGGCGCCACCACCTGGGCGCTTTGCACGCGCTGGTTGAAGTAGCGCAAATCCCGCTCAAGGTCGGCCTGGCGCTGCTTATCGGCCTGTTCGCCCTTGGCGGACTCGGCGCTGTGCGCGGCTTGTAGCTGCGTAACCTTGGCCTGCAATTGCGCCAACCCTTGCGCGGTCAGGCGATTGGGCTGCTCACTGACCTGGCGCTCCACCGGCTGATCGGCCTGGGCGGCGGCGTTGTCCTCATTTACAAAAGCTCGGCTCATGACGTTCTCCCTCTATGGAGCTTGGGCCATGTTCGCCGCGCTTTAGTTTCGATGAATGTCTGAAAGCGACCTATTGCGAGCGATAGGCCCGCGCAGCATCCCGGTTCTTCTCCTGTTGCCAGGCGCGTTCACGGTCATCCCAGTGATTGTCCTTGTAGTCGCGCAGCTCCTCGTTCTCGCGCATGGCCTTGCACTGGCGAAAACCATCCTCCCAGCCTTCGGCGTAGACCCGGTCTTTCAGGTAACGCGGCACGTTTTTGCGAAACACCCCGGTGATCACCCCCGCCGCCTGGCGGCCGCTGCTGCACCCATCGTCAAAACCATCGGCAAAGGCGGGCGGATAGCCCCGAGCCAGCAATTCCTGATGGGTTGACTGGCAACCCGATAGCCACACCACCGCACACAGCATTACTGCATACCGCCACATTGCTTGCTCCCTGGCCGTTTCACGGCTGATAGGGGAAGTCTAGATAGGGATTTGTCGGGGAGGCGTGAAAGGGGTGTGAGAAAGGTGTGGAGCACGATGAGATCGAGCGGTCGGCACCGAAGCTGTTGGCGTCCTCACCACAAGGGCCTATGTTGCCTGGTTGGTCGCCAGAGCCGCATGTTCCGCCAATTCCTGCTGGATAAACGCCGCGATCATTGCGCGATAGGCCTGCTCGGTCACCTCGGGGTTGGCGCCCACGGTCTGCGCCAGATCCCGCACCTTGGCGATCACCTGCTCGACCCGCTGCGGGGCCTTGACGCCATCGGTGTCTTTTTTGAAGCGTGCCGCCTGGGAGACGTAGCGGCCGCGTTCGGCCAGCAGGGTGACGATTTGCTGGTCGAGGCGGTCGATGTTGTTTCGAACTTCTTCAAGGGTGGTGCAGGTAACGGCCATGTCGAGTGAACTCCTGATTGTGCGGGCAATGCTGACAAAAGGTGTTAGTCAGTAGTGATACCACTTCACCTCAAGCATCACTTCATTCACCGGCGTCGACAAGTGGCTGTACTCGCGCTGTGCACTCAGGCGCAGGCCGAGGTTGCGGGACAGTTCCCACTGCTGGTTCAGGCTGAGGCTGCGACGTACCTCGCCATTGGTGAAGAAGTCTCCTTTAGCCTCCAGGCTCAAGTTGCCCAGGGGGTTTTTCCACAGCACGCCGGTATTGAACCCGGCAGCGGGGGAGATGGCTTCGTTGAAGTCGTTGTTGTGTTCCACACGCACGGTGCCGAGGGCGAAGCCGAGCATGTCGTCGCGCAGTTGCCAGGTGCCGCCGGCGCCGCCGTTGACGTGGGCGACCAGGGTGTCGTCGTCGTGTTTACCGGGCACCCGCTCCAGGCCACCGGTGACTTGCCAGGACCACGGCTGCAGCAAGGCGTTGCGCGGGGTCAGGGAGCGGATGGTGGCCAGGTCCAGTTGCTGCAGTTGCCAGTGGTTGCCTTCGTACTGGCGCAGTTTCATCTGCAGGATTTCGATCTGGGCGCCGAGGGGGAAGCCTTCGGCGTTGTCGTTGAGGTCGTGGTAGGCCATGCGCAGGCCGTATTCGCCGAAGGCCTTGTCGCCACGGGTGCCGAGGCCGGCTTGCCAGGTGCGGGACTCATGGCCGTTTTCGGGCAGGCCGGGGGGCGTGATCGTCAGGTCGGGCGCGGGGTTCTGGTTGATCGCGCGCAGCAGTTCGAAGCTGCGTTGGGAGCGCGCGGTGTCGCGCTCGAGGCCATTGGCACGGTAGCGGCCCAGGCGGTAGGCGGCGTCGATGATCAGGGCCTGGCGGTCGCGAGGCAACGCTTTGAAGGCTGGCGCCTGCAATTGCTGCTGGTCGTCGCTGACCTTCAGTACCCATTGTTGCTCGTCGCTGTTCAGCGGCTTGGCGCGCTCCAGCAACTCGCGCTCGCGGGAGGGGCGGTAGTCGATCTTTTCCACCAGGCCCGCGTCCTTCACGGCCTTGACCGTGTCGGTGGGGATCGCGGTAAGCGGGAATTGCTCGGTCAGGCGCAGGCCGGGGCGCGCCACTTGCAGCAGTTCCAACAGGCGATAGGAGCAGTTTTCATCGAAGAAGAAGTAGTCGAACTGAATCTGCTTGAGCTCCCACACGTGTTCGACCATGCGCTCGGTCTCGACCTGGGTGAGGTTGAGGCGGTATTCCCACAAGTCGCGGTTTTCGAGACTACGGTATTCGGAGAGTTTTTCCTGGTAGGGCACCAGGGCGAACAGGCCGGGGTAGCCGCCCATCAGGCCTTTCCATGCGTAGAGGATGCTGTTGTCCGAGCCTTCGATGTAGGCGCCGAAGTTGATCGCGTAGCTGAGCAGCGCAGTCTTGTTGCTCTGCACGTCGGCCTGGTCGATACGCAGCAGGGTATGGCCGAACATCGACGACGGACTGTTGAGGTAGGCCGCCGGGAAGATCATCACCGCGCTATGGGGGGCGACGTCCTTGAACCATTGCTTGAATTCCTTGCAGTCCACGGCGGGCAGGTCAGTGAGGTGCAACTGATCCTTGAGCCAGCGGGTACGTGCGGGGTAAACGCATTGGGCGTGTTTTTCACCCAGGCTGGCCGGAGCGTAAAGCGCTTCAACGGTGGCCTTGAGTTCTGCATCCGGGTGGTGGGCGCCATCGGCGGCGAGGAAGAATTTCTTTTCACTGACATAGCTGCGCCAGCCACTGACTTTGCCGGCTTCGTAATGGCCCAGAGAAAGCCAGAACGGATCATTGGCCAGTTGCTGCAAACGTTGATCATCAAGATGCGGTGCCGCGTACAGCGGGGCGCAGGCAAAGAGTGCCATCCAGGCAAAGCGTTTGAGCATAGGGGCAACTTAAGTCGGAAATTAGAGAGACCCAAGGAGAGGCGGGTCCAAAAAATAAAACCCGCGCCTGGGTAGGCGCGGGCAGGACGAGCTTAAGCCTGGGTAGCGTATTTCGCCAGACGGGCATCGCCTTTCAGTACAGCCAGGGTGTTGTTGTGCACGTCTTCAGCGGTCACATCGGCCTTGCTGAAGATTTGCTGGAAGTGTTCGTGAGCCACGGCAGCGAAGTGCTCGCGATCTTCCGGAGCAACGCCCAGTACCACGGCGTAGGTGGTCAGTGCTTCGCCATTACCCTTGGCCATGTCTTCGGACAGCTCGTTCATCATGCCATTCATGGCAATCCAGGACTTGCCGCCGTAGGTCAGCGCGCTGTTGGTGCTGCAACCGTTGGTGCCCGAGGTCATGCCGAAGGTGGCGTTACCCGAAGTACCGTTGGTGGTGGAAGCCAGGAAGTGAGCTGGAGTACCGCGCTGGCCTTCGAACAACATGTTGCCCCAACCGCAGTTCGGGCCACCTGGTGCTTCAGCCATTGCATTGAGGGAGACGACGGTGAAGAGAGTACCGAGAAGGATCCGTTTCATAGCTTTGTTCTCTTTGTGTGCAAACCAATGGACAAGGGTTCAGGCACTTCATAGCGCCCTAGGGATCGGTTATTAGTCCAACCCGCGCAGTTTGGAGTTTAGGCACGTTCCAAGGGTTCCGTGTGTTTTTATAAAACAATCAGCAATGTCGCGATTTTTTTTGCAGGGCGCCTCCCGTGTCCAGGGTTTCCCAACGGCGCGCCTTGCCAGAGCGCGCAACAGGGAGCCAGAATGCCGTCATCTGCCCCGCCTGATGTAAGGAAGCCCGATGCCTGATCCTGTTGCTGCCAGCTTGCGTCTAGCGCCCGAAGCGCTGACTCGCCCTTTCTCCGCTGAACAGTTCAGCTTCTCGACCACCAATGATTTGGAGCCCTTTCGCGGTGTGCTTGGCCAGGAACGTGCGGTTGAAGCGTTGCAGTTCGGCGTGGCCATGCCGCGCCCCGGTTACAACGTATTTGTCATGGGCGAGCCGGGTACCGGCCGCTTTTCGTTCGTCAAACGCTACCTGAAAGCCGAGGGCAAGCGCCTGCAGACCCCGGCGGACTGGGTCTATGTGAATAATTTTGACGAGCCTCGCGAACCCCGCGCCCTGGAATTGCCAGGCGGCGGTGCGGCGGCGTTCATTGCCGATATCAATGGCCTGGTCGACAACCTCGTCGCGACCTTCCCGGCGGTGTTCGAACACCCGACTTATCAACAGCGCAAGAGTGCCATCGACCGCGCTTTCAACCAGCGCTATGACAAGGCCCTGGACGTGATCGAGCGCCTGGCCCTGGAAAAGGACGTGGCGCTGTACCGCGACAGTTCCAACATCGCCTTCACCCCGATGCTCGACGGCAAGGCGCTGGATGAGGCCGAGTTCTCCCAGCTGCCGGAAGTGGATCGCGAGCGTTTCCACACGGATATTTCCGAGCTGGAAGAACGCCTCAACGAGGAGTTGGCCAGCCTGCCCCAGTGGAAGCGCGAGTCCAATAACCAACTGCGTCAGTTCAACGAAGAAACCATCACCCTGGCCTTGCAGCCTTTGCTCGCACCGCTGTCGGAAAAGTACGCGGAGAACGCCGGTGTCTGCGGTTACCTGCAGGCCATGCAGGTGTACCTGCTGAAAACCGTGGTCGAGCAACTGGTGGACGACGCCAAGACCGACGCCCAGGCCCGCAAGCTGCTCGAAGAGCAATACTGCCCGAGCCTGGTGGTGGGCCATCCGGTCAACGGTGGCGCGCCGGTGGTGTTTGAACCGCACCCGACCTACGACAACCTGTTCGGCCGTATCGAATACAGCACCGACCAGGGCGCGCTGTACACCACCTATCGCCAGTTGCGCCCGGGCGCTTTGCACCGTGCCAACGGCGGGTTCCTGATTCTTGAAGCCGAGAAGATGCTCAGCGAGCCGTTTGTGTGGGACGCCCTCAAGCGTTCCTTGCAGTCGCGCAAGCTGAAGATGGAATCGCCCCTGGGCGAACTGGGCCGCCTGGCCACCGTGACCCTTAACCCGCAGATGATCCCATTGCAGGTCAAGGTCATCATCATCGGTTCGCGCCAGTTGTATTACGCGCTGCAGGACGCCGATCCGGACTTCCAGGAGATGTTCCGGGTGCTGGTGGATTTCGACGAAGACATCCCGATGGTGGACGAGAGCCTGGAGCAGTTCGCCCAGTTGCTCAAGACCCGCACTTCGGAAGAAGGCATGGCGCCGCTGACTTCGGACGCGGTGGCGCGGCTGGCCACCTACAGCGCACGGCTGGCGGAGCACCAGGGCCGTTTGTCGGCGCGTATTGGGGATTTGTTCCAGCTGGTCAGCGAAGCGGACTTTATCCGGCACCTGGCGGGCGATGAGATGACCGATGCCGGCCATATCGAGCGCGCGCTGAAGGCCAAGGCCACGCGCACCGGGCGTGTGTCGGCGCGGATTCTCGACGATATGCTCGCCGGGGTGATCCTGATCGACACCGCCGGCGCGGCGGTCGGCAAGTGCAACGGGCTGACGGTGCTGGAGGTCGGCGACTCGGCGTTCGGTGTGCCGGCGCGGATTTCCGCCACGGTGTACCCGGGCGGCAGCGGAATCGTCGACATCGAGCGTGAAGTTAACCTCGGGCAGCCGATTCACTCCAAAGGCGTGATGATTCTCACCGGTTACCTGGGCAGCCGCTATGCCCAGGAATTTCCGCTGGCGATCTCGGCGAGTATCGCGCTGGAACAGTCCTACGGTTACGTGGACGGTGACAGCGCGTCCCTGGGCGAGGCCTGCACGTTGATCTCGGCCTTGTCGAAGACGCCGCTCAAGCAGTGCTTTGCGATCACCGGTTCGATCAACCAGTTTGGTGAGGTGCAGGCCGTGGGCGGGGTCAACGAGAAGATCGAAGGCTTCTTCCGCCTGTGCGAAGCCCGCGGTCTGACCGGCGAGCAAGGGGCGATCATTCCCCAGGCCAACGTGGCCACGTTGATGCTGGATGAGAAGGTGTTGCAGGCCGTGCGCGCCGGGCAATTCCACATCTATGCGGTGCGGCAGGCCGACGAGGCATTGAGCCTTCTGGTGGGCGAGGATGCCGGTGAGCCGGACGCCGAGGGGCAGTTCCCGGAAGGCACGGTCAATGCCCGCGTGGTCGAGCGCTTGCGCGCGATTGCCGAGATGATCAGCGAGGAAGACCTGAAGGAAGCGGAGAAGGAGCTGGCGCAGCAGGCGCTGGCCGAAGCCAAGCCCACCTGAGTTCTGAGGCCAGGCCGGATCAAACATGTGGGAGGGGGCTTGCTCCCGATTGCGATAGGTCAGTCATGTAGATGTCGACTGGCACACTGCATCGGGAGCAAGCCCCCTCCCACATTTGGATCTGGTTGCGTCACTAAATTGACGTCCTTCTGAGGGGCCAACGCCCGTTGGTCCCTACAGCCTTGGTTTGTCGTGTTTTTATTCTATTCTGAGCGTAGGGATATCCACAGGAGTCGCTGGATAGAAACAGCCTCGCCATAGGTTGAGGCTGAACACCGATCTACCGAGGGTCGCCGCCATGCCGCGCAACCTTTGCCTTACCCGCCAGTGCTTCGGCCTGGTTACCCGAATCGAATGTTCCGTTCGCCCGCTCGCGGGGGATAACGGGATGTGGACCTTGTTGTTTGCCGCCGGAATGACGGGTGAGCAGCCTTCCACAATCAAGTCCCAGGGCCCGTTTCATGGGCCCTTCGTGGCAGAAAGCATGCTGCAATCGATCGTCGACAGCCTGACCCTGCACGGCTATGAGCTGGCGGGTGACCCGCAGATCTGGTGCCTGCACATGCAGGCCCATCTGCGGCAGCTCAATGGCAGCCATGAGCAACTGGCGCTGTAGGCGCGGTTATTTGCTCTCGGGTTTGTCCAGCTTGACCTCAAAGCCGTATTGCACGGTACTCAGGTCGGTGCGCTGGTAGCTTTCCAGTGCCGTCGGCTGGCCGTAGAAGTAATGCACGTCAAACAAGGCCGTGCCGTATTCCTCGGCGCGATGGCTGACGCCGAGGATTTCCTTGAGGTAGTTGCCGCTGGCGTCCTTGGCATAGAAGCGCCAGCTGTCGGCCGGGAACTCCTTTTGGTCGACGATCAGTGCGTTGTCTTTGAGCGACAACCCCTTGGGCAGCTTGGCCGCATCGATGTCGCCTTTCTCGATAGTCGCCAGGAACAGCGGGATCGAACCCACCACAAACGCCGGGTTTTCCGGGAACAGGTTGAGGTCGTAGGTGAGGGTGCCGCGGGCCGGGTTCAATTCATACGCCTCGGTCGGCAATTCGATGGGCTCGCCGCGTTCACCTTTCTCATCGGCAGTGAAGAACGTCACCGGTGATTCGCTGCTGTTGCGCTCGCTGCCCACCAAGTCGTCATTGAAGGTGAATGGGTGGTCGAACACGATATGGGCGGCGCTGGCGTCTTCGACGGACTGGCTGATGGTGACGCTGTTCTTCAGTTGTTCCTCGGTCAACGAGGCGTCCTTGAGCCAGCTGGCGGCGCCGTCGTCGTACACGGTGACCGGCATGGGCAAGGCTTGTACGGTTTTTTCCAGGCTGTTCTTGTCGAAGCGCAGGACCGGCAGGTCGAGGTCCTTGCGGGTGACCGTGGCCGTGGAGAAATCCAGCACATTGATCTGCAGGGTGTCGATCAGGCCATTGAAATAGACCTTGGCGTAATGGCTGCTCTGCTTGTGTTCGAAGGCTTTCTGCTCATCGACCAGTTGCTTTTCAAACCCATCGGACCAGGCCTTCTGTTTTTGCATCTCGGCCAACTGCTTCTGGTAGAACTCGACTTGCGCGCTGCTTTCGTTGATCGAACCCGAGCGTGTGAGGAATTGCCCGGTGCTGTCCCGCGCCTGTACCAGCAAGGGGTTAGGCGATTCGTCACCCACTTCGGTGGCCAGTGGTTGGCTGTTGGTCAGTTCGATTTCGGCGTAGTTCTTTTCCAGGAGCAGCAGGTTGACGGTGATATTGCCTTCGGTGCGTTTGTGGCCCACGTCCTTTTTCGACAAGTCGAAGGTCAGCACTTTGCCCGGTGCGATCACTTCCACTGCGCCTTTGAGGCGAACGGGTTGCGGCTGGCTTTTGTTTTCCGTCTCGATGCCATCGATAAACGGGTAGGTGACCGTCAGGTCATCCGGGTTGGTCAGGTTGGAGCTGCTGGGGCTCAACTGGATACCGGGATCGGTTTCGGACCATTCCGGCTGGAACGGCACGACCTTGTTGTTGCTCAAGGTGACGGACTGCCATTCCAGGCCGTGGGGGAAGGGGAACTGGTCCGGCACATTGAAGTTGAATGGGAAGACCGGCTGCAGATCGGTCAGGTAGTCGGAATGTGAGGCTTTGCGCAGTACGAACAAGCCATTGATGTAGGTGTCCACCAGCCCTTGCGGCGTGGGGTAGTGCTTGAGCAGCGCGAGGGTGTCCTCGCCGTATTCGGCCTCGATGGGCTTGGTGGCGAGCTTGACCCGCGCCCGTTCCAGCAGCAGCAGCGAGCCGCCGAGGTCGGCAATGGCGTCGCGCAGTTTCGGATCCTGGATGCTGTCGAGGGACTGCTCGAACTTCGCGGTTTTCTCTTCGAGGGTGGCCTGTTTCTGCTCATCGCTTGGGGAACAGCCGCCGGCCAGCAACAAGGCGGCGCACAGGCCAACGCTGGCCAAAGGGGATCGCACATCCATCATCTGAGTTTTTTCCTGTCCGACGTCATCGAGCCGAGTTATTGGGCTCGACACTAGCAGAAAAATTCTCTTACAGATGCCGCCCAGGTCAGTTTTCTCGTGGTTACAGGTGTCTTATAGCGGCTGGTATACTCGCCGCCATTTCTAGCCATGCTGTGTGAGATCCAATGGAACGCTTTATCGAAAATGCTATGTACGCCTCGCGCTGGCTGCTGGCGCCTATCTATTTCGGCCTGTCCCTCGGGTTGCTGGCGCTGGCGTTGAAATTCTTCCAGGAAGTGATTCACCTGCTGCCGAGCGTGTTCTCGATGGCCGAGTCCGAGCTGATCCTGGTGCTGCTGTCGTTGATCGACATGGCCCTGGTCGGCGGCTTGCTGGTGATGGTGATGATTTCCGGCTACGAGAACTTTGTCTCGCAGCTGGACATCGATGAAAACAAGGAAAAGCTCAACTGGCTGGGCACCATGGACTCTTCGTCGCTGAAGATGAAAGTGGCGGCCTCCATCGTGGCGATTTCCTCCATCCACTTGTTGCGCATCTTCATGGACGCCAAGAACGTCGATCCGCAACACCTGATGTGGTACGTGATCATTCACATGACCTTCGTGATCTCGGCGTTCGCCATGGGTTACCTGGACAAGGTCACCAAGCACTGATGCCCCGCGCTGGCCTTACTGCTCGATGAAGTAGTAGGGCTGGCGGTTGATGGCCATCTCCTTGATCACCGTGACCTTGGTGGTCAAGTCGTTGGTATGGTCCAGCAGCGCAACGTTGCCGGGCTGGGCCGCAAGGTAGCTGTGCAGTTCGGGTTCCGTCTGCAGGATCCTCAGGTAACTCTTCATATAGAACACGCCGGCCCCCGCGATCCGCTCGTTGGGCTGGAACAGCGCGACTTCCTTGCCTTGCGCCTGCAGTGCCTGGACCTGACTGATCACCGGTACGAATGACTGGCGCGCGTCAGCTTTTGGCGCGAACCAGAATGCGGTCACCAGATAGCAGGCGATGAGCAGGCTGAAGACGCCGCCGATCACATGCCGGTGGTAGCGGTACAGCGCCGGCTTGTGGTCCTTGAGCCATTCCAGCAACACCCGGGCGTATTCGGCGGCCAGTACGGCGGCGGCCGGTGTCAGGGCCATCAAGTAAACCGTGCGCTTGCTTGAGGCCAGCGTCAGCAGGGTGAACTGCGCCACCAGCCATACGCTGAAAAACAGGCGGTAGCGGTTACGCACCAGGCTTTTCCGGAAGTGCCACAGGCCCAGGTACACCAGGATGTTCCACGGCAGGAAGGCCTCGGGCAGCTTGGCGATGTAGTAGTAGAACGGCTCGTAATGCCCGGCCTCTACGAACGAGCCGCTGAAGCGCCCGACGCTGTTGGTCCACAGTACTTCGCCCACGGCCTGCATCCCGCCGCGCTGGAACAGGAAGCACAACCAGATCACCAGCGGCACCAATGCCAACAGGGTGAACAGCGCCGGCTTGAGCCAGTCGGCGAGGCGCAGGCGCTTGTCCATCAGGCTGGTGCTGGCCAGGTACACGAAAATCACGATGCCCGGCATCGCCAGGCCCAGTACGCCTTTGCTCAAGGTGGCGATCACCATGCCGGCGGTAAACAGCGCCCAGGCCCAGGTCGTCGAGCCTTGGCGCTCGGACTCAGGCCGCATCGCCTGGTAGAACGCCAGCAGCGCGGTGGTCACGCCGAGGCTGAGCAGTGAGTCTTCCCCCACGCCACGCACATTGCTCCAGTAGCTGGCCATGGTCGCCAGGATCAGCGCCGCACTGAGGGCCAATGTTTTCGGGCGCCCGAACCGGCGCAGCATGGCATAGAACAGCATCACGCTGAACAGACCGGCAAATGCCGAGGCCAGGCGGACCGCCCCAGGCGTGCCGCCGAACAGGCGAATCGCTCCGGCGTCCAGCCACAGGCTCAGGGGCGGTTTTTCCAGGAAGGGTTCACGAAACAGTTGCGGCACGACCCAGTCATTGTCCAGGTGCATGGCCATGGCGATCCCCGCGACACGGGCCTCGGTGGAGCCTTGCAGTTCGTGGTTACCCAGGGCAAAGAAGAACAACAGAGCAGCAAGCAGGAGCAGCAGGGGAGCGGGGCGCGTCATGGAGTCTGGCTACCGAGGCAGAAGGCCGTTCGGGGGAACGGCTCGCAATCGGTGAGTATAGGGAGGCGATTCTTAATATTTCATGAATGGGAGTGGGTTTATATCGCTGGGCCAGGAGGTTGATGTTCCCCCTGGCTTCGCGTGAGGCATTACGAGGCTTTGACTTTGAAGCGGCTCAGGCCCTGTTGCATGGAACTGGCCCGTTCCGACAGGTTCTTGGCCGCCACCGCGCATTGTTGGGAGTTGACCTGATTCTGCTGGGTGACTTCGTCGATCTGCTCCAGGCCGATGCTCGCCTGCTGCAGGCCGGAAGCCTGTTCACTGGAGGCTTGGTAGATCAACGACACCAGGCTGGACACCGTGCTGGTGCCGGTAACGATATTTCTCAACGAGTCGGCTGTGCGGCCGGCGATGATCATGCCGCGCTGGGTCTTGGTCGAGGAATCTGCAATCAGCGCGGCCGTTTGCTGGGCGGCTTCGGCGCTGCGGGCGGCGAGGCTCCTGACCTCATCGGCGACCACTGCAAAGCCACGGCCCAGTTCGCCGGCACGGGCGGCCTCGATGGCCGCGTTCAGCGCCAGCAGATTGGTTTGAGCGGCGATGTTGTCGATGGTGGTGATAATGGCCGTGATGTCTTTGCCCGAGTTGTCGATCTCCGCCATGGCGGCGATCAATTCACTCATCAACTTGTCACTTTCCCCGGCGTCGGCGCGGGAAGCCTGGGATTGCTCGTCGGCCTTTTTCGCATTGGCGGCGTTGTCGGTGGTTTGCGCTGCCATCTGGGTCATCACCGCACTGATTTCAGTGATGGACGAGGCAGAATTGGACGCGCCGTCGGACAGCGACTGGCTCAACTCGGTGACCTGCGCGGAACTGCCGGTGATTTGCGTGGCGCTGGCCTGCACCTGGGAAATCAAGGTGTTCAGGTTGCCGACCATTTTTTCCAACGACTTGCCTAGGGTGTCATTGGGCGAGGACAGGCGCACTTCCAGATCCAGGTCCCCTTCGGAAATTCGCTCGGCCACGCGCACCTGGCGTTGCAGGCTTTCCGACATATCGTTCAAGGCAAAGGACAACTGGCCCACTTCATCTTCAGATTTTTGCACCAGCCGACGCGAGAAATCACCCAGGCTGATGTTGGCGGCCAGGGCGGCGGCTTCACGAATCGGACCGACGATTTTCGCCGTGGCGAACCACAGCGCCAGCAATGCCAGCAAGGAGATACCCACGCCGACCGAGACCTGCCAGATGCTGCTCTTGACGCCGCGTGACTGCAGTTCCTGCTCCAGGGCAATGGCCTGGCTCATGACCACCGCCTTGGGCAGATGGATCACGATCGCCCAGGGCTTGCCGGTGCGGCCCAGGTTGATCGGCATCTGCACTTCGATTTCCTGGGAATCCGGGTTGAACCGGCTGTCTCCCTGACCCTTCTGTACATTGCTCAACACGTTCTCCCAAGAGCCGGGCAACAACGCTTTCAATGACTGGCCAATGAGTTCCGGGCGTTTACTGTCGGCCACCACCAACCCTTGATTGCTCAGGATCGACACGGAGCCTTTGCCGCCATACAGGTCGGCGGACATTTGCTCGCTGAGTTTCTGGATAAACGAAATGTCGAAGTCTGCACCGACCACGCCGTAGAACTTGCCATTGGCGGTGATAGGTACCGACAGCGTGGTCAACCACACATTTTTGCCTTGCACCACGTAGGGAAGTGGGTCCAGCACGCTTTCTTTCTGGGTGTCCCGCGGGCCGGAATACCAGCCGCCCTTCAGCACACCATTGGGGTGGCGGGCATCGGAATCGTACTCAACCAGCGGTTGCACGGCGATATGGCCGTCTGAACTGCGTGTCCAGTAAGGCGTGAAGCGGCCCGTCAACGGGTTGTTACCGCCTTCATTGATACGAAAGGCTTGGTCCTGGCCGTCCAGCGCGTCCGGCTCCCAGCATGAATACGTGCCGTTGAAGTCGGGGTTGTCCTTGAGCACGCTGAGCAGCATCGTATTGATCTGCTCGCGGCCCAGGCTCAGCGGGCTCTGGGCACTTTTACTCGCTCTCAGGGTATTGGCCAATGTGCGTGCCGAGTCCAAGGCGTTCTGCAGTTTTGCCTGGATGGCATTGGCACGCGACTCAGCCAGGTTTTGCACTTCGCGGATGGTGGCGCTTTCAATCAGGGTTGAAACTTCAGCACCCACAAAAGCCTGGTTGGCATTCGAGGAATACAGGCCATATAACACCAGGCTCGCGCAAGAGATAAACAGGCAGAGCCCGGCGGTGAAACAGATTCGAGTCTGCAATGAGTTGAATTTCATGATGTTTCCTGCCCATGCTAATAGTTGCCAACATCATCGAATGTCGACATTCCGGTACTTTCTTGGCGCAAGGCATAGTGTTCTATCATTGGCTGCTTAGGCATATGCATGCGGTACAGCGCTGAGTTTGCTTAATGCTCTTTTGGCATCTCTTCATCGAGCCATAAATGCTCGGTGTTTTTAAAACCGTAACGCTGGGGCGGTACTCTCGCGACAATTCGATCGGATTGTGCGGGATCACTCAGGTCTATTATTTTCGGCGTTACATAGATATTTAGAACGGGCAGGAAAAACACTTTGATTTTTGGCATCAATAAAGAGCCGGGATGTTGCTCTATGACGACACCGATACTGCCACTTTTCAATTGAACAATAGAACCGACCGGGTAAATACCCACGGACTTCAAAAATGCACGAAATACTTCGTCATCAAAGTGTCCGTCCCATGTGGACATTTGCTGGATGGCGACGGCGGGGTCCCAGCCCTGGTTGTAGGAACGGTCCGAGGTGATTGCATCGTAGACATCGCATACCGCAGCCATCCGGGCCACCAGGCTGATCTGGTCACCCGCCAATTGATGGGGGTAGCCGCTACCGTCGAACTTTTCGTGGTGATGCAGGCACACATCCACGACCATTTCGCACATCTGCGAGGCCGCCAGCAGGGTTTTCTCCCCCTCCCGTGGATGGGTGCGCACCAACTGCAATTCGTCACTGCTCAACCGGCCAGGCTTGTTGAGGATGGCACCTGGTATGGCCATTTTGCCGATGTCGTGCAGCAACCCGGCCATCCCGACCCGACGAATCAGTGCGGAGGACAGGCCCAATTGATTGCCCAGGGCAATCATCAACGCACACACGGCGACCGAATGCATGTAGGTGTAGTCGTCGATGCTTTTAAGGCGTGCCAGGCTGATAAAGGCGTTGGGATGGCGGGCGATCGAGCTCGAAATGTCGTCCACCAGTGCACTGACGTCTTCAAGCTCCAGGGCCCGGCCCATGCGGGCATGGCCGAACATTTCGACAACGGCGGTCTTGGCGCGGCTACAGATTTCCTGTGCGGCGACCAACTCGTCTTGCATGGATCTGGGGACGACGGGAACGGCTGGCGCAGCTGTCGGGGCCTGGGTGGCAGGCTGGGTGCCGCAGCCCAGGGCGCACGGCCCCTCTGAGGGTGCACCGTCCCGCCAGAAGGGCTTTGCCTCGCCGTCAGGCGCCTGCAGATTGAGTTCATTGCACTTCAACATGGTATGCCCTCTGTTGATGTTCTTCTTATACGTGTCTCATCAGCCTCCCTGGCTTGAGCAGTGTTGTCTTACCTTTCAGATCGGGCTCGCGGCCTTGATACGCGCGACTACGCGGCCTGCCAGGTCATCCGGGCGAAACTTCGCCAGGAAGTCATCGGCCCCGACTTTCTTGACCATGGCCTGGTTGAAACCGCCCGACAGGGAGGTGTGCAGTACGATATGCAACTTGGCCATGCGCGGGTCGCCGCGGATTTCGGCGGTCAGGGTGTAACCGTCCATTTCCGGCATTTCGATGTCTGAAATCATCATCAGGAACTCCTCGTGCGGGTTGCGCCCCTCCTCGAGCATGGCCCGAAGGTAATCCAGCGCCTGGCGCCCATCGTTCAAGGCGACCACCTCGACGCCTACCGTCTCCAGGCAGCGGGTCACCTGTTTACGCGCCACCATCGAGTCGTCCACGGTCAGCACACGCAGATGCCTGGCCTGTTGGGTGACGGCTTCATCCACCACGCCGACGGATATTTCCTCGGACGAGGGCGAGATTTCCGTCAGCACCTTTTCCACGTCGATGATTTCGACCAGACGATCATCGGCACGGGTAACGGCCGTCAGGTAATTGTTGTCGCCGCTGCCCTTGGGGGGCGGATGAATGTCTTCCCAGTTCAAATTGACGATGTGTTCAACCGCATACACCAGAAAACCCTGAACGCGGTTGTTGTACTCCGTAAGTATAATAAAGGCGCTTTCTTTATCCGTGATCCCGGGCAGCCCCGTTGCCATCGCGAGGTCTAGAATGGGAATGCAAGCGCCGCGTATATTGGCAACGCCACAAATGTTGTTATTAGACTTTGGTAGTAGAGATAACTTGGGGCAGCGGATAACTTCCCGAACTTTAAAGACGTTGATTCCGTACAGCTGTTGGTCGTTGAAGCGGAATAGCAATAATTCCAGCCTGTTCTGGCCGACCAGTTGTGTACGGCTGTTAACGGATGCCATTACACCTGCCATACACACCCCTTGATTCTGGTTGGAACAGCGTTGATGTTGTAATGACACTAGCATATGTAAGGGAATGTAAAATATATGTGAAGGAGAAATAATTTTCGGGTTTATCGTTAAAGCGATGGCGGCGCGGATGATCAACTATTCAGGTGGGTGTTTGAAAATAGTTAGTTGGCTAACTTGCTAGTTTGAGTGTTGAGAATGATTAAGATTGGAAACCTGTTTGCTGGTGCTCGAAGCACTCGATGCGGTCGGCCACGCTGATCGGCTTCTATGACTCGGCGTATTACGGTGAATGACAATAAAATGGCCGAGACGCTGAAAGCGCCTCGGCCATTTTTGTTACTGGAATGTTTGCGCGTCCTGGGTGGGTACCAGCACTCGCTCGACCAACAGTTCACCCAGTACGATCAATTGTTGGGTGGCCAGTAGTTTGTGACGGTTGGCGCCTTCGAGCTCGAAGGCCAGGTCGGTGGTCATGGCGTTGAGTGAGGCGAGGGTTTCGCTGGCCTGGATCAGCAGGGTTTCGGGGGAGATGTCCTGGGCAAGGGTGAAGAGGGGGGCTGAGGGGGGATTGGGGGCTCAGGGCGTCAATCTGTGAACGCACATTCAATCATGCATGAGCCACGGCCGTAGCTCCTTGATATTGCTGACTACGATCTGCTGGGCCTCCGGGTTGGTCGCCTGGTTTCTCGGGTCGACCTGATAGCGGCGCAATACATACTTCACCAGTGCTTTGCGGCTGGCGACCACCAGTTGCCCATCCGTCATGCCGAAGTCGGTTTCGATGATTGCCTGCTGCGCGGCGTTTAAGCGGCCATCGGGGGTAAAGATGATCGGTACTTCGGTATTCCAGTCCTCGTCCAGCTCCCGGGTGTTCTGTGACGCGTCAAGCAGGTCGGGCTCACCTCGCAGGCGACTCAACACAAAATCCCGGTACTGGCGGTTCTTCTCGCAATAGGCGCGTACATGCCAGCGCATGCCGGTGTACACCAGGGTGTGCGGGGCAATCAGGCGGATTTCCACGTTTGGGGTGTTGAGCGAAACGTACTCGGTTTCCAGGCGCAAACCGTCGCGACAGGCCGCGAGCAATGGGCGCAGGACTTCGGGCCGAATGGGCCGGTCCGGCACTTCGAGCACCTTGGTATGCGCATAGGCCAGGGCGAGCCCGTCGATGTGCGGCGCCCGTTCGTTGTTCTGGTAAAGCAGGTGCAGGTAGGCGCTGGCGCTGTCATCGATGAACAGCGGTTTGAACTGTTTGCTGGGTACGTAGCCTTTGCGCTGCTTGTCATATGTCAAGTTTCGGGGCGCATGTTCGTTTATGTAGGTGTTGATGTCCTTGGAGGCTTGCTGGCGGCTGATGCCGAAGCTCTGGATCAAGTGGCCCGTGGTCAGCCGGCCTTCCCACCAGGCGACTGTCTCGATCAAGCGATAGCGAAGTGCCAGATCCCAGCGCACTTGTTCGATGGATTGCTTGCGTTTCATACCCGCTCCATGTGTGTGAATACTTTACCTGTATAAGTCTACATTCTAGACCTGTCGTGAATCACTACATATCGTTTGTCTGTCAGCGGCATTTATCGAAGACAGGAAAGGACGTAAACATGAGTATGTCGGAAGTGGTTTCGACGGGGGCACTGGTGGCGATGGGAGTCATCCTGCTGGTGCTGATACAGCACTGTTTGAAGTTGAGCGAGCTTTGGAAAATGGTTGCCCATTATCAGAAGGATTTGCGTTGGGCACAGATCTGGGAAGTGGAAAACCGCGAGCTGCGGTCGGCGTTGCGGGCGGAGCGAGAGCATGTCGCGCAGTTGCAGCGAAAGCTGGAATTGCTGCAAGCGCTGATTCCGGTCACAGAATAGTTCGCGGCATTATTATCAGGAGAACCTATCCATACCGATAAAACCCAGGCCCTTCACGTTTGTCTGCGCAATCTGGGTTTCCAGCAATCCTCATAGTGGTCATGTAGAGGTCGTATACCGTTATGCGTGCGTGGCCGTGGGCTAAAGTTTTCCCACGCGCTGCGGATAAGCTAGGGATAAATCGGCCGCTGATTGCGGCTTGCATGAACGGACTCCAGGGGATGGTTGATGGAAAGCGAGATTGATATCAATGGGGACAGTGATCTGCTGCAGATGCTTATCGATGCAGATCCAGTCGATGTAATCGTGCTGGTCGATTTCCTGACCGACTCTGGCAAGGGGCGGCTGGCGATGGCCAGCGAGGTACGCGAAGCGCTGGAGTCGGCAAAGAAGAAGAACAAGTTCTCCAGGGGTGTGTTGCTCCTGCTGATTCGCGAGCTGCAACATTTTGGCGGTAATAGCTTCGTCAACCTGTTCCGCCGCAACGGTGTTCCCTATGCCGAGATCGTCGCCGATGTGCTCAGTCATGTGGGCGGTACTGGCGGCAAGAATGAACCGGTTGCGAGCATGGAGCTCAAGGTGTTGGAGAAGCTGCTGTCCGATGCCTGGGAGAAAATGTCGGCGCAGGAACAGGCCGACTTTTCCAAGGGCTTTCAAAATGAAACGGGCCCCTTGGGCGTTTCATACGCTGCTATTCAGGCCGCGATACGGCGCGGTGGCCCTGCTGCCATACAGGCCGCTCTTCTGGCCACCGGCGCGTTTGCACGGTTGGCAATGGGTGGTGCGTTGGCCGCCGGCACCACCTTGGTAGCGGGTCGTGCTGCGGGGCTGGCCTTCGGTCCGATTGGCGTAGCGTTGTCGGGTATTGCCGGCGCTCAAACACTGACGAGTCAGGCCTATCGAGTGACGGTGCCTTGTGTTGTGCAGATCGCCTACATTCGGCAAAAAAGCGCGTTGGTCACTTGCCCGTCCTGTGAGGTTCCCACCCCTAAAACCAGTAAATTCTGCAGCGAATGCGGGGCAGGCCTGGCGCAATGAACCCTCTCATTTGAATCTGGAGCCTGTCATGGAAAACAACCTCACGCAGCCAAACACTGGAGGCAACGACCTGCCAACCTGGTTGATCGGTAAGTCCGCCGAAAAGCCGTTGATGAGCGTTACGTTGGCCGCGCAGCAGGTCATTCCCGCCGGCGTTGAAAAGGTTGATGCGGCCCGTTTGGGCATCGATCGTTTGGGTCCATTGCTGCAAACACTCCCCAATCTGATTGTCGCGAACGATGTTGCCCAGTCTCGATACATGCAAGTGGTGATCGACGGTCCTCTCGCGGCGGCTGCGGATGGCAACGGCTTCCGAGCCTTCTCGAGACAAGGCGGAGATATCAAGGAACATGCGAGATTGTTTGAGCCTGAAAAGCTTCAGCAACTGGTCAGTTCTGCGGCAATGTTCCAGATCGCGTCCGCCGTGGTGGCTCAAAAGCACCTGGCCGACATTAGCGCCAAGTTGAGTGAGATTCAGGCGGGCGTCGAGGGTATCTCGACGTTCTTGGTCGAGGGACGCAAGTCCATTGTCAAAGGCGCTTTGAATTACCTGACGCAGGTTGCACCGCTGGTTCTGGCCGGTGAGTTGAGCCCGGCGATCAGGCAGAAGCTGGAAGACATCGAGTTGGACCTGGGCTCGATCCACAATCAGTTGGAAGGCGAACTGGTCACACTGGCCAAGGAAGCGGCGGAGCACAAAGCGCCCGGCATGTTTGAAACCACGGCTGGATTGACTGCTGCATTGAAAGTGATGCAGAGCAAATCAGACGCCCGCGCAGAAGAGTGGAAACTGTGTATGGGAACCCGGTTAGCGGCGTGCCGACTGCTGGCCTCATTTCCTGGCGAAAGCGCTCTGGTTCAGCGACGTCAAACGACGCTGAGCCGTGTGACGAGTCAGTTTCTGGGAGAGAACGGGCACTTGTCTGGCTTCAAAGACGCCGTAGAGACGCGGGCGAAAAATCTCTCCTCTTACCTGGATTCTCAATCCACGATCCAGGCGAATCGCCTGTCGTTAAGAGAGTGGGAGGAGGAGACGCTACCGTTGTTTATGGCGGGCGCAATCAGCGAGATCGGGCAGATGCAGCAATTGCTGGTTGAACAGCAATCGCCGGTCGTGTTGACGGTAGAGATGCGGGGCAATGAGTTTATCGGCGCCTACCAGGCCCGCACCGCTTAGCTTTCCTGATCAGCGGTGTGCCGCGTCGCCAACAGAGAGTGTCTGTCAGCGGCGCGGCGGCCGATTCAAATGCGCTTGTTCGAATCCCGGCGATTCACAAACTGCACTTCTACGCGCCGATTGTGTTCGTCCGCCGGATCAAGTTCTGGCAGCGGCTGCGAATCCCCGTAGCCGGCAACGATGACGCGCTTGGCCTGCCCTGGTTCAAGGAGTTCGATGATCAACTTGCGTGCCTCTCTGGCCCTTGCGGCAGACAGTGTGAAGTTGTCGTCGTAGACCGTGCAGAACTTGACGAAGTCAGTCACCGGGCGTGCGACCTGTGTATTGTCGGTATGCCCCTCCACCAGTATCTGGGCGTCACCCGAACTGCCAAAGAAGGTGGCGATGCGGGGGCTGACGAGGCGAAGTTCGCGCTTGGCCTCATCCGTCAGGCACGCGCTGCCTCGGGCGAACATCTTGTCCCCCAGGGTCATCTTGTTGCCGGCGAGGTCGAACGAAACCAACCCGGAGTCGCCCTGTGCGTCCAGGGCGGCTTTCATCTCCTGCAATAGACCGGTGACCTTTTCCTGCTCAGTCACCCCCGCTTGGTTTTGCTCTTCCTGGCGCTTGAGTTCGGCAAATTGATTCTGCAATACCGACATCACCAGTAGCAGCATTACCACTGCCATTACGCCAGCCATCAGGTCAGAGATGGATACCCACTCGCTTGGTTTCTCTTTCATGAGGGGGCTCAGGCTTTCACGGCTTTCACGGCTTTTCGGGCCGTGACTGATTTATTGATGTTGTTGGCAACCCCCGTCAATTGATTCACGGATTGCAGCAGGGGTTGCAGGTCAACGGGTGGGCGCGTGACAACGCTCGCCAGAGCGTCGAGGGACTCGGGGACTTTGATCAGCATTTCCGAGACTTTGCCGTAACGTTGATCCAGCGAGACCATGCGCTGGCCGCTTTCGGATACGGCTTTAAGGCCGCTTAGAATGTCCTTGGACAGTTTCTCCACCACGCCCTGGATCGCCAGGATGTTCGTATTCAGGTTATCACTGACCATCTCGAACTCCCGCGTGGTCTTTTCCTGCGCGATGGCAGTTTTCTGCATGTTGGCGGCGACTTCTTCCATGGCCTGGCTGACGGTGCCGGACATGCTGTCGATAGCCTTGGAAATATTCCCGGTCGCCTGTCCCAGGCTGGTGGTCATGTTGACCAGGTTGGTGCCGAAGTCGTGGTTCATGGTCTTGATGTTCGAACCCAGGTCAGTCTTGACGGCTTCCATCACGTCGCCCAGTTTTGTGGTGGCGCTTTCCAGTTGCGTGCCCATGCCGTGCAGGTTGTCGCTGAAGTCCTTGTTCATGGTGGCCAGCGTGCCGTTCAAATCAGCTTTGACGCCATTCATGACCTCTGCCATCTGACCCTGCAAGGCACTCACCACGACTTGCAGTTCAGCAGCGGACTGGCCCACCTTGCCGGCCGCGTCCCCCATCGTTTCACCTGCGGTTTGTAGGGCTTGCAGGTTGTCGCGGCTGTTGTCGGTGAACGCGGTCATCGCCTGTTCAGTACGGTTGCCTGAAGTGGCTATCTGGCTGAGAACGTCTTGCGTGTCGCGATGCACCTGCAGACTCTCGGTGTGGCGTTGCAGCAACGTACCGATGCCCTCGGTGACACTGGCAATACGGGTGTCGAGGCCCGCAAAGCCCGTTTGCAGATGTTGCTTGTTGCTGTCGGCCAAAGCGCCCAGGGCCTGTTCGGTGCGTTGAGCGGTGTCTGCGGCTTCGCGGACGATCGCCTGCCCTTCGCGGGCGATCTGCTGGCTGTTGCTCTCACTTTGCAGTAAGGCGCTGATGCCGTTCGCCAGACCACTGATGTGGGTACTGACGCTGTCGAAGCCGGTTTGCAATAACTGCCGTTGTTCGGCGTCAGTGCCGTGGCGTCGATTGGCCTGTTGCTGCATCAGTTCATTGAAGGTGTCGGCCTGTTTGCCGAGCGCGCCGGTCATGTACTTGGCCGCACTGGATATGCAGTTTTGAAGGAAGGCGTCGTGAGCGGCACGGGCGTTTTCGCGTTGTTGCTCAGAGGCCGACATTTGTGTCTTGACCTGCGTGATGCACCAAGCCAGGCGGCGGCCCTCATAGCCCAGGAGCAAGTCCCATACCTTCAATAAAATGAAGGCCATGATGCCCCAGGTGGAGGTTTTGAACTTGGTCCCCAACCCTTGCATCATCGCGGTCATGTCCTGCATCGCGCCGCCCATGGCGCCCACAGAAGCATTGCCGCTTTTCTGCAAAATAGTCGATGCGTGATCGAGTGCCATGCCCAGGCCTAGGAAGGTGCCCAGCAAGCCGACCACCAAGAGCATCCCGGGCATGATGCCGGCGATTTTCTCGGCAGTGGTCGAGACGGCTTCACTCAGGTCGTGGATCGACCCATGATCCGCGCGCAGCCCCGAGGCGCCCAACTTGCCCCCTTGCCACTTCTTTTCCCAATGATGCGCGTTCGCTCGCAGAGCCACCATCAATCCCGTCAGGAGGGTTGCACCGGTAATGAACAGGAAGAAGAACATCTGCAAGGGTTCAAGCCGAGGCAGCAAAAAACTCACTAATTCGTTGTTCACACGCCTACCTCAACTTCCTGGAGAGCGGCTTCGGTCCGAGCAAGGCAGTCATTTTCGAAAATGTTACCGAAGTCGATCAGCAGGGCTTGCTCACTCTCGCTCAGGGAGGCCCACTTCAAGTTTTGTTGAGCGCAGCGAGCGATCAGTGAACCGACTTCCTCGCTGCGGTCGAGCAGATATTCCTGGTCGTCGGCAATCAACTGTTGCTCATCTTTTTCCAGCAACTGGAGAAAACCTTCCGACGCGTATACGTAGTAGCGTTTTTCTCGAATGCTGACGTCGAGGTTTTCAAGCCGCTGGGTATCTCGACTCAAATTGCGCTCAAGGTCGTTGAGCACGACTTGTTCTTCTGCGCTCAATGCTTCGGTGCGGCTGGCCATGGACATCCGTTTGGCCAGCACCTTGTCGCGGGCCAGGTCCCGGTTGAGTTTTTGCCACTGGACCTCAAGGCGGCGCAGATCTGCGCCCCATGCGAGGGTCATCTCCTCGAAGACGAACGGCACGACTGGCTTGCCGAAGTGCAGGGTGGTGAGTTCGTTGAGGGTTTGAGTTTGTTCGAGGGTGAGGGTCGGTGTCTCATCGAGCAAACTGGTAGAGATGTCCATCAGCGCGATCATGTCGGCATCGACGTCGGTCAGGTTTTCGATGGATGTCATGCGCCTTTCGTAGAAATTCAGCAGCTTTTGGGCGGCACGCACACGCAGGTAGTGGTTGAAGTCAGCAAACTGCTCGCTGTTGACCACACGCTGGATCTTGGCCTTGGTTAATATGTAAGCGTTGATGAGCTCGGCGATTTTCAGTACGCCGCGTTCGGCAGCGGGCACCTGCTGGGCGCCCTCCTTGAATACTTGCGCACGGGCTTCGGCTTCTTTGATCTCCATATCGTTCAGCACCTTCTCCCGGACATTCCTGGCGGATTTTATGACCCAGTCGATGGCTTGTTTGAGCTTGGCCATCAACGGATGGCTTTCAATATTTTCGAGGAAGCCCAGGACCTTCTCCAGGCCCAGCGCCATCCGCTTGACGATGGGCCATGGCGCGAGGTTCGCCAGCGTCGTCAGGGCAACACGTGCATGCGCCAGATAAGGCTTTACCGATTGCCAGATGTTCTTCACATCGCCGACAAACGTCTCCGCCTTGTCCGCCAGCCAATTGACCGTAGCAACGGCTTTCTCCTTCACCGTTTCGTAAATAGAGGACGCGGTTGATTTTACCCAGTTCCATAGACCCATGATTCGCTCCTCAGCGCACGCCCAATAATGTGCGGGCTGCTTCCAATGTTGGTGTGTTGGTTTTGCCGCCATGTGCCTGCATCTGTGCCATGGCACTGGCGACCTGTTCGATGGCGTCCTGTAAATGTGCTTGTGCCAACGCAGGCTGATCCGGGATACGGACTGCCTTGGCCAGCGCCAGGCGCATGCAGGTACGCATTTCGCGTCCTGACAGCCCCGCCGACAGTTGCGTTGCTGAACGCAGTAGCGTCTCCCGCGCGTCAGCCAGCGGAATACCGGGCACCAACAGCTTCGCCCAGATAGCCTGCCGCTCCGGCTCGCCCGGAAGTTCGAAACCAACGTGTTGAGAGATACGGCTGACGAAGGCTGCGTCGTAATTTTTCGCAAAGTTAGTCGCAAAGATGACCACGCCTTCATGCCGCTCCAACTCAATCAGCAAGGTCGAGCGCATGGCGTTCACTTCGTTATCGATACCTTGGGTGACAGAGGACAAACGCTTGCCCAGCAAAGTGTCGGCCTCATCAAAAAACAACACCGCGTCTTCGGCCTGGGCACTGCGGAACACGCTTGCGATGTTCTTGGCGGTATCGCCCATGAACTTGCTTTCCAGGTCGGCGATGCTCACCAGCATGATCTTCTTGCCCAGACTGCCGGCAAACGCCTCGGCGGTGAGGGTTTTCCCTGTGCCGGGAGGACCATAGAAATTGAGGATCGTCCCCTTGCCGGCCGGATCTGCGGTGGCGAAACCCCACTCGATATAAATCGTGCGGTAGTGCTCGATCTTTGCAACGGCCTCCGCCAACTGCTGCTTGAGCTCGGCGGACATCACAACATCGCGCTCCAGCGTAAAGCGCGGTTCGACACACCGAAATTCCGCCTTAGCGGGCGTAGCAGGCTCCGGCGCCGGCTCGGCATCCAGGCCTTCAAGAAAGCTGGGGCGTATCTTGTTGCGCAGATAATCATTCGCTGACATAGGTTCGAGCCTTTGATCGATCAAGAAGATTGGGGGCGGTTAAGTGTTCCAGACGTGGAAGGCGTGTCGAACAAGCGAGCGACATAATGCGTCGCAACCAGCTGTGCGTGAGAGCTGAAGGGCGGGGAAGGGCGCTTGGCTAAGGGCAAGAGACACGTCCGTGTGTGAGAGAGGGGGTTGCACTCTGTTATCGGCGTGAGGGGGGTAAGCTTTAGCAAGGCCACTGGGGGAGGGGGGGGGATGGAGGGGCAGATTTCTTGGAGGTAAGGGGGATTTAAAAATAGGAGGGGAAGCGTTTGAGTTTCTGGATTTCAGGCACAAAAAAAGACGTCCGTGGACGTCTTTAGATGATGAAATGGTGGGCCGGGGTAATCTGAATAGGAAACATAACTTATTGTTTATTAAGAAAAACATCTGTTTTGTTTTTTGTCTGGAATGCCATTTGGAATGCCAAATGTTGTATGTCGCTTCAGATCGGACAGTTAATCACTTTGTTCCTTGTCCCAGGCTTTTGGTAAGCGATCGCTGGATAACCTGAACATTTTTCTCTTTTGTGGACTGATTTTCACCACGGGTGAAGGGTTGTCGGTTTGAGTGTGAGGGAAATCATCAGTCGGGCTTGAATTTAAGTCCACCGGTGCAGATTGTTCTGGCTGATCATCCTCTGCCGCCGCGGACGGCTTTTGACTATTGCTGGGTGAATCTGGAATGAGGGTAATAGCCTCTTCATGCTCAAGCAGAGGTTCAACGATTTCTGGGGCAGCCTGCGAACTAGAGCGTTCATTTGAAACTGACGAAGTGTGCTCGCCTGACTTCTGCTTCAGAAGCTCAGGCTCACCCACTGAATTTTCAGCTAAGGAACGGCTGGGGATGGCTGAGTTATCGGGCTGTATGACGCCTCCGACGAACATCTCGTGGAGATCTTGAATCGTGTGGTGACGACTCCCCTGCAAAGTTTGTTTCGACAGTTGCCTTTGCTGTCTGCGCACGTGGGCTGTGTAAGCCTTTGTAATCATGCTCTCCAGCAGCACGGTTGGGCTCTGTTTTTGCTCTTTGGCCATGGTTTTCAGATGGTTCTTGGTGGCTTTACACAGAGTGAATACGCATACCTGGCGGCCGGCTTCCTTTTTCTTGTTTCTGTCTCTCTCCTGGCGCCAAGCATCCTTCATGTCGCTAAATAATTGCCTCGCACCAGTGCCCTGCTCGATATACATGCCTGCATCCAGCATTTCGTTGTGGGACGGAAGCTCATCCGGAAGGATCCTCTCCCCGTTATGGAAAATTCTCTCTAAGCCTTTCGCTTGCAAATACTTCAAGGCCCAAAGGCGTTGATTCGTATTTTCAGAATCAAGCCAATCGAGTCCAACTACTCTTTTGCGTCCCATTCTCATCCATTCCTGCTGGAACCTTCGCTAGGGTTAGTATATTCATTATCGATAACGTTATGTATAACGACATAAAATTTATCCGATAGAAATAGGGTATATTTAGCTGTGATTATTTCTGGATTGCATATGCTAATTAGCCTTTTATCACTGAGTTTAGTGCGACTGGATTCCAAGGCTCGGTTCACGCTGGTGTCGTTTTACCTGCGTTATGAGTTCACTGACACAGGGCCGATCACTATTGATGAGCTGGCTGGTTGCCTTGGAGTGCCTACGAGAGAGTGTGCCAATGCACTCAACTTGCTCCTGAAAGAGTCGATCCTCATCGCTACAGCGGCGTTGGCTCAACGAGCCGGTCGGCTGAAAAAATCGTTTCGCCTCCATGACGATGTGGCCAATAGGCTCGGGATTGCGAGTTTTATTTCACGCCCCCTAGATCTTGCGCCGCACTTTGGCGCCGTCGAGCACCTAATCAAGGAGCCTTACATTCACTCCACCAGGCCCGACGTGGAGATCTATGCGATGCCAGCTAATACTGTGAAGACGGAGCAAACGAGGGTTGCAGTACCGAACCGCACTTCTTTGCTCAGTCGATCCAATCGACTTCTTCTTGCAGTGCTATACGCTCATGCAGACCGTTTTGGCGTAGTAAATTCGCTCGGCAATGTTGAGCTATGTCGTCTCACCGGCCTGGAGCAGACAGGCCTTAAACAAAGGATTAAGAAGCTTATTGGATTGGGGTTTATCCGACGACATGTTCCCGGAGTCGCTAGTCCCATTTTTGCTGAAAAACTCAAAAGCAGTTACATCCTTAACCTGAACCATCGGCAAATTACCTCGGGGACGGACCTGATCAGCTTCGTTGTGCATGAGTGTGTGGGCGAAGGGGCTGACGATGTTCGGTACCTGGGGGACGTTTGGTTTGATCTTGAGCTCTGGCGCAATCCCGCTACTACGCATAAATACTCGTTGTATGAGCTTTCCACACCGCCCTCAGTTATCCGGCTTTTTAGGTATGCGCCCAAGCACGAGATTGAGCAGCTGGAGTTTTTTTTGAGTAGGTGTGTGACAGACTTTCTGACACAGCACTGGGAGCAGCTAGACGCAGTCAAGTCAGACTGTGCCCTTGGCATCCGAGACGACATCAGCGCATTTTTTCGCAAACCGATGAAGGACGCTAAAGATGCGCGGTTGCTCGACGAGGCTGAAGTCATAGATTTTTTATGGGGCATGACTATTCAGTTTGCGCGCGTGTGCAAGGTGCGCTTTTCACGGGTTGATGGACTGGTCTGGTCAAGTCTGAACTTCAGACTTCTACCCAGTGATTTGCGGCGGGGGTATGCCAGTTTAGGGATGTTGATTGATAGGGGGGCTGGCGGTAGCAGGCTGCTGAGAGAGGTCGGCGAGTACGTAGAAACGAAGGAAGTCACTACGGAAGCCCTTTGCCCAATCGAGCTTAGAGAAAAGGCGGGTTTGCTCACGCCGGCACGAGCGAAAGCCGTCTAGCGGTTATTTTTTATCGCCCCTGCCAATCCTCTGAACGAATACGAGGAGCCCCGTTCATGAGGATCATCCGACTAAAAGAAGTTATCGACTCGACTGGCCTTGCCCGGTCGACCATCTACAAGCACATCGGGGAGGGCACCTTTCCGAAGCCGGTGTCGCTGGGCGACCGCTGCGTCGGCTGGGTCGACAGCGAGGTGCATGACTGGATCTTGGCAAGGATCGAGGAGCGTGACTTGGCAGAAGGTGCTGCGACGCGCTCCACCGGCCATCTGAGTATGGCCAGTTAGATCTGAGTATCTGCGCCATGACTGGCTACGGTCGGTTATGGCGCTTATGCCGGCTGGCTTATTCAGGCTGTTCGGCACTCGCCAGGAAGCCGGATCGATGTTGCTCCCCATCGATCCGGCAGACGCTGGCTAGACAACGGTCCACCATGGTCTTATCTGGTTTTTTTCCGGAATACGGTTTCAGCAAAAAATGCCACTGCGGCTTGGTGAGCGGGGTTGATTTTACCGAGCCAGTCGGAGCGGTCAGTTGCGGTGTGGGTAGTATGCTTTTACTAGCTATTACTACCCGAAGGGTTCACGCCTAACCGAGCAACAACATTTACTGATCAGATCCCTTTCACGTAGGGTCGGACTGGGCAGAGTCCCCACCTGAAGGGCTAGTACTACAACGCGTGCATAGAGGTCAACTGATCAGGTGAGGAAAAGTAGCGGTTAAAAAGTACACAGCAGGCACTGGTTATGAAGCTCCACCAACGAGAGGTCATAACCATGCTCAACGATGTCGATACCATCCAGCACTACCCACTCCGTCATCCCGCCAATACCAACCTCCATCTCTACTACGACGACACCTTTGAAGGCTTCCCGTTGATGCGTGACAAAGGACCTTTCATCCGTGAGTACCTGTCGGACCTCAAGCACACTATCGAGTTGGCCACGGCTGAGTATTCGAGGGTATTAGCCTTCAGGGCGGATCTCAGGCTACCCCAGGGTATCGAGTTGCCCGATTACGCCTATACGAACCGGGTCATCAGCCGGTTCTTTGAGTCCTTCACGAGAAAGATCCAGTACCACCAGGAAAAGGTGCGTGAGCGTAATGGGTACGCTCGTGGCTGCAAGGTCCGGTACGTCTGGTCGAGGGAGGTCGGTCAGGGAGGCAAGCCGCATTACCACCTACTGCTCCTGCTGAACGGGAATGCTTACTGCACGGTAGGAAGGTTACGCTCAGAGAGGGTGAACATGATCAGTCGCATGGAGGAGTCCTGGGCTGGTGCACTGGGGCTGTCAACTGAGCAGGTCAGAGGGCTGGTACACATCCCGAAGAATGCGGAATATCGAGTCGAACGCGAGATGCGCCGTGGCGAGATCGATGAGTTGCCAGAGCTGTTCTACCGATCTAGCTATCTCTGCAAGGTTGCTACGAAGTCTTATGGCGAGCGTCATCGAGGCTTTAGCGCTAGCAGGGGGTAGCGCCAGGGGGCGTCGCTCGTCTTAGGCTGGGTGTTATCATTCTGGAATACGTACCAAGTCTGAGCAGTTGGGCTGTGGCTAGGTTGGCAGAATACTCGTTTCTGGCCATTGGGCCCCCACTAACTGCCTGACGCTGCGCGCAAAACGCAGGATACGCCTTTACCCATTATCCCTCGGTAGATAAGGTGGCAGGTGTTGTAAAAGTAGGCTGCGACGATCCAGTGGTGGTTCGCTGTGGCACTGCAATTCCCGCCTCTGGCCCTCAGCATCCAATTGAGTGAACTTGTCAGCATTTCGAACTGAAGCGCTCAAATTGCGAGCAGTTGCACGTATCACTAAGACAATAGGCTTGACGAGCAGGATTTGCTATTGCAGGCAGACCTCAATAAGGATTTTTCTCAGATGATTTACAGCCCGTACCAGGCGAAGTATTTCGCCCACTTCTTGACTCGCGAAGGTATCGGTGCCGACGAGTCTTTGACCCAGTCCTTGTCTTCGGCGCGGGTGGATCTGAACCCGCACCAGGTCGATGCGGCTATGTTTGCCTTGCGTTCGCCCTTATCCAAAGGCGTGCTACTGGCTGATGAGGTAGGGCTTGGCAAAACCATCGAGGCGGCGTTGGTGCTCAGCCAGCGTTGGTGGGAGCAGCACCGAAACCTTCTGTTGGTTGTGCCGGCCTCTCTTCGCAAGCAATGGGCCACGGAGCTCCGTGAAAAGTTCTCACTGCCCTCGGTCATCCTTGATGCCAAACGACTAAAAGATATAGCCGCCAGCGGTCAAGCCAATCCTATTGGTCGTAAGGACGGCATCATCATTGTTTCTTACGAATATGCTGCTCGCATAGCTCATCAGCTGCAAAAGGTTGCTTGGGATCTGGTCGTGTTTGATGAGGCGCATAAGCTGCGTAACGTCTTTAAGGCGGCTAGCGACTCCCGAGCAGCAATCCTGCGCGATTCCTTACATGGTTGTCAGAAGCTTTTACTTACGGCAACGCCGTTGCAGAACAACCTGATGGAGCTTTATGGCCTCGTCTCAATCATCGATGAGGCTTACTTTGGTTCTGAACAGGCTTTTAGGGCCGAGTTCGGCGGCAAGGGTAATCTGGCTGCGATGACCTTACTGCAGCATCGTTTGGAACCCATCTGCAAACGCACTTTGCGCCGCCAGGTCCAAAAGGCCGGGTTGATCAACTACACCAACCGACTGCCGAAAACCTTTGACTTTACCCCCAGCAAGCTTGAGCTGGATCTGTACGAGTCAGTGTCGGCGTACCTGCAAAACCCAGAGACTCTTGCCCTAGGTAGAAATGGCCGTCACCTGGTGACCTTGTCCCTGCGCAAGATCCTAGGTTCATCCTCATTTGCCATTGCCAAAACCTTGGACAAGATGGTCAACCGCCTGCAAGCCAAGCTAGTGGTGGATGACGACACCCTAGATGATCTCGATGGCTTTGCTGAGGACGCTGAGGATTGGCGTGATGCTGGCTCTATCGCCGCAACCGAAGCGGATGCTGTCGAAGACCATTCGGATGATGATCTTGATGAGATAGACCCGAAAAAGCTTCAGGCCGAGATCGCCGAGCTGACGCACTACCGGGATATCGCCACCTCAATTAACGACAACGCCAAAGGGCGAGCGCTCTTGGAGTGCTTGCCAATCGTTATGGCTGAGATTAAGGAGGTCAAAGGCGGTCAACACAAGGCCGTGGTGTTTACCGAGTCCGTGCGCACCCAAGCCTACTTGCGTGATCTGCTTGAACAAAACGGCTTTGCTGGTCAAACCGTAGTACTCAACGGCTCAAACACCGATAAAGACAGCACAGCCCTCTACAAAGCCTGGCTTGCCAAAAATAAAGGCACTGAGGTCGTCTCCGGCTCTAAATCTGCCGATATGAAAGCAGCCATTGTTGATGCTTTCAAACATGACCGCTCCATCCTCATTTCCACGGAGTCCGGTGCAGAGGGTATCAACCTGCAGTTCTGCTCGCTGCTAATCAACTATGACTTGCCCTGGAACCCCCAGCGGGTTGAGCAGCGCATTGGCCGTTGCCACCGCTATGGGCAAAAGATCGACGTCACCGTGATCAACTTCCTCAATCGCAAGAACCAGGCAGAGGAGCGCATTCACCAGCTCTTAGAGCAGAAGTTCAAGCTCTTCGAGGGCGTATTTGGCTCATCTGATGAAGTTTTGGGTGCCATTGAATCTGGTGTGGATATCGAACGGCGCATTCTGGAGATCGTCCAGACCTGCCGTTCGAACGACGAAATTAATGAGGCCTTCGATAGACTGCAGGAAGAGTTCAGTGTCGAGATTGATGCGGCCAAACAGGCTGCACGCAACCAAATTTTGGCTGAGATGGACGAAAAGGTGATTGAACGGCTGATGAGCCGTAAGGAAGGCGTTCACGCCGTCCTCGGCGACTTCCGTAGGGCCCTGCTGACCCTTGCCCGCGCTGAATTGCCCGAGGCCCGCTTTCACGCTGATCATGCCGAGCGCTTTGATTATCAAGACAACACCTGGTCTACCGAATGGCCTGAGGCCGAGGATAACGGCTGGCGCTTTTTTCGCTTGGGCGATGGAGGCCTGGCAGACAAGCTCGTGGCGCAGGCTAAAGCGCGATCAACTCCCATGGCGGCGCTTGAGTTTGACTACAGCGCCTACGCTGGCAATCTGGGCGATGTTGCCAGTTTGCGTGGCCAATCAGGCTGGATGCGCCTCTCGCGACTCACATTACGAACCCCCGCCCGTACCTGGGATGAGCTGATCTGCGTAGCCTTCACCGATGACGGCAGGATGCTTGACTCGAGTACCGCTGAACGCTTGCTGCATATTCCTACCCGAGAGCTTGGCGCCCCGACGGAGCAGACTCCTGAGGTAGAATTGGTGGATGTTACTGAGGCGCGGCAAACGGCTCTTGTCGGCCATGCCCAAGAACGTTTGGGCGAGTTTCTCAACGAAGAAGAAGACCGCCTTGATGCGTGGCGTAATGACGCCCGTGTGGCCTACGACCAGCAAATCAAAGAGCTGACTAAGCAGGCTAATGAAAAGAACAAACTCGCCCGTGCAACCGCTAATCTGGTAGCCAAGCTGGAGCTGCAGCATGAGGCAAAAGCCTTAAAGCGCCAGGTGGATGAGCTGCAACATCAACTCTATACCCGCCTGCGTGAGATCGATAATGAGCGCGACGCCATGTTAGATGCCATTGCCGAACAACTTAACTTGACACCACAGGTGGATCACCTGTTTACGATTCGATGGAGCCTGATCTAATGGCCGGTAAAACCAAACTTGAACTGACATGGATTGGCAAAGACAAGCGTCCGCGCCTCGAACCGCGCATACTGATTGAAGATCCAGAGTTTTCCTATCACGCCGAAACTCGGCGTGAGGGTGATTATTTCGACAATATGCTGATCCATGGGGATAATCTGCTGGCGCTAAAATCGCTGGAGACAGACCCCAATGTGCGCGGCAAGGTGAAGTGCATTTACATCGACCCACCTTTCAATACTCAGCAAGCATTTCCAAATTACGACGATGGCATTGAACATTCGTTGTGGCTCTCTCTCATGAGGGAGCGGTTAGAAATTTTGCGTAACCTTCTTAGTAATGACGGCTCATTGTTCGTTCATATCGATGATAACGAACTCGCATATCTAACCGTAATTTGCGACGAAATTTTTGGACGTAGTAACCGTATTTCGATCGTCGCTTTCAAACAAGGGTCCGCGACTGGTCACAAAGCTATAAATCCGGGCGTAGTTAGTACTTCAAATTTTATCCTGATTTACGCACGCCAAAAGTCATCTTGGAAACCAAATCGCCTGTTTGTAAAGCGTGCGGACGGGCGAGACACACGTTATAATAAGTTTATTGTAAATCGTCAGGATCATCACTCCCAGTGGCACTTCACCACTTTAATGAAGGCATTTTCTGAACACTGCGGTCTACCCGAAAAAGGCATTAAAAAAGCTTTAGGTGATGAATTCGAGAGATCTATTACCGATTTCGTTCATGAGAATGCAGATAGCGTCATTCAGCCGGCACGACCTGATTACAATGCAGTTAGCGCGGAGGCAAGAAAGATAATCGATCAATCGAGAGATAAACCCGATACTGTTCTTCTTTTAGAGAGGGGGGGGAGTCTCTCCGATATGTATTTCATTGGTGGGCAGAAAATTCTTTTCTACAGGGATAAACTCAAATTTATCGATGGTAAATGGGAGTCGGGAGAACCATTAACTTCGATTTGGGACGACATTTTATCCAATAATTTGCATAACGAGGGCAATGTAGAGTTTCCAAAAGGCAAAAAGCCAGAGGCCTTAATCAAGCGCTGTATTGAACTAACCAGTGAGGTTGGAGATTTAGTTCTTGATTCATTTGGTGGGTCCGGCACGACCGGTGCTGTCGCCCACAAAATGGGTCGCCGCTGGATCATGGTTGAGCTCGGAGAGCACGCCATAACGCATGTTGTACCGCGCATGCAGAAGGTTATCGACGGCACCGATAAAGGTGGCGTGACCGAGGCTATGAACTGGAAGGGCGGTGGGGGCTATCGTTTCCTCAAGCTCGGCCCTTCGCTTTTGCAAAAAGATAATTGGGGCAATCTGGTTATCAATAAGGATTACAAACCGGAAATGCTGGCCGAGGCCATGTGCAAGCATTTCAATTACACCTACGCGCCATCCGCCGAACATTATTGGATGCACGGCAAGGCCACTGAAAACGCCTTTATCTATGTGACTACCAACAGTTTGACCTTTGATCAGCTAAAGGCTCTGTCTGATGACGTGGGGGAAGAGCGCAGTCTGCTGGTTTGCTGCAGGGCTTATGAGGCTGCAGGCGATAACCAGATGAACCTGACCATCAAGAAAATCCCTCGTGTGGTACTGGACCGTTGCGAGTGGGGTAAGGACGATTACTCCTTAAAAATCGCGGCCTTGCCTGTACAAGATGAAGAGTCTGAAACAGTCGAAATCACGGCGGCTAAACCTAGAAAAAATAAAGCATCGGTGGCACAGGCCAACCTGTTCGACGGTACTGAGGAAAACTGAGATGACTGAACTAAACAAGGATCGTGTAGTTGCCCAAATTTGTCAGCGCCTCTCGTTACGTAAGCCTCAGGCAGAGGCGCTTCGGCGCCTCGATACCATCGTAGGACTCATTGATCCGAAAAAGGGCACTGATGTAGAGGCCGCTAGGGAGCAGGTACGTCAGGCATTCAGTGAGGTCACTGATGCGGACTTTGCAGATTTCGAACGCGAATTCCCATCGGTTTGTTTCTCCGTTGCCACCGGCGTCGGCAAGACCCGCTTAATGGGCGCATTCATTAGCTATTTGCACATGATCGGCAAGAGCCGGAACTTCTTCATTCTGGCACCAAACCTGACGATTTATGAGAAGTTGCTGTTCGATTTTGATCCGCGCAGCCCTAAATATGTTTTCAAGGGCATTGAAGTCTTTGCCCATAATCCGCCTTTGATTGTTAACGCTGAAAACTATGAGGAAGGTCGTGGTGTGCGCGGCGCGGATCTATTTGGCCGCGAAAGTGTGATCATCAATATCTTCAACATTTCGAAGATCAACTCCGAGGTACGAGGCGGGGCTGCTCCTCGTATCAAACGCCTGCAGGAGTACATTGGCGACAGCTATTTTTCGTACCTGTCTGAGCTTGAGGACTTGGTTCTGCTGATGGATGAAGCGCACCGTTATCGCGGTAGCGCTGGATTTAAAGCTATTGCCGAGTTGCAACCGATTATGGGCCTTGAGGTAACGGCGACGCCGAAAACTACGGGCAGTAAGCCCCAGTCATTTAAGAATGTGGTTTACCGCTACAACCTGCCTGATGCGATGGAGGACGGTTATGTGAAGGAACCTGCCATTGGTACTCGGGCGAACTTTAATCCGAAGTCAGTCGATGCCGATGCGCTTGAACGCATCATGCTTGAGGACGGAATTAACTACCACGAGCATGTCAAGGTGGCGCTGGAAACCTACGCCAAAAACTACGATAAACCGATAGTACGACCGTTTGTGCTAGTGGTGACCAAGGACACTACGCACGCCTCCGAGGTAAAACAATTTGTGGAGTCAGACGGATTTTTCGGTGGCCGTTACAAAGGTCGTGTTATCGAGATTCACTCAAAAACTTCCGGGGAAGAGAGTGACGAGAATGCGCAGCGCTTGCTGAACATCGAAAAAAGCGGCGATACCGACATCGTTATTCACGTTAACAAACTCAAAGAAGGCTGGGACGTTACTAACCTGTTCACCATTGTTCCATTGCGTGCCTCAGCTTCCGATATTCTGACCGAGCAAACCTTGGGGCGTGGGCTGCGTTTACCTTATGGCAAACGCACGGGAGTAGCCGAAGTTGATCAGCTCACCGTGATTGCCCACGACCGCTTCAATGACCTGATTGAGTTGGCTAAAACGGAAAACGGTGTTACCAAGAAACTCAAACAAGTGTTTATTGGTGAGGACGGTGACGTTACCTCAACGAGACCTGAGGTCGTCACTACGCCAAATGTCGTGCAGCACTTGGTGCAATCCATGCTGCCGAAAGCAGCAGGTAGTGAAAAAAGCACTGCCTACCAAATTCCTGCATCCTCGAACCCAGTCGGTGTGGCAGAGATGCCAGCGCCTTATATTTTGCACACTGCGCAAGAAGTGGAGGTGGCCGAGAAAACTCTTCAGATTGTCGTTCAGCAGACCGCTAAACAAGTAAGAAGCCTTGCGGATATTAATAAGCCGGAAGTGCAAGCCGCTATTGTTCAGGCCATTCAAGCGGAGCAAACACCGCAAGCTGAGATATTTTCGGTTGAAACGCTGAAAATTGAGGCAATCGTGAAGTCGATTTGCAGTCAGTTTGTTGAGCGAATTATTGCCATTCCAGCATTGACCATCACGCCGACCCAAAATGTGTCTTTTGGTTTTAAACAGTTCGCGCTGGATCTTAAACACTGGAACCATCAGCCGCTCTCGAACGAGTTATTGATTCAGGTCTTGCGCACAGAGAAAACGCAGTCTATCAGCGGCGACGCCCATGATGAGCAGCAAGAGTGCCTAGAAAACTATATTGTTGCCAAACTCATGGACTTCCCAGAGATTGATTACGACACGCACTCCGAAGTGCTTTACCAGCTGGCTGGCCAAGTAGTTACTCACTATCAAGCAAAATACGAAAAGCTTGAAGAGTTGCGTAGTGTGCTGCAAGGCCACTCTCGGCAAATGGCCGATGCCATCTTTGCGGATATGAAGAAAAATATGTGGCGCGGGAAAACAAATTACCGCGTTACTGTGAGCGCGGCCTTCCAAGATTTGCGTCCACAAACTTTCGAGAATGCGGGTAGCCAATATTCATTGGACTTTCGCCAGGCACCGCCAAAGCTTAATGAGATCAAGCGTTACATTTTTAGCGGTTTCAGTAAATCCTGCTACCCACTGGCTAAATTTGATTCAGATACGGAGCGTAAACTGAGCGAGATTTTAGAAAAAGAAAATGGCGTTAAGCTGTGGATGAAACCCGGCCCCAACCAATTCAAGCTCTACGACTCAGATGGCTTACCTTACCAGCCGGATTTTGTGGTTGAAATGCAAGACCGCATTTTGATTATTGAGACCAAGCGCGCGGATGAAATTAGCGATACGGTGGTATTGCGCAAAGCAGAAACCGCAGCGCTTTGGGCACATATCGCCACTGAGTTCCATGCGAAGAAAACTGGCGGTAAGCCGTGGTCTTATTTATTAGTGCCACATACGGACGTGGTTGGAAACTCTACGTTGGCAGGTCTTGCCGCAAAATACACGCGCCAAGCAGACACTGAGCTTTTGAGCCGCTATGAGCTATCTAACGAGCTGGGTTTAGCTCTGCAGGCGTAGGACAGACCACGAAAAAAGGGTAGCACCGGCTACCCTTTTTTGTGTGTCTTTGATCCCCACCTACCGAAAAGTAGGAATAAGGTTCACCGTGGCATTGCTGGCGAGCAGTCCCAGGAAAAAGCGCTCATAGTCCGCCACCGACTACACATGCGGCAGCTTTGAGCGTGTGGCGCAGCCAGACATAAGGTTCTTGGCAGTTGGTTTTGGCGGTTTCCACCAAACTGTAGCTCTGCGCAATGGCCGTTACTGCAACAGATAACCGACGGGTTGATTGTCCTTATCGAAACAGAGGATGGTCTCGCAGAAGCCGCCGATCTGGTCGATGTTCGATTCAGCAACTGCCGGCAACCACTTACCAAGGTCAGCAATCGGTACCTTCTTTTCGTTGATGTAGCAATCGTCATCCATACGCGGATTGCACCAGGCACTTTTCACGTCCGGCCATTCTAATTGGGCCGAGGTGGCAAGTGACTGCTGTGTCGATGCTTGTGCACGCCCCTTCTGTGCCTGCCAAGCTGCATAACCACCTTCATAGCGCCCGTCGAACGTTGGTAAAAGTTGATTATCTGGAACGCCAATGTCTAGGTAGAACTGGTGTAGGAGAGATCCCGCCTTGGCATACGACACCTGATGCGAGGTATCGACACGGTAGGCCACCGGCTTGCCGTCGGTGCTGACTCCGATGCGATACCAGATCGACAGGGTGAAGAACACGTCCTGGTTCCAGTCACCCACGATGGTGGCGTTTGTTCGGCACTTGCCGCGTAGGCACGTACCGCTTACTTGGTTGACGTAGCGTACATCCTGCTGGCGCTGAGCATTCCAGATGAGCACCTCGCGGGCGTTTTCCAGCCAGGTGCACTTAATCAGCGGCTGACCATTGAAGGCTTTCTTATTGATGCAGGGGATCGCTTCGGGGAGTCCATTGGTGGACGTCTCGTCCGGGTAGGCAATGTTGTTCCAGGCGTAATGGTCAATGACGGCATTGGCATTGGCGCAGAACGCGAGCAGCAGAATGCTGAGTATCCGTTTCATGAGGTAACTCCTGTTTGTGGTTTCTTGCGAGCGAGAAAGAGGAACCGGCCGTTTCACGACCGGTGGCGAAGCTCGCGAGTCCAGCAGCGCAGTGGTGCTCTTCGCTGTTGGTGGCAGTGGGAATGAGGAGGGCTACTTCTTGTAAACAACCTTGAGCCGCTTGTTGACGTAGTCCTTGATGATTTCGTAATCGGGGTTGTAGGTAACGAGCGTATGCCCTACCCCTGCTGTGGCCGTTAATGCCGCGATGGTCAATGTGGCGGGTGTTGTCAGGATGCTGAATACGGCACCCAGTGCGCCGCCTTGTACCACTGCACTTTTCACATCGCTTTTGACTCGACACTTCAGCCCCTGGCTTTCAATCTTGGTTTCGACCAGTTTGATGCCTCCCATGAAATTTCCCCTGAGGCCATGGATTTCGAAGGACGCTTTGCATTTCAAGAGGCCTTCAATCTGCATTTCATTCAGACCTGTTACGACGATCATGGGTTTTCCGAGCTCCCTGCAAGAGATAGTGGTTTTGAGAAAAGGTCGAATACCAACCTTTTAGGGTGAGTCTCGGTTTGGTAAGTCCTTCATGTCAACAGGTTGATAGCCAACTATCCAGGTTGAATTGGAGGGTGGCATGTCAAGAACCAAATCGAAGCAGCTGGCGGAGCTTGTTGGCCAAGCCATTGCGCGTCAGCGCATTCGCTGTAAGTTGAGTCAGGAGCAGGTTGCGGAAAAGCTAGGGATTGGAAGCGAGGCCGTATCCCGTATTGAGCGTGGCGTCGTGATGCCTAACATCGAACGCTTAATTGAGCTGGCGACGGTCTTCGGCTGCGAGACTGCCGACTTGCTGACTGAGGGCAGCACGCGTCAGGAGGATCAGGCGCGTCGACTGCAGGGGCTGTTATCCGTACTGGACTCAGATGACCGTACGCTAGTGCTGGAGTTTGTGGAGAGTTTGGTGGCGCGCCTCAGCCGGGGTTAAGCCGCTCCTTGATTTCGGCTGCCTCGTTGAATAACGCGCCACAGCGGAGGCATAGAGAGTCAAAGTCGGCGAGGTGGAACCGCACAACCTCATCGGGCTCTTTTCTGGCAGCTGGGTAAGCATGCACAACGGCGGTTAGCCCGCAGGGAAGAGCGGACTGGCCGAACCTTTCATGCGGACTTTGAGCGCCCTCGATTGCGCCATTGAGTAACCCGATCAGCAAGGTCAGCCCTTTGGCGGCGTCACGCGTCAGCACGGCGCTGGAGTCGCAGATCAGACGCTGTCTGTTCATCGTTATGTTTCCTATTGAGTTGAGGCGCTAGTGCATGCCTGAGGCTCACAAGTAGGTTTATTTCGGTGCTACCGTTGTGGCGTCTGCCGCTGCTGAATTGGGTGCCAATGCCTTCAAGAGACGGCAGAACATCCAACACGCCAACAGTACGGCGATCAGCAGTGGCGGAAACCGCACCATCAGAAACACCAGCAGTAGGATGGCCAAGCAGCCTGCAAGAATGCCGGTGAACATGAGCACGGCCGCAAACATGCGTAGTAGCTTCATCGTCGTTTTCTCCTCATAGATAGCCCTGCTCCGCCAGCGATACGCAGCCCTCGTGACCTACCACGATATGATCCAGCGTTCGCACCCCAACCAGGTTCAAGGCCTCCTGTAGTTTGTGGGTCAGGTTGAGGTCTGCTTGGCTAGGTTCTGGATCACCGGAAGGGTGGTTGTGTACCAATACAGTTGCTGCCGCGTTGTGCTCTAGGGCGGTCTTGACGACTTCGCGGGTATAGACGTTGGCACCGTCCAACGTGCCCCTGAAGAGTTCGTGAAATACGATTACTCGGTGCCGGTTATCAAGTAGGAGCAAGGCGAATACCTCGTGCTCGTAATCGGCCAGCAGCGCTTGCAGATGGCTGAACACTTCCTTCGGCGAAGTTAATGCCCGTCCTCGGCGCAGACGTAGGTTTGCCAATTGCCGGGCCATTAGCAGGATGTCGGCTTCACTGATCGGCGACTCGATTTGGTAGGTGCCGGTAGATTCACTAGCCTTCAGCTTATGTAGGCGCATGTGGAGTTCCTTGATGGTTATCTGTTGGTAGCGTTCATAGCGTTCACCTTGCAGAAACAGAAACGCCCGATCAGCCTCGTCGCTGATCGGGCGTTTTGGGAGAGGAAGTACCCGGTTAGGCGACAAGCTGCAGGGCGGTGTCCAGAGCACGTTGCTTGATCTGCGCCCCTTGACCGAACCAGGCCGAGTCCATGCGGTACTCGTTGCTACGGGCGCGACGTTCGTGGTCGACGTACTCGGTTACGGCGTTGAGCAGGCCCCAGGCGGTACCGCGAGCCGAGTCCAGCTGACTGCCTCGGCCGCGACCTTCGTACAGCTCCTGAACCTTGCGCAGGGCGCGCTTGTTGGGTAGTTGCTCCGGTAATTGATTGCTCGGATTTACCTCGCACAACACTGACATGAAATATCCAAGAGCCTCATGCCACTGAACTTTGCGTTCAGCGAGATGGCGCATGCGATACATGAACTCGTCCCAACCGGAAACGGCTATGCCGAGTTGCTTCTTCACTACCTTCGGATCGAAGCGGGTATTGTGCGGCACCTTGATTGCACGAGCTGAGCCGTCCAGGGCTATCGTCAGAGTGTTGTTGCATACCACGCGCACGGTGGTGGGTGTTGCCGTGGTGGCCAGGGTGCCATCGCAGGACGTGGCCAGCAGCAGGTAGCCGTTGACTTGATCGTTACCGTTGAGCGCAGCACCTTGCCCGGTACGCGCCAACGCCCAGAACTTGCGACCACCTTTGAGTACCCCCGCAGTCTCCAGCTCGTAGCCGGAGACCTCGGTGAGGTCACGATAAAACTCCAAAACTTCCCGAGGCTGCACGGTATGGTAGCGCAGGGAAACGACTGACAGCGGCGCCTTGGTATCCGAACGCAACAGCACTTTCTGTTCGGGGAAGGAATGGATCGCGCCCAGGTGGCCGATGCTCTCTGATTTGAAGAGGACGGGGCTTTCCTGGATGTCCCAGTCCATGCCGGCTTCGCGTTGCCAAACTTCGATGGGTTGCTTTTGAGTGAGGTGATTGCCAAGGCCGTGCCAAGGAGTTGCTCCGGCGTAGGCCATAGTTTCGACGAGATGAGCCATGATTGTGATTCCTTTGGATGCTATCCGTCATAAAGCTCCGCGCACAACGCAGCACCGAAACGGACGTAATAGATAGAAGAGAAAATGACCTGATTAGGTCGGTAGGTTAAAGCGGTGACCACATAGCAGGCAGAGGTTGTGGGCCAGGACGTGGCGATCGAGAGACTCACCGAGTTGGGCGCCGAGTGCACAACCACCAACCCCGCCGGCGAGGCCACCGAGGATGGCACCAGATACGGAGCCTAGTGTGATACCCAAAGGCCCAGCAATAGCGCCAATAAGCGCACCAGCTTGACCGCCAGCTAGCGCAGCACTGATGCCGCGCGCAGCACCGCCAACGGTGCCGATGCTCGCGCCGATTTTCATGGCGTGATGGAATGAAGCGACTTTTGGGGAGTGACAGCGGGGACACTGCAATGACATGGTGTGAACCTTCTTGTTGGTTATGTCATTGCGGTAATGTGTGGTTGAAATTTCTTTGAATCGAATAGACGGCGCCCCTGTAGGGAGTGTAGTGATTACCTACAAACCCTAAGATGCCCCTATGGCAGTATGCTTCGATCGTCCGCCAAGCGCGAAAATGGAATTGGAGGTAAATAGTGGTCGAATATCAGGGAATGCGCTGGCTCAAATCCGACTTTCAGGTACAAACGCCTGAAGACAATCGACATTGGGCAGACGATGATCTGCGCCTTCACATTCGTCGTCCGATAATCGACGGGAAACCTTGCGAGCAAGCCATTCAAGTAAAGGCCAAGCAGTTCCTCCGGCGCTGTCATGAGCTCGACCTAGAAATGATCGGTATTACTGACCACAATTTTTCGGAGAAAGCAGATCCGCGTGACTGGTTTCTCACCCATTTGGTCGAACAGAATAAGTCAGTCGCTAAAGAGCTTAATCGCGCGCCAATCTCTATTTTTCCAGGATTTGAAGTCGACATTGGCTATCACGTTCTTTGCCTATTTGATCCAGCTAAGAAACAGCGGCATGTTCAGCGCGTTAACATGATTCTCACGAAGCTTGGCTTGGCTGAACATGAACGATTCAGAGCTGGAGAGCCTGCACTGCTACGCAGAGAGGGGCGAACAATCAGCTTGAAGGAGTTGCTGGAGGTTGTTCAAGAACAGCATGCAGGCATAGTGATAGCCGCTCATGCTGACCAAGCAGATGGCATGCTGTCATCAGCAAATAACATTGCGGATTACCAGAACCCGGGTCTGCTGGCTGTTGAGGTGACTACCTATCCAATGCCGCAGAGATTCAAGTCGATCCTAGAGGGTAGCAATCCTGACTGGTCGAGGCGCGGACGTCAGCCCGCCTATGTTCAGTCATCAGATGCAAAGTCTCTGAAGGTAGGGGAGGACGGCCGTCCCATTGCCAACTCTTTGGGCTACCGCTGGACATGGCTAAAAGCCTCCAAGCCTTCTATCGTGGCACTACGACAAGCGTTTTTAGATGGGACATCTCGCTTACGCCTTCAAGACGCAAGGCCATCAGAAGAGCAGACTCACCCTAGAATTGTTTTTCTGAAATGCAGCGGGCTGAAGTTTCTAGCGGACCAAGAAATTGCTTTTTCACCGAATTTGAACACTGTTATTGGTGGGCGTGGAACTGGTAAGTCGACGCTGATGGAGCTACTTCGCTTTGCTTTTGCTCGGGACACTGGTGGCCAATTTTCCGCGTCAACTAAGGCAAAGTTCGAACGGCTCAGAGGTACGTTCTCGGGCGATGCGGAAATCCAAGTCGGTTGGGAAAGCGTACCTGGCCAAGTTGACATCATCTCGCTTCGCCCAGACGCCGCTCATGCAATGCTGCAGGGCGAAGTGCACGATATTCCAGCCTACCTGAAGCAAATTCCAATTCAGTTCTACAGCCAGCAGCAGCTTAGTGAGCTTACCGATATTGGTGGTGAAGGTAGCTTGCTGGGCATGGTGGATGAGGCTTGTAGTGCAGAGCTTCAAGCGCTTAAGGGGCGAGAAAATACCCTGCGAGCCGAGATCGTTCAGGTATTTGCTGCTTCCGATCAGTTAGATGAGTTACGGAAAGTAGAAAAGGAATTGGCCCAGGAGCTGCAAGAGCTGAACCGCCAATGGCAGGCTCGAAAAGAGGTGCAGGCAGAAGCGCTTCAATACCAGCGAGCGGAGGCGGCTCGGCAATATTTGGAGAAAGCGAAAGCGCAGTTGGTTAAAGATACCGGTTCACTCAAGGATCTTGCTAAACAGCTGTCCGATCGTGGCGCGTTGAACGACGGTAACGTTGAGGCTTGGCCAAGATCTGATTGGTTCAACCTCTACACACAGGGAGCTGTTGCGCTTCGCCAGAAGCACTCACATAAGCTCGCAGAGCTAGCTGCCGAGATGCAGAAAGACGCCGATGAATTGGAACAGCAACTTGGGGGCTGGAATTCCGTTTCCGCTGAGCTAAATGCGATTAAGGCTGGATTCCTTCGCGCCTGTGAAGAAAGAGGTCTTCAGCCTCAAGATGTTGCACGCCTTCAGGAAATCGACAGGCTTCGTCA
The DNA here is from genome assembly GCF_005233485.1 of Pseudomonas sp. CFBP13509. Lineage (NCBI taxonomy): Bacteria > Pseudomonadati > Pseudomonadota > Gammaproteobacteria > Pseudomonadales > Pseudomonadaceae > Pseudomonas > Pseudomonas sp. CFBP13509. The sequence continues at coordinate 266,008 of NZ_QGAA01000005.1, forward strand.
GATCAAGCAAGCCAACCTTGAGGATCTACTAAGGAAAATCGAGGCTCTCACACCCGAAGTGGAAAGACGGGATTCAATGCTGAGCAAGCTGCATGATCTTTGGTCTGAACAGCTTATGGTTAGAGCTCGAACTGCTCAGGAAATTACGCAGAAGGCCGACCGCTCTATCACTGTGTGTATCCAGCCGATGGCCGACGAAGTCCACTTTCAAGAAGTCTGGGAAGGAATGGCCCCTGACCGCCGTGCCAGAATCGGTAGAGTCTGGGAACAAATCGGTACAGCGCTCTTTGCAGATTTTCAACAGCATCTGTCCGATGTTAAACCAGGCTTACAATCTCCATGGCTGTATATCAAGGCGGTGCTGATGGGCGAGCTACCTGGCCCATTAGAAATAGCAGGTTTATCAGATGATATTCGAAAGCATTTCGTTGAGCAGAAAAGCAAGTGGCGTGCGGCACGCCTCACTCGAATAGAAGACAAGGTAGATGTAGAGCTCTATCGTGCGGATGGAACACTCGTGGGCAATATCCAAAGTCGTGTACTTTCAGAAGGCCAGAGGAATACAGCGGTTCTTAAGCTACTTCTTGCTCAGGGTGATGGTCCGATTTTAATAGACCAGCCTGAAGATGAGCTGGACTCGAACTTTATCTACCACGAATTGGTTCCTTTACTTCGCAAGGTGAAAAACCGGAGGCAGCTCATCTTGACCACACACAATGCAAACCTGCCAGTAAATGCTGATACCGATCTGGTTTTCGCCCTTGATGTGAGGGAAGGGCGCGGAACACAGCTAGCAATAGGAGGGCTTGACCAAGCTCACTCGGCTAACGCGGTCCTAAACATCATGGAAGGCTCCGCTGAGGCGTTCAAAAGGCGCTTCGACAAGTATCATTTTTGACCTTCGCCTACTGGGTGGCGTGATGTAACTCTGAAGGTCAGCTCCGGGGTTAGAGCAGTCCTTAGATCAGCGTATCGATACGACTTTTCTGTCCCTACTTTCCTTAATGGCAGCCACCGATAGATTGCCGGTGGCTGCCTCTTGAATGTGTTCACTCCACCAAGCCATCATCGGTCGTCTGCGCTCGATATAGTCCGCTCGGTTATAGGCGCTGCGAACCTCATCTTTGTCGACGTGCGCAAGCGCCACCTCGATCAGCTCAGGATCCCAGCCGTGTTCGTTGAGGATGGTGCTGGCCATTGAGCGCATGCCATGGCTCACCAGCCGACCTTCGAAGCCCATGCGCTTTAGCGCCATGTTGGCGGTCTGGCTGTTGCAGTGTGTTCGAGGGTCCCGGTCTGCAGGAAATATATACTCTCGGTGTCCGCTGTATGGTTTGATTGCCTCCAACAGCGCCAGTGCTTGATCTGTGAGCGGCACGATATGTACGCGGCGTTTCTTCATGCGCTCAGCAGGAATCGTCCAGATCTTCTTCTCGAAGTCGATGTCGGCCCAGCGCGTGGTTGCAGCCTCCGCTGGGCGAGTCATGGTATTGAGCTGCCATTCGATCAGACAGCGCGTAGTTCTTTTTATGCTGGCATTGGCAATTGCCACCATGAGCTCTTTCAGCTCATCGGGAGCAAGTGCCGCCATGTTTTTCTTTTTCGGCTTCTTGAAGACGGAGCGAATCCCGCTGAGTGGGTTTGCGTGTATCAGTCCTGAGTTGACCCCGTAAGTCATGATCTCGTTGAGTCGCTGTGACAGCCGTTTGACGGTTTCAAGGCTACCTTTGGTTTCGAGTGGTCGAAGAAGGTTGATGACTTGTGGTGCGCTGATGGCTGAAATCTGTGTGGTGGCCAAATCCGGAAATACATGCAGCGTCAACGAGCGCCAGATGTCCTCGGCATAAGCTGGTGTGACCGCATCCTTCTTCAGTTCAAACCATTCCGTCGCGACATTCTGAAATGTGTGCTCGGTTTCAGCTTGCTTTGCTTGCAGCACTGCATCTCGTTGTTCTTTGGGATCGATGCCCTGGGCAAGTATTTCCCTCGCTGCAATGGAGCCCTTTCGTGCTTGCGCTAGCGAGACTTCTGGGAAGGTACCGAGGCCCATGTTGATTCGCTTCTTCGTCACGGGGTGTCGATAGTTGAAGTTCCATAGCTTTGAGCCATTACTTCTCACTCGCATTTGAAGTCCGCCGCCGTCGAACAGGACGTAGTCCTTTTCAGCAGGCTTGGCAGATTTGATTTTGAGTTCAGAGAGGCGAACCGCTTGTGCGCACATTGGCATTCCAGGGTGGGGTTGGCATTCCAAAAATTAGCACTGTTGGGCTTGGAATGCCAATTGGAATGCCATAAAGGGTGGCTGCTCTTGGACGTTCGTGGACGCTGATGGCGCTAAAACCCCCGTATTCACTGGATTCCAGGCACAAAAAAAGACGTCCGTGGACGTCTTTAGATGATAAGGTGGTGGAGCCGGGGGGATTTGAACCCCCGTCCGCCAGTACTCCGCTGTCGGTACTACATGCGTAGCCGTTTCTATTAAGTTAACCCTCAGCGACCCGAAGGGCAGGGTGCTTTGGGCGAGTTGTGTAAGTTTTAGCCGCTTCGTCCACAACGTACTGCACGGCGATTCTGTTCTATATGACAATCACTTTGGGTTTACAGACATCCCCTGGTGATTGCTGGACCCGAAGGTACCAGAAGCTCAGGTCTAAGGCTGCTTACGCAGCGATAGCGAATTCCTGGCCGTAGTTTTCGTCATTGGCAACTATAAGTAGTTGCAACAGTGGATTTACGAGTTCTGTTACCAACTCGGCATGCACCTAAAGTTTCGCGACCGGCGTCGAATCCTAAACGGCCCCGTGCTTGTAACTCGTTGTTTCATAGTGAGTGACAAGCCTGTGCAGTGTACGCCAAACGGTCACGGAAGGCCAACCCGAAGGTTGGCCCTGCGCTTATTGACCGCCTTTGTCCAGGTTCTGCAGGTCTTGCAGGGCCTTGGAGGTGATTTCGATGCACTTCTTGTCGTCACCGGCGGCGTGGGCAGCCTTGGCCTGGGAGACGGCTGTGTCGATTTCGCCGCTTTTGCCACTGGTGTCGGTGGCGAGCAGCGCTTTACCGTTGTTGATTTTGTCCAGGTTGATCTTGCACAGGTCGGGCTCGCCAGCAGCGAAAGCAGGGGAGGCCAACATCGCAGCGGTAATGAACAAGCCAGCAAGAGCGGAACGCTTCATAGGGTATCTCCTTGCGCAAAAAAGGCTCGACGCTGCTGGCGTTCATGGGCTGCCAGCGACATCACTGATGGGCCTCGTGCGTCGAGGCCTATGCAGATGACTACGCCAGCGCGCAGGGGTTCTGTTTTTTTGCGGGATTAATGGGCGCGGGCCTGAGTCACGCGATCCACGAGGTACACCAACCCGTGATAGTCGATGCCGCCATGCTGGCTCAGGCCGATCTCGCAGGTGCGGCTGGTGGAGATGCCTTCACTGCAGTGCTGCACTGCATCCTTGAGGGAGCGCAGCGAGTGGGCGTTGAGTTCCGGCGTGGTGAAACCTTTGTCGCCGGCAAACCCGCAGCAGTGAATGCCTTCCGGAATTACCACGGTTTTGGCACAGCGACGGGCCAGGTCGATCAGGGCCTGGCTTTCTCCCAGGTGTTGGGTGCTGCAGGTGACGTGTACGGCGATCGGTGCCTCCTGCGGTGTGAAGTCGAGACGGTCCATCAGGTGCGTGCGGATGAAACGTACGGGGTCGTAAAGGTCCAGGCGCGTTTCGCCGAGGTCTTGCACCAGGCGCAGGGTGCAGGGGCTGGTGTCGCAATAGATCGGGTCCAGGCCGCCGCGGCTGGCATGGAGCAGGGCGCCGATCAGTTCCTGGCGTTTGTGTTCTGCCTGTTCGGCGTAGCCTTTGGAAGCGAAAGGCTGGCCGCAGCACAGGTTGTCCTGGTTGTCGGGAAACACGACCTGGTAACCGGCTTTTTCCAGCAGGCCCTGGGTTTTTTCGTACAAAGACATCTGCTCTTTATCACCGGCCGCCGGGCCCATGGCGCGTGAGACGCAGGCCGCCAGGTAGACCACCCGTGGCCGCTCATCCGTCACCGCCGGGCTGAAGCGAATGGCTTTTTCCGGTTGTGGCATGGCGTTGGTCCACTGCGGAATCTGTCCCTTGGACAACTTGGTCATGGTGGCCGACAGCTTCGCCAGGCGAGGCGCTCCCAGCAGCATGCGTGCACCATTGGCTACATGCAGGGTAAAGCGCGCACCTTGCAGTGCCGTGGCGAAATGGGTGGCCAGCCATTCGGCGGTTTTCGTACGGTCGGCGTCACGGCTTCGCAGTTTTTTCACCAGGTCGCCGGTATTGATTCCTACCGGGCAGCGCTGGGCGCATAGGCCGGTGGCGGCGCACGTGTCGATGCCCTGGTAGTGGTAGGCCGCTTCCAATTCGGTAGTGTCGACGCCGGCGCGTTTTTTCGCCTGTATATCTCGCCAGATCACGATGCGCTGGCGCGGGCTCAACGTCAGGCCCTTCGATGGGCATACCGGTTCACAGAAACCGCACTCAATGCACTTATCCACAAGCTCGTCGGCCGCAGGCAGCGGCTTGAGGTGCTTGAGGTGAATCTGCGGATCTTCGCTGAGCACCACATCAGGATTGAGAATGCCGTTGGGGTCGAGCAGGCGTTTGAGTTGCCACATCAATTGATAGGCGTCGCTGCCCCATTCCAGCTCCACGAACGGTGCCATATTGCGGCCGGTGCCGTGTTCGGCTTTCAGCGAACCGCCGAACTCCACGGCCACCAATTGCGCGACGTCATCCATGAACGCTTGATAGCGTGTGACTTCTTCCGCGCTGTTGAAGCCTTGGGTGAACACAAAGTGCAGATTGCCTTCCAGGGCATGTCCGAAAAGGATGGCTTCGTCGTAGTGATGTTTGTCGAACAGTTCGATCAAGCGGTTCACGCCAATGGCCAGTTGCTCGACCGGGAAGGTGACGTCTTCGATGATCACCGTGGTGCCGGTTTTGCGTACAGCACCTACGGCGGGGAAGGTGTCCTTGCGGATGGCCCACAGGCGGGCGTTTTCCACAGGGTCTTCGGTGAAGTCGACCTGTTTCTCCACCGGGAAACCGGCCAGCGACGCCATGATCAGCGCCAATTGTTCATGCAGCAATGAGGGCGATGCGGCGCGGGATTCAATCAGCAGGGCGCAGGCACTTTCTGACAAGTGCTGTACGAATGCGGGCATGCCCGGTTTGTTCTGCACCGAGCGCATGCTGCGTCGGTCCAGCAACTCGACAGCCGACACCGGTTGGGTTTTCAGGATGGTGACTGCGTTGCAGCAGGTCTCCACATCCGGAAATACGATCAACGCCGACGCCTTGTTCGGGTGGTCGATCACGGTGTCGTAGGTGACTGCGCTGATAAAACCGAGGGTACCCTCGGAGCCCACCAACAAATGGCTGAGGATATCCAGCGGTTCATCAAAATCCACCAGGGCGTTGAGTGACAGGCCGGTGGTATTTTTCAGACGGTATTTGTGGCGGATTTTTGCTGCCAATTCCGCGTTTGCCCGCGTTTCACGGCCGAGTGTGGCCAGGCGCTCGAGCAGTGCGCCGTGCTGTTCACGAAACGCCGTAACGCTGCTTGCGTCTTCTGTATCGAGGCGGCTGCCATCGGCCAGGACCAGACGAATTCCGGCCAGGGTGTGGTAGGTGTTCTGCGCCGTACCGCAGCACATGCCACTGGCGTTGTTGGCGACGATTCCGCCGATCTTGCAGGCATTGATCGACGCCGGGTCTGGGCCGATCTTGCGCCCGAATGGCGCCAGCCAGGCGTTGGCCTGTGCGCCGATCACGCCGGGTTGCAGGCGGATCTGAGTGCCTTGCCCGCGAATCTCACGGCCGTTCCAATTGTCCCCCAGCACGATCAGTACCGAGTCGCTTATCGCTTGCCCGGACAGGCTTGTGCCGGCTGCGCGGAAGGTTACCGGCACACGTTCACGCTGGGCCAGTTGCAGCAGCGCCACCACTTCGTCTTCCGATTCGACGCGGATCACCAGTTGTGGGACCAATCGGTAAAAGCTGGCGTCGGTGCCGAATGCGAGGGTGGAAAGTGGATCGTCGAAACGTCGATCTTGTGGGATCAGCTGTGCAACGTCAGCAAGGAAAGCGGCAGGCAGACTCATTGGTCCTCCAGGATCAGCACCCCCTGGGCGCCGTATTGACACGATTGCGCAAAGCCGACGCCGAAGTTATAGCCCGGCGTCGGTTATGACCCTATTGCTACGGCTTTAGTGCACCAGCATGCCGGTAAACCAGTAAGCCTGGGCCAGGGTGATCAGCCCGACGATCGTGGCGAAGAACAGGCTGTGCTTGAGGGTGAAGCGGAACAGGTCGGATTCTTTACCCACCAGTCCGGTAGCGGCGCAAGCCACGGCGATCGATTGCGGCGAAATCATTTTGCCGGTCACGCCGCCACTGGTGTTTGCAGCGACCAGAAGCGTGTCGTTGACGCCGATCTGGTGCGCCGTGGTGGCTTGCAACGAGCTGAACAGGGCGTTGGACGATGTGTCGGAGCCTGTCAGGAAAACCCCCAGCCAGCCTAGGAACGGCGAGAAGAACGGGAAGGCTGCACCAGTGCCAGCCAATACCAGCGCCATGGTCGAAGACATGCCGGAGTAATTGGTGACAAAGGCGAATGCCAGCACCATGCCGATAGACAGGATCGGCCACCGCAACTCGTAGAAGGTCTCTTTTAAAGTGGTAAGACCAATCTTGATATTGATCTTCAGGACCAGCATCGAGATCAGTGCCGAGAAGAAAATAGCGGTACCGGTCGCTGAAATCGGGTCCAGCTTGAATATCGCTGGGATCGCAGTCGGGTTGGTCACGATGGGTGCAACCTTGATCACCATTTGATCCAGGTGCGGGATCGCGAAGTTGAATACCCAGCTGTACATCGAGCCGCCTGCGGCGAACATCGCCTTGAACGGTTTGAGGGTCCAGATGGTGACCAGCACGGTGAGGATCAGGAACGGTGACCACGCCTTGAAGATCTGCCCCAGGCTGTAAGGTGAGGCGACGGTGCTGCGCGGCAGGCCGAAGCCGCCGGCGCTGGCGGTAATCGCTGCGTCGGAAGTGGCACCGGCAATCTGCGCGCCCGCAGTGCGTTTGGGTTGCCATACTTTCAGGAACAGGGTCAGAGAGATCAGGCTGGCCAGGGCCGAGGTGATATCCGGCAGTTCCGGGCCGATGAAGTTGGACGTGAAGTATTGGGTGATGGCAAAGCTCAGGCCCGCGACCAGCGCAGCTGGCCAGGTTTCGCGAACGCCGCGCAGGCCGTCCATCATGAAGACCAGCCAGAACGGCACGAACAGCGACAGCAGCGGCAGTTGGCGGCCAGTCATGGCGCCGATCTTGAATGCATCGATTCCGGTCACTTGCCCGGCAACGATGATCGGAATTCCCAAGGCGCCGAAGGCGACGGGTGCGGTGTTGGCAATCAGGCACAGGCCGGCCGCGTACAGCGGATTGAAGCCCAGGCCTACCAGCAGTGCGGCGGTAATCGCCACGGGGGCGCCGAAACCGGCAGCACCTTCCAGGAATGCGCCGAAGCAGAAGCCGATCAACAGCACCTGCAGGCGCTGGTCATCGGTGATCGACAGGACAGAGCTGCGGATGATCTCGAACTGGCCGCTCTTGACGGTGAGTTTGTAGAGAAACACCGCCGCGACAATGATCCAGGCAATAGGCCACAGGCCATAGGCAAAACCGTAGCCAGCGGCGGCCAGCGCCATGTCCACTGGCATGTGGAAGGCAAAGATCGCTACCAGTATCGACAACGCCAGCGTGATGCTGCCGGCCACGTGGCCTTTGAGGCGAAACACGGCCAGAGCCAGGAAGAAAAACACGATCGGAATAACGGCGGCCAGTGCGGACAGGCCGAGGCTGCCGAGCGGGCTGTAGAGCTGTTGCCAGGTTTGCATATGGGGTGGCCCCTAATTGTTGTTGGTCAGGCACTTCATAGTCGACTTGGATAATTGGTAATACCAATTTACAATCGCTGGAGGCTAGGTTAAAAGTCTTCGCGGGATGTGTCAATTTGCCGCTCGCGAAACTTTGGTCGTAGCCCGGCAGGCGAGGTGGTTTGATCGGGTGAATCGAAGCGGTTCTGATAGGTGCTGGAAGGGCGGCGATAGGCCAGAATAGAGGCCCCGGCGAGTGGTCGGGATGGTGGGGAGTGAGTTATGGGGTTTGATCAGGTGCGTCAGCGCCGTTTGTCTGACGATATAGTCGAGCAGCTTGAGGGGATGATCCTTGAGGGCACGTTGAAGTCGGGTGAGCGCTTGCCGGCCGAGCGCGCTTTGGCTGAACAGTTTGGTGTGTCGCGTCCTTCGTTGAGGGAGGCGATTCAGAAGCTGGCGGCCAAGGGCTTGTTGGTGAGCCGTCAGGGTGGGGGCAATTATGTTGCCGAGTCACTGGGCTCGACGTTCAGCGATCCGTTGCTGCACCTGTTGGAAAACAATCCCGAGGCCCAGCGTGACCTGCTGGAGTTTCGTCAGACCCTTGAAGCGTCCTGTGCTTATTACGCAGCATTGCGAGCTACTGAGGTCGACCGTGAGCGGCTGACCGCTGCATTCGAGGCGTTGCAGGATTGCTATGCCCGCGTTGATGAAGTGAGTCGGGTCGAGGAGGGGGCTGCGGATGCACAGTTCCACCTGGCCATTGCGGAGGCCAGCCATAACGCGGTGTTGCTGCACACTATTCGCGGCTTGTTCGACCTGCTCAAGCGTAACGTGGTGACCAATATTGGCGGCATGTATCAGCAACGTACGGAGACGCGCGACATGCTGATCAGTCAGCACCGGGAACTGTACCTGGCGATTATCGAGGGCCGGGCCGAGCAGGCGCGAGAAGTCTCGACACGTCACCTGGAGTACGTGCAGGAAGTGTTGGAGGAAGTACGTCAGGAGGTTCAGCGCGTGGCGCGTGCGGAGCGGCGTAAGGGGATGTAGCCGGGGGGAAGTCCCGAGGCTACATCGTTACAAGGGTTACTCCTCCTTGCCCTTGTTGCGCACGGCGCGATGCAGTTCGCGGTTGGAATCGCGTTCGCGCTCAGTATCACGCTTATCGTATTCCTTCTTGCCCTTGCCCAGTGCGATCTCGCACTTGACCAGGTGCTTGCTCCAATACCAGGACAGGCAGATACAGGCATAGCCTTTCTGCTGTACGGCTGCGGCGAGCTTTTCCAGTTCGCGGGCATTGAGCAATAGTTTGCGCGTGCGCACCGGGTCGGCAATCACGTGGGTGCTCGCGGTTGTCAGCGGGGTGATATGACTGCCGAGCAGCCATGCCTCGCCATCCTTGAGCAATACGTAGCTGTCGACCAGTTGCAACTTGCTGGCACGCAGACTCTTTACTTCCCAGCCGGCCAGGACCAGACCAGCCTCGAACCGATGTTCGATGAAGTAATCGTGTCGCGCTTTTTTATTTTGCGCGATGGTCCCTGTGGGGTGTTTCTTTTGTTTAGCCATAGGGGCGGCATTATAGGGAGTTGCGAGCGTGTCGGCTACGGTCAACCTGCGTGCTTGAGCGTGTTGGTCGAATCCCGGACAATACCGGCAGTTCTTTGGTTTTTTTCTTTCGCGGATCGGACTGTTGTTTCGCGATGTTTGCCGCTCAGCTGTGGAAATCACGCACACATGACGACGCATATTCAACGTTCGGCCCTGCTGCCCTATCCGGCGCAGGCGCTCTATGACCTGGTCAACGACGTGGCGCGTTACCCGGAATTCCTGCCTTGGTGCTCAACTGCCGAGGTGCTGGAAAGCAGTGATGAACATATGGTTGCCAGTGTTGGGGTGGCGAAAGGCGGGCTCAGTCAGCACTTTGTTACGCGGAATGCGCTGGTGCCGGGCAAGTCCATTGAAATGAATTTGCAGGAAGGGCCGTTTACCCAGCTGCATGGTGTATGGGTTTTCAAGGCGCTTACCGACAAGGCCTGCAAGATCAGCCTGGATTTGTCGTTTGATTACGCTGGGCCGATTGTGCGGGCCACATTGGGGCCGTTGTTCAATCAGGCGGCCAATACCCTGGTGGATGCATTCTGCCAGCGAGCCAAGCAATTGCATGGTTGAGATCGAGGTGGTTTATGCCGCCGAGGATCGCCAGGTTCTGCTGGCGCTGACGGTGGCTTCGGGAACCAGTCTGCGTGCAGCAGTGCAGTTGTCAGGGATGGCTATGCAGTTTCCTGAACTGGATCTGGCTGCTTGCCCCTTGGGGGTATTCGGTAAGGTCGTCACGGATGCTGAGGTGCGTCCCGTGCAATCGGGCGATCGCATTGAAATCTATCGGCCCTTGCTTGTGGACCCTAAAGAAGTGCGCAGGCTGCGTGCCGCCAGGGCGGCGTTGGCGAAGCGGCAGCATCCATAAGCTGGTTGAATGACAGGCAACAAAAAGCCCGGCATGCCGGGCTTTTTATATGCGCCGCAATGTTACTGCGGGCTGGTGTCCAGAGGCTGAGGCGTCGGGACAGGGACCGTTTCGACCCCGTCGACGTCTTTCTGGATCTTGTCGAGCAAGGAGCCTGGCTTGGCTGGTACTTCGGACTTCGGCTTCTCGCTTTCCTGCACAGGTGCAGTCACGTTGGTGCCGTTATCGTTGCCGAGCAGCGCTTGATCACGGCTTACGCCTGGCATGAAGTCACCCGACAGGCTGACAAGCTGGTCATTGCCATTGAAAATGACGCTGACACGCTCCTGTTGGCGTTCACCGCCACCGGGCTGCAGGCTATAGAGATAATCCCAGCGATCGGCGTGGAAAGTGTCGGTCAGCAGGGGGTTGCCCATAATAAACCGTACTTGCCGTCGGGTCATTCCCGGGCGTAACTGGTCTATCATGTCCTGCGTGACGACATTGCCCTGCTGGATGTCGATTTTGTAAACCCCGGGGAATGAACAACCGGCGAGTGCGAGCAGTCCCACAAAGGTGAAACTGGTTAGCAAGAGCTTGGTGTTTTGCATCGGTGGGCGACTTCCACTATCTTGGCTGGGACAACGTAAACGCCGATCATACCCGTATTAAGAGAAGCTGCGAAGCAGCATCCGCGAGAAAGCTAACCATGGTTGAAAATAGCGAACTACGCAAAGCCGGTCTTAAAGTGACTCTGCCACGAGTCAAGATTCTACAAATGCTCGATTCTGCTGAGCAGCGCCACATGAGTGCCGAGGATGTTTACAAGGCGCTGATGGAGTCTAACGAGGACGTCGGCCTGGCCACGGTTTACCGTGTACTGACCCAGTTTGAAGCCGCAGGGCTGGTGGTTCGTCATAATTTCGACGGCGGTCATGCAGTGTTCGAATTGGCTGACGGTGGTCATCACGACCACATGGTTGACCTGGATACCAATGAGGTTATCGAGTTCACCAGCCCGGCAATCGAAAAGCTCCAGCACGAAATTGCTGAGGAGCATGGTTTCGATTTGGTCGACCACAATCTTGTGTTGTACATCCGTAAGAAAAAGTAAAAAGCGACGCAGAATTGCTCTGCGAAACGATCGAAGGCGACCCTGGGGTCGCCTTCGTGCTTTCTATAATAAGGAAAAGCTCGGCTCAGGCCTTGGCGGCTACGACCATTTTCTTCGCGTGTGCCAAAGATTCTTTGGTCAGGTCGATCCCTCCGAGCATCCGCGCCACTTCTTCCACGCGCTCCGACTTGTTCAGCTTGGATACCGCTGTGTGTGTCGCTTCGCTGCCTCTGACCTTGTGCACAAACAAGTGTTGATGCCCTTGGGCCGCGACTTGCGGCAAGTGAGTGACGGTCAGCACCTGGCCGCGATCCCCCAGGCGGCGCAGTAACTGACCCACAATTTCCGCCGTGGGGCCACCGATACCTACGTCTACTTCATCGAACACCAGTGTCGGTACCCGTGAGGTTTGCGCGGTAATCACTTGGATCGCCAGGCTGATTCGCGAGAGCTCGCCACCAGACGCCACTTTTGCCAGTGCCTTGAGCGGTTGCCCCGGGTTGGCGCTGACCAGTAGTTCTACCTGCTCCAGGCCGTAGGGCTGCAGTTCATTACTGGCGTTGGTGCGCAACTCGATGGTAAAGCGCCCGCCCGGCATGCCCAGGCGCTGAATTTCCTGCTCGACGGCGCCAGCCAGGCTGGTGGCGGCCTGTTGGCGCAGATCGCTCAGTTCGCGGGCCTTCTCCTGATAGTGGCGGGCAAAAGAGCCGAGCTCTTGGCCCAGTCGCTCAATGGATTCGTCATTCGCGTTCAGGGTCTCGATTTCATCCAGCAGCTTCTGCTGCATGGTTGCCACTTCGGTGGGCTGGATTCGATGTTTGCGCGCCAGCGTATAGATGGTGTCCAGGCGCTCTTCTATTTCCTGCAGTCGCGCCGGGTCAGCGTCGAAATGATCAAGAAAGCGATTGAGTTCGCCGACGGCTTCTTCTACCTGGATTTGCGCACTGGTCAGCAGGGTGGTGGCTTCATTCAGTGAGCTTGAGGCGCTGTTAACACTGGACAGTCGGTTGAGGCTGGCCGTGAGCGCATTGAGCACATTGCCGGAATCGCTCTCGCTGCATTGCTCCACTACCTGGCGGCAGATAGACAGCAGGGTTTCGGCGTTGGTGAGGTTCTTGTGTTCCTGTTCCAGTTGTTCCAGCTCGGTTTCGCCAAGACCCAGGCTTTCCAGCTCTTCAAGCTGATAGCTGAGCAATTGATGGCGAGCGCGTTGCTCGTCACCGGAATTGGACAGTCGCTCCAGCTCCTGTCGGGTCTGGCGCCAGCGCTGGGCGGCCAGTTGTACCTGTCGGGCAAGGTCGGTGGCGCCAGCGTACTCGTCAAGCAGGCGGCGGTGGGTGTCGGTTTTGAGCAGGGATTGGTGTTCATGCTGGCTATGGATGTCAATCAGCAGTTCACCCAGGGCCTTCAGGTCGCCAAGGGGGCAGGGGGTTCCATTGATATAGCCGCGCGAGCGGCCCTCGGCGGTGATGACTCGGCGCAGGATGCACGGACCGTCGTTATTAAGGTCGCGCTCGACCAGCCAGGCTTCGGCTTCGGGGATGTCCGCGAGGTCGAAGGTGGCCAGAATGTCGGCCTTATCCGCGCCGGGGCGCACCACGCCACTGTCGGCGCGGTCGCCCAGGGTCAGGCCCAGGGCGTCGAGCATGATTGACTTGCCGGCGCCGGTTTCGCCTGTGATTACGCTCATCCCGCGATCCAGTTCGAGATCCAGATGTTCAACGATGGCGTAGTTGTGTACAGACAGGTGCACGAGCATGACGGCCGCTCCCAGGCTTTAGGTCTGGTTATTTATACAGTGTTTTGTTCTGGGCTGACAATCCTGATGCTTAGCTCAATTTGCTCGGTCGCCCGGGTTTTTTAGTGCAAAGGAGAATGATCGGGTCGAAGTTGATCTGGGGCAGGCGAAAGACTTTTGGTAGAGCCTGCACCCTTGAACCTGGAAATTGTGGCCCCATATACCGGAACAGAAGCGCGAGTTGAGTTCGCGCATGATTTTGAAAGGAGAAATCTATGGCTGACGAACAGACGCAGGATACGCAAACTCCGGACGCCAATTCGGCTGTCGGTGATGAACTGGCAACTCGTGTGCAAGTGCTCGAAGAGCAGTTGGCCGCTGCGCAGGATCAGTCTTTGCGTGTTGCCGCCGATCTGCAGAACGTCCGCCGCCGTGCCGAGCAGGACGTAGAAAAAGCTCACAAGTTCGGGCTGGAGAAGTTCGCGGGCGACCTGCTGCCAATTATTGACAGCCTGGAGCGTGGCCTAGAGTTGTCCAACCCGGATGACGAAAACATCCGCCCGATGCGCGAAGGGATCGAACTGACCCTGAAAATGTTTCAGGACACCCTGAAGCGTTATCAGCTGGAAGCCATTGATCCGCAAGGCGGCGAACCGTTCAGCGCTGAGCTTCACCAGGCCATGGCCATGCAAGAAAGCCACGACCTCGAACCCAACAGTGTGTTGAAAGTGTTCCAGAAGGGCTATCAGCTCAACGGTCGCCTGTTGCGCCCTGCAATGGTGGTAGTGAGCAAGGCTCCTGCACCCGTTGCACCTTCTATTGATGAGCAGGCTTGAAATCCGCCGCAAGGCCCCCATTTATAAGTCAAGCGTTTAAGTGCTACCGCAGTTAGCCACCACTGCTGCGGCAACCAAATTCAAGTTTCGGGAGAGTAAATCATGGGCAAAATTATCGGTATTGACCTGGGGACCACCAACTCCTGCGTCTCCGTGTTGGAAAACGGCGTTGCAAAAGTAATCGAAAACGCCGAAGGCGCGCGTACCACGCCGTCGATCATCGCTTACGCCAACGATGGTGAAATCCTGGTTGGCCAGTCGGCCAAGCGCCAGGCTGTGACCAACCCGCATAACACCCTGTACGCGGTGAAGCGCCTGATCGGTCGTAAGTTCGACGAAGAAGTCGTACAGAAAGACATCAAAATGGTCCCTTACAAGATCGCCAAGGCTGACAACGGTGACGCCTGGGTTGAAGTAAATGGCCAGAAAATGTCGCCACCGCAAATCTCGGCTGAAATCTTGAAGAAGATGAAGAAGACTGCCGAAGATTACCTGGGTGAGACAGTGACTGAGGCGGTGATCACCGTTCCAGCCTATTTCAACGACAGCCAGCGCCAGGCGACCAAAGACGCCGGCCGCATCGCGGGCCTGGATGTAAAACGTATCATCAACGAACCGACCGCAGCTGCTCTGGCTTACGGTATGGACAAGGCCAAGGGCGATCATACCGTGATCGTTTATGACCTGGGTGGCGGTACGTTCGACGTTTCCGTGATCGAGATCGCTGAAGTAGACGGCGAGCACCAGTTCGAAGTGTTGGCCACCAACGGCGACACCTTCCTGGGTGGTGAGGACTTTGACATTCGTCTGATCGACTACCTCGTTGACGAATTCAAGAAAGAAAGCGGCATGAACCTCAAGGGTGACCCTCTGGCGATGCAGCGCCTGAAAGAAGCTGCTGAGAAAGCCAAGATCGAGCTGTCTTCCGCTCAGTCGACCGACGTTAACCTGCCGTACATCACTGCAGACGCCACCGGTCCTAAGCACTTGAACGTGAAGATCTCTCGCGCCAAGCTGGAAGCGCTGGTCGAAGACCTGGTTCAACGCACCATCGAGCCATGCCGCATTGCGCTGAAAGACTCCGGTATTGATGTTGGTGCGATCAACGACGTGATCCTGGTAGGCGGTCAGACCCGTATGCCACTGGTTCAGAAGTTGGTTACCGAGTTCTTCGGCAAAGAAGCACGTAAAGATGTGAACCCGGACGAAGCGGTTGCCATGGGTGCTGCCATCCAGGGCGCGGTATTGGCCGGTGACGTGAAAGACGTGTTGCTGCTGGACGTTAGCCCGCTGACCCTGGGTATCGAAACCATGGGTGGCGTGATGACTGCGCTGATCGAGAAAAACACCACGATTCCTACCAAGAAATCCCAGGTGTTCTCGACGGCTGATGATAACCAGGGTGCTGTGACCATTCACGTGCTGCAAGGTGAGCGTAAGCAGGCTGCTCAGAACAAGTCCCTGGGCAAGTTCGACCTGGCTGAGATTCCACCAGCACCACGTGGCGTGCCACAAATCGAAGTGACCTTCGATATCGACGCCAACGGCATTCTGCACGTAGGTGCGAAAGACAAGGCTACCGGCAAAGAGCAGAAGATCACCATCAAGGCCAACTCCGGTCTTTCTGATGAAGAAATTCAACAGATGATCCGTGATGCTGAAACCAATGCTGAAGCTGACAAGAAGTTCGAAGAGCTGGCAGGTGCCCGCAACCAGGGCGACGCACTGGTTCACTCGACACGCAAAATGATCGCTGATGCTGGCGAGAAAGTGACCGCTGAAGAGAAGGCTGCGATCGAAGCTGCTGTAGTTGCCTTGGAAGCCGCTGTCAAAGGCGACGACAAGGCTGCCATTGAAGCCAAGGTTGAAGAATTGTCGAAAGTCTCCGCGCCAGTGGCTCAAAAAATGTACGCCGAACAGGCTCAGCCAGCTGACGGTGCTGCTCAAAAGGCAGAGCCTGAAGCTAAAGACGATGTTGTCGATGCCGAGTTCGAAGAAGTTACAGACAAGAAGTAAGTTGGTCGCCCGGTTGACCGCTATCAAGCGGTGACTGGTAGGATGTCGCCGCGCGGGAGCTTGCTCCCGCGTTGGCGTGTCTGGGGTATGTGAATTTTTACAGCATGCGACAGCGTTCGGATGTTGGCGGTGTGATCGGGGATGCTCCTGCTTTCCGAGCAATAAATACCGCGTTTTTGGCCGGGTCCCTGGCTAAAAAGTAGTAATGACCAGGATCGTTGAATTGACGTGAGTTGGGTCCGGGCCTGTATTGGGGCTCAACGAGTTTAGCCAGGCTCAGGAGGGTCTGGCTGAACGTCCTTAAGAGTGCAAAGACTTATGGCAAAGCGTGACTATTACGAAGTATTGGGCGTGGAGCGCGGCTCCAGCGAGGCGGACCTGAAAAAGGCTTACCGTCGCCTGGCAATGAAGCACCACCCGGACCGTAATCCGGATAGCAAAGAATCCGAAGATATGTTCAAAGAGGCCAACGAGGCCTACGAATGTTTGTCTGATCCCAACAAGCGTGCGGCCTACGACCAGTATGGACATGCCGGTGTCGATCCGAGCATGGGTGGCGGCGGTGCCGGTTTTGGCGGTCAGAACTTCTCCGATATTTTCGGCGATGTATTCAGTGACTTCTTCGGCGGTGGCCGTGGTGGTCAGCGTGGCGGTGCCCAGCGTGGCAGCGACTTGCGCTACACCCTGGAGTTGAATCTGGAAGAAGCCGTGCGTGGCACCAGCGTTAATATCCGCGTGCCGACGCTGGTTAACTGCAAGCCGTGTGATGGTTCGGGTGCCAAGAAAGGCTCCGCGCCGATTACTTGCCCGACGTGCGGCGGTATCGGCCAGGTGCGTATGCAGCAGGGTTTCTTCTCGGTGCAGCAGACCTGTCCGCGTTGCCATGGGCAGGGCAAGATCATTTCCGATCCGTGCGATTCCTGTCACGGCGAAGGTCGCGTCGAAGAGTACAAGACCCTGGCGGTAAAAGTGCCGGCGGGTGTGGATACCGGAGACCGTATTCGTCTGTCGGGTGAGGGTGAGGCCGGTACCCAGGGCGGTCCGACGGGCGACCTGTACGTGGTGATCAATGTGCGCGAGCACTCGATCTTCCAACGCGACGGCAAGCACCTGTTCTGTGAAGTGCCGATCAGTTTTGTCGATGCAGCCCTGGGGGGCGAATTGGAGATTCCGACCCTGGACGGTCGGGTCAAGCTCAAGATCCCTGAAGGTACGCAGACCGGCAAGCAGTTCCGTATTCGTGGCAAGGGCGTAGCGCCGGTGCGCGGTGGTGGTGCTGGCGACTTGATGTGTCGTGTGGCCGTGGAGACTCCGGTCAATCTGGGGCGCCGTCAGCGTGAATTGCTTGAGGAATTCCGCAGTTCGCTGGAGGGCGATGACACGCATTCGCCGAAAACCACTGGCTTTTTCGAAGGCGTGAAGCGCTTCTTCGGCGACCTGTAAGGAAGTGAGTATGCGACGTATAGCCGTAATGGGCGCTGCCGGGCGCATGGGCAAGACGCTGGTCGAGGCGGTGCAGCAGCGCTCCCCGGCCTCTGGGCTGACCGCGGCGATTGTTCGTCCCGGTAGCACGTTGATCGGTGCGGATGCGGGTGAGTTGGCTTCGCTGGGGCGTATCGGTGTCTCATTGTCAGGCAGCCTGGAGCAGGTGGCTGACGAATTCGATGTGCTGATCGACTTCACCCTGCCGGAGGTGATGCTGAAAAACCTCGCGTTCTGCCGCAAGGCGGGCAAGGCGATGGTGATTGGTACCACGGGTTTGACTGCGCAGCAGAAGCAGTTGTTGGAGGAGGCGGGCAAGGATATTCCCGTCGTCTTCGCTGCCAACTTCAGTGTCGGCGTGAACCTGTCGCTCAAGTTGCTGGACATGGCGGCGCGGGTGTTGGGGGATGAGGCGGATATCGAGATTATCGAGACGCATCACCGTCACAAGATCGATGCGCCGTCGGGTACCGCGCTGCGCATGGGTGAGGCTATTGCTGATGCGCTGGGGCGTGATCTGTCCAAGGTGGCGGTTTACGGTCGCGAAGGGCATACCGGTGCGCGTGCGCGTGACACCATTGGTTTTGCGACCGTCCGTGGCGGTGATGTGGTGGGCGACCACACGGTATTGTTTGCTACCGAGGGTGAGCGCCTGGAAATTACCCACAAGGCTTCGAGCCGCATGACATTCGCCAAGGGCGCGGTGCGTGCTGCGCTCTGGTTGGAAGGTCGCGAGGCTGGTCTGTACGATATGCGCGATGTGTTGGATCTGCACTAAGCAGTAGCTAAAACCGGGCCTCGGGGTTATCCTAAGGCCCCGTTTTTACCCGCTAAGCGACGTCCCGTCGCATTCTCCTGCCTTTAAGGCTCATTAGCGGTGGACCAAAAAAGCCTTTTTCTGTAAGCTACAGCTTTAGTGTGTCCACTAAAAGCGCGCAGAATAATTCAGTGAAGAAGCGGGGTGACGTGTCCATACGTCACTCCGCTTTTTTACAACCTGCGATCGCCCTTTCAGGCTTTATTTACGGGAGGTCTTCTTGACTAAGCCAGCCATACTCGCCCTTGCTGATGGCAGCATTTTTCGCGGCGAAGCCATTGGAGCCGACGGTCAAACCGTTGGAGAGGTGGTGTTTAACACCGCCATGACCGGCTATCAGGAAATCCTTACCGATCCTTCCTACGCCCAACAGATCGTTACCCTGACCTATCCGCACATCGGCAACACCGGTACTACGCCGGAAGACGTTGAGTCTGATCGTGTCTGGTCGGCGGGTCTGGTCATTCGTGATCTGCCACTGGTTGCGAGCAACTGGCGTAACACGATGTCGCTGTCCGATTACCTGAAAGCCAACAACGTTGTGGCGATCGCCGGTATCGATACGCGCCGCCTGACGCGCATCCTGCGTGAAAAGGGCTCGCAGAATGGCTGCATCATGGTCGGTGACAATATTTCCGAAGCCGCGGCGATTGCTGCAGCGCAAGGCTTCCCAGGCCTGAAAGGCATGGACCTGGCGAAAGTCGTCAGCACCAAGGAGCAGTACGAGTGGCGCTCCACTGTCTGGGACTTGAAGACCGACAGCCACGAGACTATCGAAGCGGCTGACCTGCCGTATCACGTGGTCGCATACGACTACGGCGTCAAGTACAACATCCTGCGTATGCTGGTCGAGCGTGGGTGCCGCGTGACCGTGGTGCCGGCGCAAACGCCTGCCAGCGACGTGCTGGCCCTGCAACCTGACGGCGTGTTCCTGTCCAACGGCCCGGGTGATCCGGAGCCTTGTGACTACGCCATCCAGGCCATCAAGGAAGTGCTGGAAACCGAGATTCCGGTATTTGGCATCTGCCTCGGTCACCAGCTGCTGGCGCTGGCCTCCGGTGCCAAGACCCTGAAAATGGGTCATGGTCATCACGGCGCCAACCACCCTGTGCAGGACCTGGACACCGGCGTTGTGATGATCACCAGCCAGAACCACGGTTTTGCGGTGGATGAAGCGACCTTGCCGAGCAATGTCCGCGCGATTCACAAGTCGTTGTTCGACGGTTCCCTGCAGGGTATCGAGCGTACTGACAAGAGCGCGTTCAGCTTCCAGGGCCACCCTGAAGCAAGCCCGGGCCCGAACGACGTAGCACCGCTGTTCGACCGTTTCATCAATGAGATGGCCAAGCGACGCTGACTGAGCGGCCTGCGGGCGGCCCCTACCTTGGTGGCCCCTGCAGGCTCTTCGAAGATTGTTCAAGACGGCTTGCCGACTGACCTGCGGATTTGAGTGACAAACCCATGCCAAAACGTACAGACATAAAAAGCATCCTGATTCTCGGCGCTGGCCCGATCGTTATCGGCCAGGCCTGCGAATTCGACTACTCCGGCGCCCAGGCCTGTAAAGCCCTGCGCGAAGAGGGTTACCGCGTCATCCTGGTGAACTCCAACCCGGCCACCATCATGACCGATCCGGACATGGCCGACGCTACCTACATCGAGCCGATCAAGTGGCAGACGGTTGCCAAGATCATCGAGAAAGAGCGTCCGGACGCACTGCTGCCGACCATGGGCGGCCAGACTGCATTGAACTGCGCCCTGGACCTGGAGCGCGAAGGCGTCCTGGAAAAATTCGGCGTAGAGATGATCGGCGCCAACGCCGACACCATCGACAAGGCTGAAGACCGTTCGCGCTTCGACAAGGCCATGAAGTCCATCGGCCTTGACTGTCCGCGCTCCGGTATCGCCCACAGCATGGAGGAGGCCAACGCAGTTCTCGAAAAGCTGGGCTTCCCGTGCATTATCCGTCCGTCCTTCACCATGGGCGGCACCGGTGGTGGCATTGCCTACAACCGTGAAGAGTTCGAAGAAATCTGCGCCCGTGGCCTGGACCTGTCTCCGACCAAAGAGCTGCTGATCGACGAATCCCTGATTGGCTGGAAAGAGTATGAGATGGAGGTTGTCCGCGACAAAAAGGACAATTGCATCATCGTCTGCTCCATCGAAAACTTCGACCCGATGGGTGTGCACACCGGTGACTCGATCACCGTTGCTCCGGCGCAGACCCTGACGGACAAGGAATACCAGATCATGCGTAACGCCTCTTTGGCGGTATTGCGTGAGATCGGCGTTGAAACCGGTGGTTCCAACGTTCAGTTCGGCATCTGCCCGGACACCGGCCGCATGGTCGTGATCGAGATGAACCCGCGTGTATCGCGTTCTTCGGCGCTGGCATCGAAAGCGACCGGTTTCCCAATTGCGCGTATCGCCGCCAAGCTGGCTATCGGTTACACCCTGGACGAACTGCAAAACGAAATCACGGGCGGCGCTACGCCGGCGTCCTTCGAGCCGTCCATCGACTATGTCGTGACCAAGCTGCCACGCTTTGCCTTCGAGAAGTTCGCCAAGGCCGACGCGCGCCTGACCACCCAGATGAAGTCGGTGGGTGAGGTCATGGCTATCGGCCGGACCTTCCAGGAGTCCTTGCAGAAAGCCCTGCGTGGCCTGGAAGTGGGCGTTTGCGGCCTGGACGAGAAGCTCGACCTGAGCAATCCGGAAAGCATGAGCATCCTCAAGCGTGAGCTGACCGTACCGGGCGCCGAGCGTATCTGGTATGTGGCTGATGCCTTCCGCGCCGGCATGACTGTCGAAGACATCTTTGGCATGAACATGATCGATCCGTGGTTCCTGGTGCAGATCGAAGATCTGATCAAGGAGGAGGAGAAGGTCAAGACCCTGGGTCTGGCCAGCATCGACCGCGACATGATGTTCCGCCTCAAGCGCAAAGGCTTCTCCGACCAGCGCCTGGCCAAGCTGCTGGGTGTGACCGAGAAAAACCTGCGCACGCATCGCCACAAGCTGGAGATCTTCCCGGTCTACAAGCGCGTTGACACCTGTGCCGCCGAGTTCGCCACCGACACTGCGTACCTGTACTCCACCTACGAGGAAGAGTGCGAGGCCGCGCCGTCGGGCCGCGACAAGATTATCATCCTGGGCGGTGGTCCGAACCGTATCGGCCAGGGTATCGAATTCGACTATTGCTGCGTACACGCCGCCCTCGCGCTGCGCGAAGACGGGTACGAGACCATCATGGTCAACTGCAACCCGGAAACTGTTTCCACTGACTACGACACTTCAGACCGTCTGTACTTCGAGCCGGTAACGTTGGAAGACGTGTTGGAAATCTGTCGTGTCGAGAAACCAAAAGGTGTGATCGTCCAGTACGGCGGCCAAACCCCGCTGAAACTGGCGCGTGCCCTTGAGGCTGCCGGCGTGCCAATCATCGGCACCAGCCCAGACGCCATCGACCGTGCCGAAGACCGTGAGCGCTTCCAGCAAATGGTTGAGCGCCTGAACCTGCGCCAGCCGCCAAACGCTACCGTGCGCAGCGAAGACGAGGCCATCCGTGCAGCCAGCAAGATCGGCTACCCGCTGGTGGTGCGTCCGTCCTACGTACTGGGCGGCCGAGCCATGGAAATCGTCTACGAAGAAGAAGAGCTCAAGCGTTACCTGCGTGATGCGGTAAAAGTGTCCAACGACAGCCCGGTGCTTCTGGACCACTTCCTCAACTGCGCCATCGAAATGGACGTGGATGCAGTTTGCGACGGTACCGACGTGGTCATCGGCGCGATCATGCAGCACATCGAGCAGGCGGGCGTTCACTCCGGTGACTCCGCGTGCTCGCTGCCGCCGTACTCGTTGCCTGCACATATCCAGGATGAGATGCGCGAGCAGGTCAAGAAAATGGCCTTGGAATTGGGTGTTGTCGGCCTGATGAACGTACAGTTGGCGCTGCAGGGCGAAGACATC
Organism: Pseudomonas sp. CFBP13509; assembly: GCF_005233485.1. Classification (NCBI taxonomy): domain Bacteria; kingdom Pseudomonadati; phylum Pseudomonadota; class Gammaproteobacteria; order Pseudomonadales; family Pseudomonadaceae; genus Pseudomonas; species Pseudomonas sp. CFBP13509. The sequence continues at coordinate 288,326 of NZ_QGAA01000005.1, forward strand.
TACGTCATTGAAGTCAACCCGCGTGCTTCGCGTACCGTGCCGTTCGTTTCCAAGTGCATCGGCGTGTCCCTGGCCATGATCGCTGCGCGTGTGATGGCTGGTAAGACCCTGAAGGAAATTGGCTTCACCAAGGAAATCATTCCGAACTTCTACAGTGTGAAAGAGGCAGTGTTCCCATTTGCCAAATTCCCTGGTGTGGACCCGATCCTGGGCCCGGAGATGAAGTCCACCGGTGAAGTGATGGGCGTGGGCGACACCTTCGGTGAAGCGTTCGCCAAGGCCCAGATGGGCGCCAGCGAAGTGCTGCCGACCGGCGGTACTGCGTTTATCAGTGTGCGTGATGATGACAAGCCGCTGGTTGCAGGCGTGGCCCGTGATCTGATCAACTTGGGTTTTGAAATCGTGGCAACTGCCGGGACCGCCAAGCTGATCGAAGCGGCCGGCTTGAAAGTGCGCCGCGTGAACAAGGTGACGGAAGGCCGTCCGCATGTGGTCGACATGATCAAGAATGATGAAGTCACGCTGATCATCAATACCACCGAAGGTCGCCAGTCGATCGCGGATTCCTACTCCATTCGCCGTAATGCCTTGCAGCACAAGATCTACTGCACCACCACTATTGCTGCTGGCGAAGCTATCTGCGAAGCGCTCAAGTTCGGTCCGGAAAAGACCGTGCGTCGCTTGCAGGATCTACACGCAGGATTGAAGGCATGATCAAATACCCAATGACCGTCCAGGGCGCCAAGGCCCTGGAAGAGGAGCACGCCCATCTGACCAAGGTCGTACGTCCAAAGCTGAGCCAGGACATCGGTACGGCCCGCGAGCTGGGTGACTTGAAGGAAAACGCCGAATACCACGCTGCTCGTGAGCAGCAGGGTATGGTCGAGGCGCGGATCCGTGACATCGAAGGCCGTATGCAGAATGCGGTGATCATCGACGTCACGACTATTCCGCACACGGGCAAGGTGATTTTCGGCACCACCGTGGAGATCGCCAACGTCGAGACTGACGAGAGCGTGGTCTACCACATCGTGGGAGAGGACGAGGCTGACTTCAAGCTCGGCAAGATCTCCGTCGGCTCACCACTGGCCCGTGCCTTGATCGCCAAGGAAGAGGGGGATGTGGTGTCTGTCAAAACGCCAGGCGGTGTGATCGAGTACGAGATTGTTGAAGTTCGTCACATCTGAAAGGCGGCGCCCGCTTCGTGCGGGCGCCATGCTTTGGCAGCTTGCCCAGATGCTTTGGGTGGGCGGCCTATGGTTGTTACATCTTGGTGTATTGCCGGTGCTGGGCGTGATTGGCCTGGCTCCGTTGCTGATCGATGAAATCGATGGATTACTGAGTGCGCTGCTGGTGGGTTTCGCGGCGGCGTGCGTAGCGCTTCAGGCGTTGGTGCTGGTCAAGGCTGAAGGCTTGGAGAGTCTGTGGCGGGATATTCGCGGCCAACTGCTGTTGATGGCGCTGTATGCGTGTGCAATGTATTGCATTGTGCATGTCTGGCTGCCGGAAGCGTTGCGCTGGCAGCTATTCAGCTATCTTGTGCTAGGGTTCTCCGGCCTGGTGCTGGTTATACAGCCTGCTCCGGGATGGAGTGGCGGGGCGCGCGAAGCACGCCCGTGACCCTTTGTATTACTTGAAGCGGTGTACGTTCGACAGTTGCTTGTTGACGCTGAAGTTCTTGCGATACAGCAGCGCCATCTTGCCGATGACCTGAACCAGGTCCGCCTTGCCAACCTTGCACAGTTCTGCAATGGCGGCCAGGCGTGCTTCGCGGTCAAGGATGTTGACCTTGATCTTGATCAGTTCGTGATCGCCCAGTGCGCGTTCAAGTTCGGCTAACACACCTTCAGTCAAACCGTTGTCTGCCACAATCAGAACTGGTTTCAGATGGTGGCCAATGGATTTGTACTGTTTCTTCTGCTCTTGAGTGAGCGGCATAATCTGACCCCTGCGTCTGATCTTGTAAAAAGCGGCGGCCAGTTTACCCGAGCGAGTCCGGGACCGCCCAGTTAATCACGACCCGTTTTATTTTCGAGGTGGCCCGTGGCCCGTTCCAAAACTAGCCTTAAGTGGCTGCAAGAGCATTTCAACGATCCTTACGTCAAAAAGGCGCAAAAGGATGGCTATCGTTCCCGGGCCAGCTACAAGCTGTTGGAGATCCAGGACAAGGACAAGTTGATTCGTCCAGGCATGAGCGTCATCGATCTTGGCGCGGCCCCCGGTGGCTGGTCCCAGGTGACCAGTCGTCTGATTGGTGGTCAAGGTCGCCTGATTGCTTCCGACATTCTGGAAATGGACAGCATCCCGGACGTGACCTTTGTTCATGGAGACTTTACCCAGGACACAGTGCTCGCCCAGATCCTTGAGGCTGTGGGAAATTCGCAGGTAGACCTTGTGATTTCCGACATGGCCCCCAATATGAGTGGGTTACCGGCCGTCGATATGCCACGAGCCATGTTCCTTTGCGAATTGGCGCTGGATTTGGCGGGTCGGGTGTTGCGTCCCGGTGGCGATTTCCTGGTGAAGGTGTTCCAGGGAGAGGGTTTCGACGAGTACCACAAGAACATCCGCAAGTTGTTCGACAAGGTGCAGACGCGTAAACCAGACTCTTCCCGGGACCGGTCCAGGGAGCAATACCTGCTGTGCCGCGGCTTCCGTGGCGTCGAAGGCGCGGCGAGTGAAGAGCGTTTTTGAGGAATTCGAGGAGGGCGATAGGTTTTTTTATATCGCTTTCGTCACGAAGCTTTACGAATATTGTGTAGTCAAAGTTTCACAAAGGGTTACAGACGGCGCCTGCCAGAGTTGTAGGTAATGTAGTAAGTTAGGCCGGTGAATATCATGCGAAGCGCGCGCCAGTAGCGGAGCTTGCTTCAGAGGGTAGTTAATTGAACGATATGGCAAAGAATCTGATCCTGTGGTTGATCATCGCGGCTGTCCTCGTGACGGTGATGAACAACTTCTCCAGCCCTAACGAGCCGCAGACCCTCAACTATTCCGACTTCATCCAGCAAGTTAAGGATGGCAAGGTCGAGCGCGTAGCGGTTGATGGCTACGTGATCACCGGCAAACGCAACGATGGCGATAGCTTCAAGACCATTCGTCCGGCAATTCAGGACAACGGTCTGATCGGCGACCTGGTGGATAACCACGTGGTTGTCGAAGGCAAGCAGCCTGAGCAGCAGAGCATCTGGACTCAACTCCTGGTGGCAAGCTTCCCGATCCTGGTGATCATTGCCGTGTTCATGTTCTTCATGCGCCAGATGCAAGGCGGTGCGGGAGGCAAGGGCGGGCCGATGAGCTTCGGCAAGAGCAAGGCGCGCCTGCTCTCTGAAGATCAGGTGAAGACCACCCTGGCTGACGTAGCGGGTTGCGACGAAGCCAAGGAAGAAGTCGGCGAGTTGGTTGAGTTCTTGCGCGATCCAGGCAAATTCCAGCGCCTGGGTGGCCGTATTCCTCGCGGCGTGCTGATGGTCGGCCCTCCAGGTACCGGTAAAACCTTGCTGGCCAAGGCCATTGCCGGCGAAGCCAAGGTACCGTTCTTCACCATTTCCGGTTCTGACTTTGTTGAAATGTTCGTCGGTGTCGGTGCGAGCCGCGTTCGCGACATGTTCGAACAGGCCAAGAAGCATGCGCCATGCATCATCTTCATCGATGAAATCGACGCCGTTGGTCGCCATCGTGGTGCTGGCATGGGCGGTGGTCATGATGAGCGTGAGCAAACCCTCAACCAGTTGCTGGTCGAGATGGATGGTTTCGAGATGAATGACGGCATCATCGTCATCGCGGCAACCAACCGTCCGGACGTGCTGGATCCTGCGCTGCTGCGTCCAGGCCGCTTTGACCGCCAGGTGGTGGTTGGCTTGCCGGATATCCGTGGGCGCGAACAAATCCTGAAAGTGCACATGCGCAAAGTGCCAATGGGCGACGACGTTGCGCCGGCTGTGATTGCCCGTGGTACCCCGGGGTTCTCGGGTGCTGACTTGGCCAACCTGGTGAACGAGGCTTCGCTGTTTGCAGCCCGTACCGGCAAGCGCATCGTTGAAATGAAAGAGTTCGAGCTGGCGAAAGACAAGATCATGATGGGCGCTGAGCGCAAATCCATGGTCATGTCCGAAAAAGAGAAGCAGAACACTGCTTATCACGAAGCGGGTCACGCCATTGTGGGGCGCGTCGTTCCTGAGCATGACCCGGTCTACAAAGTGTCGATCATTCCTCGTGGTCGTGCGTTGGGTGTCACCATGTTCCTGCCGGAAGAGGATCGTTATAGCCTCTCCAAGCGTGCGCTGATCAGCCAGATCTGTTCGCTGTACGGCGGTCGAATTGCTGAAGAAATGACCTTGGGCTTCGACGGCGTGACCACTGGGGCTTCCAACGACATCATGCGCGCCAGCCAGATTGCGCGGAACATGGTGACCAAGTGGGGTTTGTCGGAAAAACTCGGTCCTTTGATGTACGCCGAGGAAGAAGGTGAAGTATTCCTGGGCCGTGGCGGCGGTGGTCAAAACGCCAGTTTCTCCGGTGAGACAGCCAAGCTGATCGATTCTGAGGTGCGCAGTATCATTGACCAGTGCTATGGCACGGCCAAGCAGATCCTAACCGATAACCGCGACAAGCTTGATGCAATGGCTGATGCATTGATGAAGTACGAGACCATCGATGCAGACCAGATCGACGACATTATGGCCGGTCGGGCGCCTCGTGAGCCTCGTGATTGGGAAGGTGGTTCGGGTACTTCGGGCACCCCGCCTGTGGTTCAGAACGAGCGCCCTGAAACCCCAATCGGCGGCCCGGCAGCTGACCATTAAGGTTTGAAATGACTTTTGCTCCGTCCTCCCCCCGGTTGTCTTGCGGCAACCGGGTTCTTGATTTGGCCCATACGCATGTCATGGGCATTCTTAATGTAACCCCTGACTCCTTTTCCGATGGTGGCCGCTTCAGCCAGCTTGATGCTGCATTGCGCCACGCAGAAGCTATGGTGGCGGCTGGCGCGACCTTGATTGATGTGGGCGGTGAATCGACTCGGCCTGGTGCTCGCGCAGTTTCTCCTCTGGAGGAGTTGGAGCGCGTGGCGCCGATTGTCGAGCGCATCGCTCGAGAGTTGGATGTGATCATTTCGGTTGATACCTCCACCCCGGCCGTGATGCGTGAGACTGCGCGATTAGGTGCCGGCTTGATCAACGATGTGCGGTCCCTACGGCGCGACGGTGCCCTGGATGCAGCCGCAGCTACCGGTTTGCCGGTGTGTTTGATGCATATGCTGGGTGAGCCCGGCAATATGCAGGACAGCCCGCACTATGATGACCTGGTTGGTGAAGTGAGTGGTTTTCTCTCCGAGCGCGTTGCCCAGTGCGTCGCGGTAGGTATTGCGCCGGAAAGGATCATCCTTGATCCGGGGTTTGGTTTCGCCAAGACCCTGCAACACAATTTGAGTTTGTTCAAACACATGGAGTCCTTGCATGCCCTTGGTCGGCCCCTGTTGGTCGGTGTTTCGCGCAAGAGCATGATAGGGCTGGCATTGAGCCGTCCGGTGGGTGAGCGGTTGTACGGCGGTCTTGCACTGGCGGCGCTCGCGGTGACCAAGGGTGCGCGCATCTTGCGTGTGCATGACGTTGCTGAGACCGTGGATGTGGTACGCATGATTGCAGCTGTGGAATCAGCCGAATAAGAATGATGGAGCACTTATGACTAAAAAATACTTTGGCACCGACGGTATCCGTGGTCGGGTCGGCGAGTTTCCGATTACTCCTGATTTCATGCTCAAGCTTGGATGGGCGGCGGGTATGGCGTTCCGCAGCATGGGGGCGTGTCGCATCCTGGTGGGCAAGGACACCCGGATTTCGGGGTACATGTTTGAATCAGCGCTTGAGGCCGGCTTATCCGCCGCAGGCGCCGATGTGATGTTGCTGGGGCCAATGCCGACGCCCGCGATTGCATACCTGACGCGTACCTTTCACGCTGAGGCCGGTATTGTGATCAGTGCTTCGCACAATCCACACGACGACAACGGCATCAAGTTCTTCTCCGGCCAGGGCACCAAGTTGCCGGATGAGATTGAGCTGATGATCGAAGAATTGTTGGATACGCCGATGACCGTGGTCGAGTCCAGCAAGCTGGGCAAGGTGTCACGTATCAATGACGCGTCCGGTCGTTATATCGAGTTCTGCAAGAGCAGTGTGCCAACCAGCACCAATTTTGCCGGCCTGAAGATTGTTGTCGACTGCGCCCATGGTGCGACCTACAAAGTCGCGCCAAGCGTATTCAAGGAGTTGGGCGCAGACGTGACAGTGCTGTCGGCTCAGCCCAACGGATTGAACATCAACGAAAACTGCGGCTCCACCCATATGGAGCAGTTGCAAGCCGCTGTCCTGGCCGAGCATGCCGACCTCGGGATTGCCTTCGACGGTGACGGCGACCGTGTGCTGATGGTCGACCACACGGGTGCCGTGGTCGATGGCGATGATCTGTTGTTCATCATTGCCCGCGACCTGCATGAGCGTAACAAGCTGCAAGGCGGTGTCGTCGGTACGCTGATGAGCAACCTGGGGCTTGAACTGGCGTTGGCAGACCTGGGTATTCCTTTTGTTCGCGCCAACGTCGGTGACCGGTATGTGATCGCCGAGCTGCTGGAGCGTAACTGGCAGGTAGGTGGTGAGAACTCCGGGCACGTGGTGTGCTTCCAGCACACCACCACCGGTGACGCGATTATTGCGGCGTTGCAGGTGCTATTGGCTTTGCGTCGCCGCGAAGAGAGCCTGGCCCAGGCGCGTCAGGCTTTGCGCAAATGCCCGCAAGTATTGCTGAACGTGCGTTTCGCAGGTGGGGAAAACCCGATCGAGCACCCTGCTGTCAAAGAGGCTTGCGAGCGCGCGACCCTGGCAATGGCTGGTCGTGGACGGGTATTGCTACGCAAGTCCGGCACAGAGCCTTTGGTGCGCGTCATGGTCGAAGGTGACGACGAAATACAGGTTCGCGGTCATGCCGAGGACCTGGCAAAACTGGTAACTGAAGTTTGCGCCTGAATTCGGCTTGCCAGTGATGATGTGGTTGGGTAACATCTGCGCCCACTTTGACCGACGAGGTACAGCATGCGTCGCACTATGGTAGCTGGTAACTGGAAGATGCACGGTACCCGCGCCAGTGTCGCTGAGCTGATCAATGGCCTTCGTCACTTGGCCTTGCCTAGCGGTGTTGATATCGCGGTGTTCCCGCCTTGCTTGCATATCACCCAAGTGGTGGATGGCTTGAAAGGTAAGTCGATTCAGGTCGGCGCGCAGAACTCCGCGGTGGAAGCCATGCAAGGTGCGTTGACCGGTGAGATTGCACCGAGTCAGCTGGTTGATGCGGGTTGTTCCTATGTGCTTGTCGGGCACTCCGAGCGCCGTCAGATGATGGGCGAGCGTGATGGGACACTCAATCGCAAGTTCGCAGCAGCGCAGGCTTGTGGCTTGATTCCGGTGTTGTGTATTGGGGAGACCCTTGAGCAGCGTGAATCGGGCAAGACTCTTGAGGTTGTCTCGCGTCAGCTTGGCAGCATCATCGAGGAGCTGGGTGTTGGTGCGTTCGCAAAGGCGGTAATTGCTTACGAGCCGGTCTGGGCCATTGGCACCGGGCTGACTGCTACACCGCAACAGGCGCAGGATGTGCACGCAGCCATCCGTGCTCAGTTAGCGGCAGAGAATTCTGAAGTCGCACAAGGTGTGCGGCTTCTATACGGCGGCAGCGTGAAGGCGGCCAATGCGGTCGAACTGTTCGGCATGCCGGATATCGATGGGGGGCTCATTGGTGGAGCTTCCCTGAATGCAGATGAGTTCGGTGCGATTTGTCGCGCCGCGGGAAACTGAAAAAATGCTGGAAACAGTCGTAGTCGTTTTTCATCTGTTGGCTGCCTTGGGCGTAGTTGCCCTGGTTTTGTTGCAACAGGGTAAAGGTGCGGATGCTGGTGCGTCTTTCGGTGCAGGTGCTTCAAATACTGTGTTCGGAAGCCAAGGTTCCTCTACCTTTCTTAGTAAGTTTACTGCTATACTTGCCGCCGGTTTCTTCATAACCAGCTTAGGGTTAGGTTACTTTGCTAAAGAGAAAGCTCATGTGCTGACTCAAGTAGGTTTGCCAAACCCAGCAGTGTTGGAAGTGCCAAAAGCAAAACCGGCTTCTGATGATGTCCCGGTGCTTCAAGAGCAAAAGTCGGCTACTCCAGCGACTGACGTACCTCCAGCTCAAGAGCAGAAGTAAGAAGGGTTGTAAGCGCTGTATTGCCGAGGTGGTGGAATTGGTAGACACGCAACCTTGAGGTGGTTGTGCCCATAGGGTGTAGGGGTTCGAGTCCCCTTCTCGGTACCAATTATCAGGAGAGCCCGCTGTTGCGGGCTTTCTTGTAGGTGGAAGGTTACATTGACCCTGTAAGGGATCGGTCGTATACTTCCGCCCCAGCTTTGTCGCGGGGTGGAGCAGTCTGGTAGCTCGTCGGGCTCATAACCCGAAGGTCGTCGGTTCAAATCCGGCCCCCGCAACCAGTTTTAGCGGAGCCCCTTTTAAGGGGCTTTTTGTTAGCTGGACACTTTCAACGCCGCTGTTCGACGGCGTTTCAAGGATGGGCGTTTCGCCCATTTTTTTATTTTGCACAGCATGCACATACATGCACGAGGGGGTTCAGGTGTCGAGCAAGCTAGAAGAGTTGCAGGCCTTGTTGGCCCCGGTGGTCGTGGCCCTAGGCTATGAATGCTGGGGTATTGAGTTTTCGGCTCAAGGTCGCCACTCAATGTTGCGCGTTTATATCGATAAAGAGGGCGGCGTGCTGGTGGACGATTGTGCCATTGTCAGCCGTCAGATCAGCGGTGTTCTGGATGTTGAAGATCCTATCTCCGTTGAATACACCCTCGAAGTTTCCTCGCCAGGCATGGAACGCCCACTGTTCACTATTGATCAGTTTGCAAAATTTGCCGGTGAACAAGTGAAGATCAAGCTGCGATCCCCGTTCGAAGGGCGTCGCAACTTTCAGGGCCTTCTGCGCGGTGTAGAAGAACAGGATGTCGTGGTGCAGGTAGAAGACCATGAGTTCCTGTTGCCGATCGATATGATCGACAAGGCCAACATTATTCCCAGTTTTGACTGAGACGCGGATCCCGCGGATCCAATGGCTTGCGAAAGGCGAGGCGTACGATGAGCAAAGAAGTACTGCTGGTTGTTGAGTCGGTATCCAATGAAAAGGGCGTACCGGCAAACGTGATTTTTGAAGCGCTGGAGCTGGCCCTGGCCACTGCTACCAAAAAGCGTTTTGAAGACGAAGTTGATCTGCGTGTGGAAATCAACCGCCACACCGGTGCCTATGAGACTTTCCGTCGCTGGACGGTCGTCGAAGAAGCCGATCTTGATGATCCGGCCATCGAAACCTGGCCAAGCAAGGTTGCTGAAACGCACCCAGGCGCCCAGGTCGGTGATGTCGTTGAAGAAAAGATCGAGTCCATCGAGTTCGGCCGCATTGCTGCACAGACCGCCAAGCAGGTCATTGTGCAGAAGGTTCGCGAAGCCGAGCGCGCTCAAGTCGTTGATGCCTATCGCGAGCGCCTGGGTGAAATCATCTCCGGCACCGTGAAAAAAGTTACCCGCGACAATGTGATCGTCGACCTGGGCAACAACGCTGAAGCGTTGCTGGCCCGCGAAGACATCATCTCCCGCGAAACCTTCCGTGTTGGCGTGCGTTTGCGTGCGCTGCTCAAGGAAATCCGCACCGAGAACCGTGGCCCTCAGTTGATCCTGTCGCGCACTGCGCCGGAAATGCTGATTGAGCTGTTCCGTATCGAGGTGCCGGAAATTGCCGAAGGCCTGATCGAAGTCATGGCTGCGTCCCGCGACCCGGGTTCGCGTGCCAAGATCGCGGTCCGCTCCAAGGACAAACGCATCGACCCGCAAGGCGCTTGCATTGGTATGCGCGGTTCGCGCGTCCAGGCAGTGTCGGGCGAATTGGGTGGTGAGCGTGTGGACATCGTCCTCTGGGACGACAACCCGGCGCAGTTCGTGATCAACGCCATGTCGCCGGCTGAAGTGGCGGCAATTATCGTTGACGAGGATGCCCATGCAATGGACATCGCCGTTGGCGCAGACAATCTGGCCCAGGCCATTGGTCGTGGTGGTCAGAACGTGCGTCTGGCCAGCCAGTTGACCGGCTGGACCCTGAACGTGATGACCGAATCGGACATCCAGGCTAAGCAGCAAGCTGAAACCGGTGACATCCTGCGCAACTTCATCGACGAGTTGGAAGTCGACGAAGACCTGGCGCAGGTGCTGGTAGATGAAGGCTTCACCAGCCTGGAAGAGATTGCCTACGTACCGTTGGAAGAAATGCTCAACATCGACGGCTTTGACGAAGACACCGTCAACGAGCTTCGCGCTCGGGCCAAGGATCGTTTGTTGACTAAAGCCATCGCTACTGAGGAAAAGCTGGCAGACGCCCATCCGGCCGAAGACCTGCTCTCGCTTGAGGGTATGGACAAGGATTTGGCGATGGAACTGGCGGTGCGCGGCGTAATTACCCGCGAAGACCTGGCCGAGCAGTCTATTGACGATCTGCTCGACATCGACGGCATTGACGATGATCGTGCCGGCAAGTTGATCATGGCCGCCCGAGCCCATTGGTTCGAGTAATTAGGCGCGGCCTGAGGAGAGAAGTGCATGACGCAAGTCACGGTGAAACAACTGGCCGATGAGGTCAAAACACCGGTAGAGCGCCTGTTGCAGCAGATGCGTGAGGCAGGTCTGCCGCACACCGCCGCCGAGGAACATGTGAGCGACAGTGAGAAGCAATCGTTGCTGACTCACTTGAAAAGCAGCCACAAGGCGAAAGTGGAAGAACCGCGCAAGATTACATTGCAGCGCAAAACAACCAGCACCCTGCGGGTGGCTGGTAGCAAGAGCATCAGCGTTGAAGTGCGTAAGAAGAAAGTCTTCGTACAGCGCAGCCCGGAAGAAATCGAAGCCGAGCGCAAACGCGAGATGGACGAACGTCGCGCAGTAGAAAATGCTGCACGCCAGAAGGCTGAAGAAGAAGCCAAGCGTCGCGCCGAAGAAGAAGCGCGTAGCCAGCCTGCTGCTGCGCAATCCGCTACTGATGCAGTCGCTGCACCTAGCGCGCCTGTTGAAACTGTGCGTGAGGCCGCTCCGGTTGCCGCTGCTCCAGCACCTGCTGCTGACGCTCGCAAGCGCGACGAACCTCGTCGTCCGGACAAACCACGTGCCGACGATAACAATCGTCGCAGTGGTGGTGGCGATGGCGAGCGTAAAAACGCTCCGCATCGTGCCTCGGTCAAAGAGAAAGCGCCTGCTCCGCGCGTTGCGCCACGCACTACCGACGAAGAAAGCGATGGCTTCCGTCGTGGTGGTCGCGGCAAGGCCAAGCTGAAGAAACGCAACGCCCACGGTTTCCAGAGCCCAACCGGCCCTGTCGTGCGTGATGTGCAGATCGGCGAGACCATCACGGTTGGCGATCTGGCCAATCAGATGTCGGTCAAGGCTGCTGAAATCATCAAGTTCATGTTCAAACTGGGTACTCCAGCGACCATCAACCAGGTGCTTGATCAGGAAACTGCTCAACTGGTAGCCGAAGAACTGGGCCACAAAGTGACCCTGGTCAGCGACACCGCCCTGGAAGACTCCCTGGCCGAGTCCCTGAAGTTTGAAGGCGAGACCTTCTCCCGTGCACCAGTCGTGACCGTAATGGGCCACGTTGACCACGGTAAGACCTCGCTGCTCGACTACATCCGTCGTGCCAAGGTAGCTGCCGGCGAAGCCGGTGGTATCACCCAGCACATCGGTGCATACCACGTTGAAACCGAGCGCGGCATGGTCACCTTCCTTGACACCCCAGGTCACGCCGCGTTTACCGCAATGCGTGCCCGTGGTGCCAAGGCGACCGACATCGTGATCCTGGTAGTTGCAGCGGACGACGGCGTAATGCCGCAGACCATTGAAGCTGTCCAGCACGCCAAGGCCGCTGGTGTTCCACTGGTTGTTGCCGTGAACAAAATCGACAAGCCGGGCGCCGATCTCGATCGCATCCGTAGCGAACTGTCGGTTCACGGTGTGACTTCCGAGGAGTGGGGCGGTGATACGCCGTTCGTTTCGGTTTCGGCGAAAGTCGGTACTGGCGTAGACGAACTGCTCGAAGCGGTCCTGCTGCAAGCCGAAGTCCTGGAACTCAAAGCAACGCCATCGGCCCCGGGTCGTGGTGTTGTGGTTGAATCGCGTCTCGACAAGGGTCGTGGCCCGGTTGCTACCGTTCTGGTTCAAGACGGTACCCTGCGCCAAGGCGACATGGTGCTGGTCGGTTCGAACTATGGCCGTGTACGTGCCATGCTCGACGAGAACGGCAAGCCCATCAAGGAAGCGGGTCCATCCATCCCTGTCGAGATCCTCGGCCTGGACGGTACCCCGGACGCTGGCGACGAGATGAGCGTGCTGTCGGACGAGAAGAAAGCCCGTGAAGTGGCTCTGTTCCGTCAAGGCAAGTTCCGCGAAGTCAAGCTGGCCCGTGCTCACGCCGGCAAGCTGGAAAACATCTTCGAGAACATGGGCCAGGCAGAGAAGAAGACGCTTAATATCGTCCTCAAATCTGACGTCCGTGGTTCCCTCGAAGCGTTGAACGGCGCCTTGAACGGCCTGGGTAACGACGAAGTGCAAGTGCGTGTTGTGGGTGGCGGTGTCGGTGGTATTACCGAGTCCGACGCCAACCTGGCACTGGCTTCCAACGCTGTACTGTTCGGCTTCAACGTGCGTGCCGATGCTGGCGCTCGCAAGATCGTCGAGCAGGAAGGCCTGGACATGCGTTACTACAACGTCATCTACGACATCATCGAAGACGTCAAGAAGGCCCTCACCGGCATGCTTGGCAGTGACGTCCGGGAGAACATCCTGGGTGTCGCCGAGGTTCGTGACGTGTTCCGCTCGCCGAAATTCGGTGCGATCGCCGGTTGCATGGTTATCGAAGGTACCGTGTACCGTAACCGTCCAATTCGTGTACTGCGTGAAGACATCGTTATCTTCGAAGGCGAGCTGGAATCCCTGCGCCGCTTCAAGGATGACGCTTCCGAAGTGCGTGCCGGCATGGAATGCGGTATTGGCGTCAAGAGCTACAACGACGTCAAGGCTGGCGACAAGATCGAAGTCTACGAGAAGGTTCAGGTTGCTCGCAGCCTCTAACTCGCGCACTTCAGGAGCCACGCCGCGTGTGGGCATGCAAATGCCCCGCGCAGCGTGCGGACTCTAAACGCAACGCCCGGTCTGGCTTTTGTCAGGCCGGGCGTTTGCCGCTTTCAGACCCCATGGGTTTCACCGTGTGGCAGTAACAGGTAACAAGACATGGCAAAAGAATACAGCCGTACCCAGCGTATCGGCGATCAGATGCAGCGTGAGCTGGCCCAACTGATCCGTCGCGAAGTCAAAGACCCGCGTGTTGGCCTGGTCACCATCACCGCTGTTGAAGTGAGCCGTGACGTGGGTCACGCTAAGATCTTCATCACCGTGATGGGGCAGGACAACAGCGAAGAAATCGCGCAAAGCATCAAGGTGCTCAACTCGGCGGCAGGTTTCCTGCGCATGCAGTTGGCCCGTGAAATGAAGCTGCGCAGCGTGCCCCAGTTGCACTTCCACTACGACGAAAGCGTCGTGCGTGGTGCGCACCTGTCGGCCCTGATCGAGCGCGCCGTGGCTGAAGACAATCAGCATCCGTCCACACCTGAAGACGCCAAGGAGTAAGCGGTGGCTCAGGTCAAACGTATCCGTCGCAACGTCAGCGGCATCATCCTGCTCGACAAACCCATTGGCTTTACCTCCAATGCCGCGTTGCAGAAGGTCCGCTGGTTGCTCAATGCCGAGAAGGCCGGACACACCGGCAGCCTTGATCCCTTGGCTACTGGCGTACTGCCGTTGTGCTTTGGCGAGGCCACCAAGTTCTCGCAATACCTGCTCGACTCGGACAAGGGTTACGAAACCCTGATGCAACTGGGCAAGACCACCACCACGGCAGATGCCGAAGGTGATGTTTTGCAGGTTCGCGACGTGACCGTTGGTCGTGCTGATATCGAAGCTGCTTTACCTGCTTTTCGTGGGCAAATCAGTCAGATACCGCCGATGTACTCGGCTCTCAAGCGTGACGGGCAGCCTCTTTACAAGCTGGCACGTGCGGGCGAAGTAGTGGAGCGCGAACCGCGTTCTGTTACTATTGCGCGCTTGGAATTGCTCGCCTGTGAAGGTGACACCGCACGCTTGGCCGTAGACTGCAGCAAAGGCACTTATATCCGTACCCTGGTGGAAGATATTGGTGAACAGCTCGGTTGCGGCGCGTATGTAGCTGAACTGCGACGCACCCAGGCTGGCCCTTTCACCCTGGCCCAGACGGTCACGCTGGAAGAGTTGGAAGCCGTGCATGCCGAGGGCGGCAACGAAGCAGTTGATCGCTTCCTGATGCCATCGGACAGCGGTTTGCTGGATTGGCCATTGCTGCACTTTTCGGAACACAGCGCGTTCTACTGGCTTAACGGCCAGCCGGTACGCGCCCCGGATGCCCCGAAGTTCGGCATGGTGCGGGTACAGGATCATAACGGTCGCTTTATCGGTATCGGTGAAGTGAGCGAAGACGGGCGCATCGCGCCACGTCGACTGATTCGGTCAGAATGACCGAACGAGTGTGGCTGTTAACAGGCACGGTCAACACTCATTTTTAGATACAGGGATTTGTCCCTGGCCTGTTGAAACTGCCCTTTGGGTGGTTTCCTGAAAAAAGGATTGCCTCATGGCTCTCGACGTTCAAGAAAAAGCACAAATCGTAGCTGACTACCAGCAAGCTGTTGGTGACACTGGTTCGCCAGAAGTGCAAGTTGCACTGCTGACCCACAACATCAACAAGCTGCAAGGTCACTTCAAGGCCAACGGTAAAGATCACCACTCCCGTCGTGGTCTGATCCGCATGGTAAACCAGCGCCGTAAGCTGCTGGACTACCTGAAAGGCAAGGATCTGGGTCGTTATCAGGCTCTGATCGGTCGCCTGGGTCTGCGTCGCTAATCAGCGATTGCGCTAGAGGTTGGTTGTCTGCCGTGTGTCAGTGGGATTCCCGCTGGCCCATGGTAGGCTCCCAGCCTCAAGTTTTATCTGGATACACGTTTTACCCCTGGACAAGGGTTGGGCCGATTCCCGACATTGCCCAAGAATTTCGCAAGAAGACAAGTTCCCCAAGAGCCACAAAGAAGGTAGGACACCGTGAACCCGGTTATCAAAAAATTCCAGTTCGGTCAGTCGACCGTTACCCTCGAGACAGGCCGTATCGCCCGTCAAGCCTCCGGCGCAGTGCTGGTTACCGTTGATGACGACGTTACCGTATTGGTGACCGTTGTTGGCGCCAAGCACGCCGACCCAAGCAAAGGCTTCTTCCCTCTTTCCGTTCACTACCAGGAAAAGACTTACGCTGCCGGTAAGATCCCTGGCGGTTTCTTCAAGCGCGAAGGCCGTCCTTCCGAGAAAGAAACCCTGACTTCCCGACTGATCGACCGTCCGATCCGTCCGCTGTTCCCAGAAGGCTTCATGAACGAAGTGCAGGTTGTCTGCACCGTCGTTTCCACCAGCAAGAAAACCGATCCTGACGTCGCTGCGATGATCGGTACTTCGGCTGCCCTGGCCATCTCCGGTATTCCTTTCGATGGCCCGATCGGCGCAGCCCGCGTTGCTTTCCACGAAAGCACCGGTTACCTGCTGAACCCGACTTACGAGCAACTGAAAGCATCGAGCCTGGACATGGTCGTTGCCGGTACGTCGGAAGCCGTATTGATGGTTGAATCGGAAGCCAAAGAGCTGACCGAAGACCAGATGCTGGGTGCAGTACTGTTTGCTCACGACGAGTTCCAGGTTGTGATCAACGCTGTTAAAGAACTGGCTGCCGAAGCTGCCAAGCCGACCTGGGCCTGGGCTCCGCAAGCCGAAGCCACCGAACTGCTGGGCGCTATCCGCTCCGAGTTCGGCACTGCGATCTCCGATGCCTACACCATCACCGTCAAGGCCGACCGTTACGCTCGCCTGGGTGAGCTGAAGGACCAGGTTGTTGCCAAGCTGTCCGGCGAAGAAGGCCAGCCTTCTTCCAGCGAAGTCAAAGCAGCCTTCGGTGAAATCGAATACCGCACCGTTCGCGAAAACATCGTTAACGGCAAGCCTCGTATCGATGGCCGCGACACACGCACCGTTCGTCCGCTGAACATCGAAGTCGGTGTTCTGCCGAAGACTCACGGTTCTGCACTGTTCACCCGTGGTGAAACCCAGGCACTGGTCGTTGCGACCCTGGGTACTGCCCGTGACGCACAGCTGCTGGACACCCTGGAAGGCGAGAAAAAAGACCCGTTCATGCTGCACTACAACTTCCCGCCGTTCTCGGTGGGCGAGTGTGGTCGCATGGGCGGTGCTGGTCGTCGCGAAATCGGTCACGGCCGTCTGGCCCGTCGTTCGGTCCAGGCCATGCTGCCTGCTGCTGACGTGTTCCCGTACACCATCCGTGTGGTGTCGGAAATCACCGAGTCCAACGGCTCCAGCTCCATGGCTTCGGTCTGCGGTGCTTCCCTGGCGCTGATGGACGCGGGTGTGCCGATGAAGGCGCCGGTTGCCGGTATCGCCATGGGCCTGGTTAAGGAAGGCGAGAAGTTCGCCATCCTGACCGACATCCTGGGCGACGAAGACCACTTGGGCGACATGGACTTCAAAGTAGCCGGTACCGCCAAAGGTGTTACCGCGCTGCAGATGGACATCAAGATCAAGGGCATCACCGAAGAGATCATGGAAATCGCCCTGGGCCAAGCCCTGGAAGCGCGCCTGAACATCCTCGGTCAGATGAACCAGATCATTGGTCAGTCCCGTACCGAACTGTCGGAAAATGCTCCGACCATGATCGCGATGAAAATCGACACCGACAAAATCCGTGATGTTATCGGTAAAGGCGGCGCGACCATTCGTGCGATCTGTGAAGAGACCAAGGCTTCGATCGACATCGAAGACGACGGCTCGATCAAGATCTTCGGCGAAACCAAGGAAGCTGCAGAAGCTGCGCGTCAACGCGTCCTGGGCATCACCGCTGAAGCCGAGATCGGCAAGATCTACGTCGGTAAAGTTGAGCGCATCGTCGACTTCGGCGCATTCGTCAACATCCTGCCAGGCAAAGACGGTCTGGTTCACATCTCCATGCTGAGCGACGCTCGCGTTGAGAAAGTCACCGACATTCTGAAAGAAGGCCAGGAAGTGGAAGTGCTGGTACTGGACGTGGACAACCGCGGCCGTATCAAGCTGTCCATCAAGGACGTAGCAGCAGCCAAGGCTTCGGGCGTTTAATTACCCCAGGCTCCCGCTGAAAAAAAGGACTCTTCGGAGTCCTTTTTTTACGCCTGAAGGAAAATGCCGAAAAATCAGACGCTTAGTAAATCGCAAAAGCCGCAACTTGCACGCAGGCACGATCAGGTTCATGCAAGTTGCACGATTCCGAAATTCGGCTATTTTGATAACTATATGATTTTTAAGGATTTAATCTGCGCTAGAGACTTGGCACACTGCCTGCAATAACCCTGTTAACGCTGCAGCATCAAGGTTCACACACTGCAGACTTTTAATAAAACAGGAGTTACTCGTATGAAGAAGTTCGCTCTCGCTACTGCTACCGCTCTGACCCTGGCCATGGGTGCTAACGTGGCCTTTGCCCAGACTTCCCAAGCTCCAATGACCCTGGCGGCCGGTGAAGCCACCAAGGCAAAAGAAAGCGTTTCGGATACTTGGATCACCACCAAAGTTAAATCCGATCTGCTGACCGAAAAAGGCATTCCTGGTTCGGACATCAAGGTTGAGACCAACAAAGGTGTGGTTTCCCTGTCTTCGACCGTAGCCATTTCGGACGCGCAGAAAGAAACTGCCGTAGCGATCACCAAGAAAATCAAAGGTGTTACCGCAGTTTCGGCTGACGGCCTGTTGGCTGGCGGCGCTACCAAGGCAGACAACATCGACAAAACCAAAGGTGCAGCGGCTGACGCCAAAGGCGCAACCTCCGATACTTGGATCACCACCAAAGTCAAAGCTGACCTGGTCACCGAGAAAGGCATTCCTGGCACCGACATTAAAGTCGAAACCAACAAGGGTGTAGTTTCCCTGTCCTCTTCGGTCGCTGTGACCGAGGCACAGAAAACGACCGCGGTGAACATCACTAAGAAAATCAAAGGCGTTAAAGCTGTATCGGCCGATGGCCTGAAAGCAGAGTAACGCTCAAGCACTCGTCTGAACTAGCGGCGGCGGCGCGTGAGTTAGATATCCACTCAATGCACCTCTAAGTTTCATGCGACCGACCACACGGATGTGGTCATTACAGGCCTCGGCACTTCTGTGTCGGGGCCTGTTCTATTGGGGCGGGAAAGTAATGCGGTAGCGGCTTGCCGTGGACGCCTACTCGGCATCCAGGTGCATCGGCGTTATCACTCGACCGTCTTTCTCTGCCTGGCCCAGTTGCGCGTCAATGAAGTAGACCCGGTCGTCCTCCAGCTGGGCTTTATCCACCAGGTAGTCCTTGATCGTGCTTGCACGGTCCTGGCCCAACTGGCGCAGCAGCACGTCACTGCCACTCCAGAACTTGATCACGCCCTCTTTCAACTTGGCGGTGCGGTCACTGCTGCTCAGGTCCTTCCATTCTGCCGGAGGCTGCTGTTTCAAGCGGGTGCGGTAAATACCTTCGAGCAAGGGGGCTTTTTCGCCCTCAGGGACTTCCAGCAAGGACGCCTGGGCCGGGACTTTCTCGCCACGGCGCTGCAGCATTTTGTAGTAGTTGTATTGGTATTCCCGCTCCAGCCGCTGGGCCGCCAGGAATGGGCCGTCGCTGCTGGCTGCGGCCGTGCCTTCGATTTCCAGGCGTAGGGCAGGGCGTTCTTTCAAGGCTTTGGCCAAGGTGTTGAGAGCGCCTTCGGCGTCTTTGTTCAACTCGCTGGAGCCTGCCGCGAACGACACGCTACCCAAGTCCTCCGCTCCGCCTCCGGTGACCAATCCGCCAATAAACTTGAACGGCGCAGTGGCCGCTCGCACCACCAGATTGCGCAGGGTTTGCCACACAATGGGCATCACGCTGAATTGCGGGTTATTCAGGTCACCGGATACGGGCAGTTCGATGGAGATCTTGCCGTCGCTGTCCTTGAGCAAGGCGATTGCCAGACGAATCGGCAAGTCCACGGCATCGGCGCTGTCGACTTTTTCGCCCAGCTGCAATTGCTCGACCACCACTTTGTTCTCAGCCTTCAACTGGCCCTTGGTGATCACGTAATGCAGGTCAAGGTTGAGGCGGCCCTTGCGGATGCGGAAACCGGCGAACTTGCCCGAGTAAGGCGTCAGGGTGGTCAGCTCGACACGTTTGAAGCTGGTGGCGATGTCCAGCGCCGCCATCGGGTCAAACGGGTTCACGCTGCCTTTGATGGTCACCGGTGCATAACGGTCGACCTTGCCCTTGATGTCAACGCTCGCCGGCTTGGCCTGGCGACTGTCGATGGTGCCGATCTGCCCATTGAGCTGTTGGATCGCAGTGGCGAAATTGGGGGTGAGGCTGAAGTCGGCGAAGTTGGCCGAACCGTCGTTGATCGCAATCTGCCCGATATGGATACCCAGCGGCTTGTCTTTGCTCGCGGCAGGTTTGGCTGACGATTTGGCGCCACTGTCGGCCGGCTGCGGGATCAGCAAGTCGTCGACGTTGGTGGTGCGGTCATCGTTGATCATGAACCGCGCATAGGGCTGCAGCAGGTTGACCTTGTCGATCGACAGGCTGTCGCCGTGTTGGTAGTTCACGCCTTCGAGCACCAGGCGCTGCCACTTGAGGAAGTCGCGGGTCTTGAGGGTGTCGAGGGTATGCAACTGGTCAACCTGCGCTCGGCCGGTGATCTGCAGCGCCAGGGGATCGGTGCTTTTCAGGTTCACGTCGAGGTCGCTGCCAAGCATGCCACTGCGCAGTTCCAGGCGGATAAACGGGCTGATATAGGACTGGGCGACCCGCAGGTCGATGTCCTTGGTATTGACCTTCAACTTGGCGCTGACCGGGTTGAGGTTAACCGTGCCGGTTGCCTGGATCTTGCCCTGCTTGCCCAGGCCGGTGTCGACCTTCAGGGTAAAGGGGCTCTGGTTGAGGCTGTCGAAGTTCTGCACGTCGACGTTCAACGGGCCGAGCTCCAGTGCCACCGCAGGTTTGGCCTGACGGTCGGCCAAGTGCACTTGGTAGTTGCGCAGCTGTACATCCTTGAGCAGCACTTGCCAGGGCTTGCTTGGGGCGACGGGCGCAGGCTTTGGCGAGTCGGCCGTGGCGGGTGCAGTCGCAGGCTCCGGCGCCTTGGCCGGTTTGTTCGGCTGGCCGGCGAACAGTTTTTGCCAGTCCAGTTGCCCATCCGCTTCACGAGCCGCCCAGGTCTCGAGTTTATTGCTGCGAATCTTGCCCACCACCACCTGCTGTTTGGCCAGGTCCACCGTGGTCTCGCTGACGTCCAAACGCTCCAGGCGCACCAACGGCCGGCCATCCGGGGCCTTGATCGCGAACGGCGCGATGCTGGCGGCGGTGTTGGTCAGGTTCAGCTCGGTCTCTTTGGCCAGGCTGAACCTGTATTCGGTACTGAAGTTGAGCACGCCGTCTTCAAGTACCAGGGGTAAGGCGTCACGCACATAAGGCCACCAGGCTTTCATCTTGCCGCCGGTGACTTTGAGCGTACCTTCGGACGTGATCGGCACCAGGCTGAAGTTGCCTTTCCAGTCGATCTGCCCGCCTTCAGGGCCGGCGGCGACCAAGGTCATGTCCGCATTGTCTTCCGGCAGGGTGCTGAGATTCTTCAGTTCGAAGTCGAGGGTGTCGTAGAGGAATTCGATGGGTTCGCTGGGACGCAGGTCTTGGAAATGCAAATAACCGCCAGCCAGCTTGATGCTGTCGACACGCAGCGGGAACGGCTTGGCGTCAGGGTCTGCCGGGGTCGGCTCGCTCGGTGGCAGCTTGAACAACTGCGCCAGATTCAGCTGGCCTGACTTGTCGAACAACAACTCGGTCCTGGGCTTGTCCAGTTGCACATCCGCCAGGTGCAGGGCGCGGGTCCACAGGCTATCGGTCTGCAGGTTGGCGTAAAGCCGTTCGAAACCTACCTGTTCCTTACCGGGCTCGCCGATCTTCAAGCCCCATACCGTTACTTCCAGGCTGAACGGGTTAAGTTCGATCCGTTCGATGCGTGCCGGCACTGTGGCGTAATTGGCCAACTGTTGGTTGGCAATGCGAAGGGCGATGCCAGGCAAAATCAGAAAGCCCAGCAAGCTGTACAACGCGAGGGCAGTCAACAAGGCGCCAGCGGCGCGAATCAATCCTTTGGGCATGGGGCGGCGCCATCTATGTCAAACAGGAGTGCCTTGGAGTATGGCACGGGTTTTCGGTTCCGAAGAACCGGGCCTTTAGGATGCTGCTTACAGTTGAAGTATCAGAGTCTTCAGCGGTGGCTGTTGATCTTGTGAGGGAAAGTCCCCGCCGGGCGTCATGATTTTCCAGTCCCGCACCGGACGCCCAGCCTTTTGCGCACAACGCAGCACCTGTTCACGCCAATCCTCCATGCTGACTTTTGCCAGGTTGTTACAGCAGATCAGCACGCCATTGTCGGCTGTAGCGAGCAGTGCCGGCTTGAGCAGGCTCTGGTAGTCACGCAACAGGTCAACGGTACCGAAGGCACTCTTGGCCCAGGCCGGCGGGTCGAGCAACACCAGGTCATATTGACGCTGCTCCAGGCGCGGATAGCTCGGCAGTTTTTGCCCGCGACGCTGGGTGATCGGCAGCCCGGCCAGTTGGCGAATCGCCGGGAAGTAGTCCGATTGCACGAACTCCATGGTAGGAAGCTGTGGATTGAGCTGGCCGTTTTCACGCCCCACCGCCAGGTTGCCCTCGGCGAAGTCCAGGTTGCATACCTCGCGCGCACCCCCGGCAGCGGCGCTCAGGCCCACCCCACAGGTGTAGGCAAACAGGTTCAGTACGCTTTTGCCGGCGCTGTGGCCCTTGACCCAGCCGCGGGTATTGCGCAGGTCGAGGAACAGCAGTGGGTCCTGGCCGGCGTGGCGCCCACGGACACGGTAATTGAGGCCCCATTCGTGGCCGACCAGGTCTTCCAGCGCGGCAGGTTCGGCGCGGTATACCGAATCTTCGCGATCGACCCGCGAGTTGCCGCGGGAGCGGTCGTTGTAGACCAGCAGCAACTCCAGGCCCATGTGCTGGTTGACCAGTTGGTGCAGCTCCAGCAGGTCGGTGGTTTCCAGCGACTGATGGAAGCTTTGCACCAGTAACTGCGGGCCGTAGCGGTCGATGGTCAGGCCGCCGGCGCCTTCCTGGCTGCCATGGAACAGCCGATAGCAATCGGTGCCCTGGGCGTGCAGTTCGCTGATCAGATCCTGGCGATGATCGAGGGCGGCGCGCAGCGCCTGATTCAAGGGAGACATGGAGCGCGCCTTGCTTAGGTAAATGGGGGTAATGAGGGCGCGGAGTTTAGCAGCTATGGCGCGTTGCCTACATCAACCCCATCCGCCGGTGTGCACGCTGCACCGAACCATTGCGCATCGCCCAGCGCAACAACGGCGCGCTGCGCTTGACCCCGGCGCGGATCATCCGGCGTTGCAGCGGGCCCTGGTGCTGATCGAGCAGGGTGCTGGCCCAGTCCGGCAGCAGGTCGATCCCGGCTTGCATCATCAAGGCACCAAAAGGCTTGGCCAACAGGCTGGGGGAGGGCGCGTTCAGCAACAGGCGCAGCACTTCGCGGCTGCGCTCGTCGCACAGCAATTGCGGACGGATATTCTCAAGGTAATCGGAAATTTCCTGGCGTGAATGCGGCACATCCTGCGCGCCCAGCCGTTCTGCGACGACGGCGATCTCGCTGTAGTAACGGTCCTGATCACGGCCGCAGAGGTGCGGGTTGCGATAGCGCAAGTGGGCAGCAAGAAAGTTGCTCACCTCCGCCACATGCACCCAGGTCAGCAGCGCTGGATCGCTGGCCGCGTAAGGCCTCCCGTCCGGGGCATGACCCACCACCTGCAGGTGAATGGTGCGCACTTTTTCGATCAGCCAGTCGGCGTCTTTGCGCGCGCCGAACGTGGTACCGGAAATAAACTGCGAGGTACGGCGCAGGCGCCCAAGCATGTCCTGGCGAAAATTCGAATGGTCCCACACGCCGGCCAGGGCCAATGGGTGCAAGGCTTGCAGCATCAAGGCGCTGATGCCGCCGATGAGCATGCTGCTGAAGTCACCATGGACTTGCCAACTGACCGAGTCCGGCCCGAACAGGCCCGGATCGCCCTTGGGGTTTTCCAGGTCCAGTTGGCCCAGTGACAAGCCAGTGAGGCTCATCAACTGGGTTTCGATACGGCTGCGGATAAATTCCATGGCGACTCGGGTTTCCTAGCGGTTCAGGCGTTTGTCGATCAGGCCGTCGACGACGCTGGGGTCGGCCAGGGTCGAGGTATCACCCAGGCTGTCCAGTTCGTTGCAGGCGATCTTGCGCAAAATCCGGCGCATGATCTTGCCGGATCGGGTTTTCGGCAAGGCCGGTGCCCATTGGATCAGTTCCGGCTTGGCAAAGCTGCCGATTTCCTTGCTGACCAGTTCCAGCAGGTGTTTTTTCAGCGCCTCGCTGGATTCGACGCCATTCATGGGGGTGACAAAGGCGTAGATGCCCTGGCCCTTGACGTCGTGGGGGTAGCCCACCACGGCAGCCTCGGCCACCTGGTCATGCAGTACCAACGCACTTTCTACCTCGGCGGTGCCGATACGGTGGCCGGACACGTTGATCACATCGTCGATACGCCCGGTGATCCAGTAGTCGCCGTCCTCATCGCGGCGCGCGCCGTCACCGGTGAAATAGTAACCGGGGTAGGGTTTGAAATAGGTGTCGACCATGCGCTGCGGGTCGCCGTAGACGCTGCGAATCTGCCCCGGCCAACTGGCCTTGATCGCCAGTACGCCGCTGCCGGCACCGCTGATGACCTTGCCTTGTTCATCCAGCAGCACGGGCTGCACGCCAAACATCGGCTGGGTGGCGCAACCTGGTTTGATGCGCTGGGCGCTGACCAGCGGGCTGAGCATGATGCCGCCGGTCTCGGTCTGCCACCAGGTATCGACAATAGGGCAACGCTGTTCGCCCACCGCGTTGAAGTACCAGTCCCAGGCTTCCGGGTTGATCGGTTCGCCCACGCTGCCCAGCAGACGCAGGCTGGCGCGGGAGGTCGTCTCCAGCGGGGCGTGACCCTCGCGCATCAACGCGCGCAAGGCGGTGGGAGCGGTGTAGAAGATATTCACCTGGTGTTTATCGATGACCTGCCAGAAGCGCGAACTGTCCGGGTAGCTCGGCACACCTTCGAACATCAGCGAGGTCGCGCCATTGGCCAGCGGCCCGTACACGATGTAACTATGGCCGGTGACCCAACCCA
The DNA here is from genome assembly GCF_005233485.1 of Pseudomonas sp. CFBP13509. NCBI lineage: Bacteria > Pseudomonadati > Pseudomonadota > Gammaproteobacteria > Pseudomonadales > Pseudomonadaceae > Pseudomonas > Pseudomonas sp. CFBP13509. The sequence continues at coordinate 312,789 of NZ_QGAA01000005.1, forward strand.
CGTCGGCGGTGCACCAGAACACCTCACCGTCGCGGTAATCGAGTACGTACTTGAAGGTCATTGCCGCCTGGAGCAGGTAGCCGCCCGTGGTGTGCAGCACACCCTTGGGCTTGCCGGTGCTGCCGGAGGTGTAGAGGATAAACAGCGGGGCTTCGGCGTCCATCGGTTCGGGAGGGCAATCGTCGCTCGCTGCATCCAGGGCCTGTTGATACTTGAGGTCGCGGCCTTCGCTCCAGCTCACCGGTGCGCCGGTGCGTTGTACCACCAGCACCGTGCTGACGTCGGGGCAGCTGGCCAGGGCCTTGTCGACGTTCTGTTTCAACGCCACCGGCTTACCACCGCGCACGCCTTCATCGGCTGTGATCACGGTGCGGCAGTCGGCGTCCAGAATGCGGTCGCGCAGGGCGTCCGGTGAGAACCCGCCAAATACCACCGAGTGCACCGCGCCAATCCGCGTGCAGGCCAGCATGGCGTAGGCCGCTTCCGGGATCATCGGCATGTAGATACACACCCGGTCGCCCTTTTTCACGCCACGGCTTTTCAGCACATTGGCCAGGCGGCAGACGTTTTGGTGCAGTTGGCGGTAGGTGATTTTGGAAGATTTTGCAGGATCGTCACCTTCCCAGATGAAGGCCGGCTGATCGGCGCGTTGCGCCAGGTGACGGTCGATGCAGTTGTAGCTGACGTTCAACTGGCCACCGGCAAACCATTGGGCGGCACCGGTCTGGATGTCTGACTGCTGGACGGTGTGCCACGGTGTTATCCAGTCGAGAAAGCCCTTGGCCTGCTCGGCCCAGAACGTGTCCGGCTGTTCGATGGATTGGCGATAGAGGCGCTGGTAGTCCTCTTGACTGAGTTGCGCAGCCCGGCGGACGGCATCGGCGGTGGGAAACGTGCTGATATCGAACATGAGCGATCCTTATTCTTGTTTTTGCGACAAGTTATAAAGATGCACCCTGTATGGAGAGGGTTCAAGGCCAACGTCCAAACGGACGTTGGCCTTGCGGTGCCTGCATCAGCCGCGGTGACGGCCGCGGAAGTAGTTGATAAGCCCCTGGGTCGAAGCGTCTTCGGCCAAGGTTTCTTCGGCGCCGGTGAGGCGATTGTATACGCCCTTGCCCAGCTCCTTGCCCAGCTCCACGCCCCATTGGTCGAAGGCGTTGATGCCCCAGATCACGCTTTGCACGAACACTTTATGTTCATACATCGCAACCAGGGCGCCCAGGCGACGCGGGCTGATGCGTTCAACCACGAGCGTGTTGCTCGGACGGTTGCCCGGGATCACCTTGTGCGGTGCCAGCTTCTGCACGTCGTCTTCCGGGATGCCCTTGTCGCGCAGCTCGGCTTCGGCTTCGCTGCGGGTCTTGCCGAGCATCAGTGCCTGGCTTTGGGACAGGCAGTTGGCGTACAGCCACTGATGGTGGTCGGACACCGGGTTGAAGCTGACGATCGGCACGATGAAGTCGGCCGGGATCAGTTGGGTGCCTTGGTGCAGCAACTGGTGATAAGCATGTTGGCCGTTGCAGCCGACGCCACCCCAGATCACCGGGCCGGTGTCGGTGGACACCGGTTTGCCGTCCTGGCGCACGCTCTTGCCGTTGGATTCCATGTCCAGCTGTTGCAAGTGCTTGGTGATGTTACGCAGGTAGTGGTCGTACGGCAGGATCGCATGGCTCTGCGCACCCCAGAAGTTGCCGTACCAAACGCCCAGCAGGCCCAGCAGCACCGGCATGTTCTGTTCGAACGGCGCGTTCTGGAAATGCTGGTCCATGGTGTAGGCACCGGACAGCAGTTCCTTGAAGTTGGACATGCCGATGGCCAGGGCGATTGGCAGGCCGATGGCCGACCACAACGAATAACGGCCGCCCACCCAGTCCCACATCGGGAAGATGTTTTCTTCGCGGATACCGAAGGCCACGGCGGCCGCGTTGTTGCTCGACACGGCGATAAAGTGGCGGTACAGCTCGGCTTCCGAGCCACCCTGGGCCAGGTACCAGGCGCGGGCAGCCTGGGCGTTTTTCAGGGTTTCCAGGGTGTTGAAGGATTTCGACGAGACGATAAACAGCGTGGTCTCGGCGCGCAGCTTCATGGTCAGCTCATGGAATTCGCTGCCATCGATGTTCGCCAGGTAGTGGCAGCGCACGCCTTTGTGGGCGTAGGACAACAGCGCTTCAGAGACCAGCTCCGGGCCGAGGAACGAGCCGCCGATGCCGATATTCACCACATCGGTGATCGGCTTCTCGGTGTAGCCACGCCACAGGCCGTCGTGGATGCGGCCGACCAGGTCGGTGATCTGGTTCAGCACCTTGTGCACGTCCGGCATGATGTTCACGCCATTGACCGACAGCTTGTCGCCCACCGGGCGACGCAGGGCGGTGTGCAGGGCAGGCCGGCCTTCGGAGGAGTTGACCGGCTCGCCCGCATACAGCGAGTTGATTGCGTCTTTAAGACCCACTTCGTTGGCAAGGCCCACCAGCAGGTCGCGGGTCTCGCCGGTGATCAGGTTTTTCGAGTAATCGAGGAAAAGTCCGCAGCTGCTCAAGGTGAACTGGGAAAAGCGCTGGGGATCGGCATTGAACGCTTCGCGCATGCTGAAATCCTGCATGGCTTGGCGATGTTGGTTGAGCGCTTGCCAGGCGGGCAGAGCGGTAACGTCATGAGGGGTGCGGTAGTACGCCATCGCTGCGGGTTTCCTTTTATTACGGGGACTGCCTTTAGGACACTTCAAAGCCCGGAACATCCAGTCTTATCTCAAGGATTGGGTTCCAGACAGCGCTAACCATAGCGCAGGGCGATTACATTAAACCTAGCGTGTCGATATGTCTTGGCTTTGTCTGCGCTGTGGCCGGTACTTTTTTATACCGGCACAGCGATCAGGGCAATCGGCGGGGTGTTCAGAGGGGTCAGTCGAGGGTCAGATGCAGGTTGTCGATAAGGCGGGTCGTGCCTAGGAAGGCCGCCACCAGAATCACAATATCCCGATCCTCCGCCGTAGCGGCCCGCAGGTGCAGGCCCTGGCGCACTTCGAGGTAATCCAGGCGCAACCCGGCAGCCTCGATCTGCTGCACCTGTTCGGCACGCAGCCTGGCGAAGTCGTGATCACCGCTTTTGATGGCTGCGGCAATCTGGCTGAGGCTGCGGTACAGCACCGGCGCGATCGCACGTTGTTCTTCGCTGAGAAAACCGTTGCGCGAGGACAGCGCCAGGCCATCATCGGCGCGTACGGTGGGCTCGCCGATAATCTGGATCGGCATGTTCAGGTCATGGACCATGGCACGAATCACGGCCAGTTGCTGGTAGTCCTTCTGGCCAAATACAGCCATGTCCGGCTGGACCATGTTGAACAATTTGCTGACCACGGTCGCCACGCCTTCGAAATGCCCGGGACGGCTGGCGCCGCACAAGCCTTCGGACAATTGCGGGACGCTGACGCGGGTCTGGCCGGTCATGCCGCCGGGGTACATCTCCTCGACGGTTGGCGCGAACAGCAGGTTGCAGCCGGCCTGCAGGAGCTTTTCCTGATCGGCGGCCAGGGTGCGAGGGTACTTGTCCAGGTCTTCGCCGGCGCCAAATTGCAGTGGGTTGACGAAAATACTCGCCACGACAAAGTCCGCCTGCTGCACAGCCTTGCTGACCAGGCTGGCATGTCCGCTGTGCAGGTTACCCATGGTGGGCACGAAGCCGATGCGTTTGCCGGCCTTGCGGGCGTGGGCGACGGCGGCTCTGAGTTCGCGTACGGTTTTTACGGTGTTCATGCAGAGAATCCGTGTTCGGCGCCTGGGAAGGTCACGCCTTTGACTTCGGCGACGTAGGCACTCAATGCCGCGTGGATGCTGTCCTGGCCAGTCATGAAGTTCTTCACGAACTTTGGCACGCGGCCGGTAATCGACAGGCCGAGCATGTCGTGCAGCACCAGCACCTGGCCGTCGGTGGCCGAGCCCGCGCCAATACCGATCACCGGCACCTTAACGGCCTGGGTGATTTCTGCCGCGAGTTCGCTGGGCACGCATTCGAGCAGGATCATCGCGACGCCCGCCTGCTCCAGGGCGATGGCATCGGCGCGCATCTGGCGCGCCTGGGCTTCGTTGCGGCCTTGCACCTTGTAGCCGCCGAGGATGTTCACGGACTGTGGTGTCAGGCCCATATGTGCACAGACCGGCACGCCGCGTTCAGCCAGCAGGCGAATCGACTCGGCGAGCCATACGGCGCCCTCTACCTTGATCATGTGTGCACCGGCACGCATCAGTTTGCCGGCGTTCAGGAAGGTCTGCTCGACGGTGGCGTAATCCATGAACGGCAGGTCGGCGATGATGAATGCGCCGTCGTTCCCGCGCTTGACGCTGGCGGTGTGGTAGGCCAGTTCATCGGTGGTGACGGGCAGGGTGCTGTCATTCCCTTGAAGGACCATGCCCAGGGAGTCGCCTACCAACAACACTTCAACCCCGGCCTGGCAACTGGCGTGGGCGAAGGTGGCGTCATAGCAGGTGAGCATGGTGATTTTTTCACCTTTGAGCTTGAGGCTCTGCAAGGTGGTCAGGGTAATGTCTGGCATGAAAAGGGTCCTCGTTCAGGCGCTTGGAAACAGCGAGTAACGCGCGTGAGTCTTCGTTTATACAGGCGCACTGTCTTGAGAGCAGTGCTTATAAGGCCTGGATTGCGCCCTTCATTGCCGGGTTGGCGGCAGCGGGACGCCTATAGTCGTGAGGAGGACACGGGAAGTCAATTGGATGTGTTACCGCATTGTTACGATGGCGGTGTTACCGCTGTTACTGACGCGATTCAGCAACCGGGAGCCGTTCCAGGCCGACAAACGGGCAGGCTTCAAGCAGGGCGCTGAGGCGCTTGCCATCCGGCAATTGCAATGCGGCAGGTGCCAGTTCGGCCAGCGGATACAACACAAATGCACGCAGGTGCATCTGATAGTGGGGCACCTTCAGGCGCGGTTCGTCGATCAGGCGATCGCCAAACAGCAGAATGTCCAGGTCAAGGGTGCGAGGGCCCCAACGCTCCAGGCGCTCGCGGCCGTGGTCGTTTTCGATGGCTTGCAGCGCGTCCAGCAGGTCAAGTGGCGCAAGGCGGCTGTCCAGGGCGGCAACTGCGTTGGTGTAGCGCGGCTGGCCCGGGAGCAGGGAGTCACTTTGGTAAAAGGCGGACACACCCGCGACGCAAGTGTCTGGCAATTGCGCCAGCGCTTGGATAGCGCTGCGCAATTGCTGGTCCGGGGCTGCCAGGTTGCTGCCCATGCCGATGTAGATGCGTTCCACGTTTATTCGCCCGCAGCGCCCGAGGCATCGGCAGCACTGCGTTTGCGCTTGGTGCCGCTGCGACGACGCTTCTTCGGCCCTGCGCCTTCGCCATCACCCTTGCTGCCGAGGTCGCGAATCATGTCGCGGCGTTGGCTGTCATTGGCATCCTGATAGTCGGTCCACCATTCGCCCAGGCCGTCGGTCTGCTCACCGGCGCTTTCACGCAGCAGCAGGAAGTCGTAGCCGGCACGGAAGCGCGGGTTGTCCAGCAGCAGGTCGGCGCGCTTGCCGCTGCGGCGCGGCAGACGTTCCTGCATGTCCCAGATCTCGCGGATCGGCATCGTGAAACGTTTCGGGATAGCAATGCGCTGGCACTGTTCGGCGATCAGCTCGTGAGCGGCTTCCTGCATGGCCGGGATCGGCGGCATGCCACGTTCCTGCAGACGCAGTACGCGCTTGGGCAGGGCCGGCCACAACAGGGCGGCAAACAGGAACGCCGGCGTGACCGGTTTGTTCTGCTTGATGCGCAGGTCGGTATTGATCAAGGCTTCGCTGATCAGCGTGTGGGTATAAGTCGGGTTGTACTCCAGTGCTTCGGCGCTGGCCGGGAACAGTGGGTCGAACAACTGCAAGTCGACCAGCATTTCGAAGGTGTCGGCGGCGTAGCCGGAGAGGAACAGCTTGAGCACTTCTTCGAACAGACGCGCGGACGGGATTTCCCGCAGCATCGGTGCCAGCTCGCGTATCGGTGCGGCGGTGTGTTTCTCGATACCGAAGTTGAGCTTGGCGGCGAAGCGCACGGCCCGCAGCATGCGCACCGGGTCTTCCTGATAGCGCTGCGTCGGGTCGCCGATCAGGCGGATCAGGTTATTGCGGATGTCGTGTACGCCATTGGCGTAATCGAGGATGCGTTCGCTGACCGGGTCGTAATAGAGGGCATTGATGGTGAAGTCGCGGCGCTGTGCGTCTTCTTCCAGGGTGCCATAGACGTTGTCGCGCAGGATGCGCCCGCTCTCGTTGCGGGAGGACTGATTGGTGTCTTCCTCTTCATCGTTTTGCGGGTGGCCGGCACGGAAGGTCGCGACCTCGATGATTTCGCGACCAAAGTGGATGTGCACCAGCTTGAAGCGGCGACCGATGATTCGCGCATTGCGAAACTCGGCACGCACTTGCTCAGGCGTGGCACTGGTGGCGACGTCGAAATCCTTAGGCGTGATATTGAGCAGCATGTCGCGTACGCAACCGCCCACCAGGTAGGCCTGGTAACCGGCGTTCTGCAACCGTTCGACGATATTCACCGCATAACGGCTGAATTGAGCGCGCTGCAACGAATGCTGGCTGCTGTTGAGCACTTCAGGCGTGCTGCGTTTGTGTTGCGTACGACGCAAGGGAGAACGGAATGACTGGAACAACTTCTTCAGCATGGGATGCACTGTTTGAAGGAATGTTCGGCCATAACGAAGAATGACCGCATGATGGGCGGGGATTCTAGCATTTAGTCAGGGGATGGTGTAGGAACAAGCTTCGGCGTTGCGCCATAAGCCTTAAATCGTCAAATCCCGGAAACTACAAGGGGAGCCGAAGCTCCCCCAGAAGTAGTTGCGTGCTCTATTTTTATTATTGATTTCGGGCTTCTTGTTTTTGTTGATCGCCCTCGCCATGAAGCTTCACCTTCATGACCCTCCCAATCGGGAGTCAAGAGCAAACGGATTGCTTTGGTCGCTGTGTTGCTGATCTACGATCCAACCAGTTCAGGCTCTGCCTTAGGGCAGTTTTTGTTGTTCTCGGCCTGGTTGCGGGGCAAGCCCCAAATGCAACGCCTCTCCAAAAGAATCAGTTAGCTGCGCCTCCGCCGTGTTGTTTTTGTTATGCGTGAGTCGATTCGTCTTATTTTTATTGTCTTGTACAAAGCTTGTTATTGTTTTTGTACTAAGCATATAGCAGGGTGCGTGCCAACTTTTGCGACGCCCAGCAAAACCGGGGGGTTGAGGTGTTTTTTGGTTTTTGACGGGCGAAAAAAAGCCGGGGCTTCGTTACCGTAAGCCCCGGCTTTTGTTACGCGAAATATCCGCGGTAACAGTTTTTTCACATCTGAGGGTGTTACCTGTGGAGGCGCACCCTCAGCTTTCGCTGGCCACCCCGGTCTTGCGCCGTGGAATGCCCAGGCGCTGGCGGCGTTCCCACAGGCACTTGCGGCTCACGCCCAGCTTGCGTGCCAGCTCGGTCTCGGTCATGTGGTCCTGATGCTCAAGGACGAAATGCTGGAAGTAGTCTTCCAGTGACAAATCTTCCGTCGGCTCATGGCTGGTATTGCTGGCGCCGCCCTGTGTCGGGGCCAGGCCAATGAAATCGTCATCCTCCAAGTCACTGAGCTCAATGTCGATACCCAGCAGCTCGGCGGAAATTTCCGGGCTTTCCGACAGGATCACTGCACGCTCGACCGCATTCTCCAGTTCCCGCACGTTACCCGGCCACGAGTAATGCCGAATCGCCTGCTCGGCGTCCGGCGCGAACGTCAGGTCGGTACGGTTGATGCGTGCACTCTGGCGCAGCAGGAATGCGTTGGCGATCTCATTCACGTCGGCACCGCGCTCACGCAGGGCCGGCAATTTGAGCGCGATCACGTGCAGGCGGTAATACAAGTCTTCACGGAATTGACCGATCTTGGCCAGGCTCTTGAGGTCGCGGTGGGTGGCCGCGATCAGGCGTACGTCAACCTTCTGCGATTGCACCGAGCCTACACGTCGAATCTCACCTTCCTGCAGCACACGCAGCAGTCGCGCCTGGGCCTCCAGCGGCAACTCACCGATTTCATCAAGAAACAGCGTCCCGCCGTCCGCCGCTTCCACCAGGCCCGCACGCCCAGCGCTGGCGCCGGTAAACGCGCCTTTCTCGTGGCCGAACAGTTCGGACTCGATCAGGGATTCGGGGATCGCCGCACAGTTCACCGAAATCATCGGCGCCTTGGCGCGTTTGGACAGGTTGTGCAGGGCGCGGGCCACCAGTTCTTTACCGGTGCCTGACTCGCCCTGGATCAATACATTGGAGTCGGTGGGCGCGACCTTACGGATCTTGCCGTACAGGTCCTGCATCGGCGGGCAGGAGCCAATGATGCCGATTTCGCCGTTGCTGTTGTCGACTCCCGGTTTGTCGGCGCCGTTGGTGGCCTTGCCGGCTGGGCGCTGTTCGGCAGGCGCGCTGTTGGCAGACTGGCGGTCGCGCAGGATGCGGGCCACGGCCTGGAGCATTTCATCGTGGTCAAACGGCTTGGCAATGTAGTCCACCGCGCCCATTTTCATGGAATCAACCGCCGAGCGCAGGCTGGCATAGCTGGTCATGATCAGCACCGGGGTGCCCTGGCCAAGCTTGATCAGCTCGGTGCCCGGTGCGCCGGGCAGGCGCAGGTCACTGACAATCAGGTCGAACGTGGGGATGCTGAAACGCTCTTGTGCTTCCTGCACCGAGCCGGCTTCGCTGACCTGGTATTGATTACGTTCAAGCAGGCGACGCAAGGCAGAGCGGATAATGGTTTCGTCTTCGACGATCAAAATGTGCGGCATTGATTCAATTCTCTCGACGGTCTCAGTTCACAGCGGACGTCGCTTCGACATGACGCGGCAAGGTCACCCGAATACGGGTGCCGCGTTGGCTTTCGGTGTCAGCCGGGCTGTCGATGGTGATTTGTCCATAATGCTCTTCAACGATGGAATAGACCAGTGCAAGGCCCAGACCGGTACCTTCACCCGGGTCCTTGGTGGTGAAGAAGGGTTCGAACAATCGGTCCATGATGTTCTGTGGAATACCGCTGCCTTCATCTTCGACGATCAGATCGACGGTATGTTCGAAAGCCTCGGTCTTGACGCGTACCGCACCACCGGCCGGGGTTGCGTCACGGGCGTTGGACAGCAGGTTGATCAGCACTTGGGCCAGGCGTTGTGAGTCGCCGTCGACCCAATGGTCGGGGTCGCACAAGTTGAAGAACTGTACTTCGAAATTGCGCCGGTTCAAGGCGAGCAGCCCAATGGCATCCTGGGCCACTTCGGCCAGGCATACGGCCTCATCCAGATTCTGATGGCCGCCGGCATGGGCAAAGCTCATCAGCGACTGCACGATGCGCGAGACGCGCTTGGTCTGTTCGAGGATTTGCCCGCTGATTTCGATGATTTCGCCGTCTTCTTCACGCTCTTCCCGCAGGTTTTGCGCGAGGCAGGCGATACCGGTGATCGGGTTGCCGATTTCGTGGGCCACACCCGCCGCCAAGCGACCAATGCTGGCCAGGCGCTCGGAGTGCACCAGCTTGTCCTCGAGCATCTGGGTTTCAGTCAGGTCTTCGACCAGCAGAACCAGGCCGCTGTTACCGGGGGCCAACGGTTCATCGATCGCGGCTTTGTGCAGGTTGAGCCAGCGGGTCTGGCCGTCGAGGGCCAGGTGCTGTTTGTGCAAATGCTCGTCGGGCAGGTTGATAAAGCCCTGGAGCAGTTCTTTCCACGGATCGCCCAGGGTATTCAGGCGCGAGCCCACCACCCGTTGCGCGGCGATGCCGGTGAGTTCTTCCATGGCCTTGTTCCACATCAGGATCTCTTGATCCTTGGCTAGGGAACACACGCCCATCGGCAGTTCCTGCAGGGTCTGGCGATGGTAACGGCGCAAGGCGTCGAGTTCGGCCGCCAGGCCGGTGAGGCGTGAGTGGTAATCCTCCAGCCGGCTTTCGATGAAATGGATGTCTTCGGTGACGTAGTTTTCGCCGCCGGCCTTGTAGGGCAGGAAGGTTTCCACCATGTCCTGGGACACGCTGGGGCCCATCAGGCCGGACAGGTTGGCTTCGATGCGGTCGCGCAGGCGACGCAGCGCATACGGGCGGCGCTCGTCAAAGGGCAGGTACAGATCGCGCAGCGCCTGCTCGACTTCCTTCTGAGCCGCCTTGGCACCGAGGGGCTTGGCCAGTTGCGTGGCGAATTCCTGGGGCGAGGCCGCGTGCAGTTCGCGGCGCTGCGGGCGACGCACGTTATCCACCGCGCACGCCTCGGCGGCGCTGGTCTCTTCCGGGCTGGCATTGGTGAACAGCGAGATCAGGGTGAACATCAGTACGTTGGCGGCCAGCGAGGCAATCGCCGCCATATGCCAACTGGTGTCGTCCAGCACGTAGATCATGTTCAGCAGCGGAATGTAGAAACCCTGCAGGTTGCCGACCAACGGCAGCAGCATGGTGACGATCCATACCAGGATCCCGGCCAGCAGCCCGGCGATAAACCCACGGCGATTGGCGGTCGGCCAGTACAGCACCGACAGCACTCCCGGCAGGAACTGCAAGGTGGCGACAAACGCGACAATACCCAGGTTGGCCAGGTCCTGCCCGGCGCCGAGCAACAGGTAGAACCCGTAGCCGGCCATGATGATCGCGACGATGAGTGCGCGGCGCGTCCATTTCAGCCAGCGGTAGATATTGCCTTCGGCGGGCGGCTGGTACAGCGGCAGCACCAGGTGATTGAGGGCCATGCCCGATAGAGCCAGCGTCGTGACGATAATCAGCCCGCTGGCAGCAGACAAACCGCCGACATACGCCAGCAGCGCCAACGCCGGGCTATTGGCGGCGATACCGATACCCAGGGTGAAATACTCGGGGTTGGTGGTGGCCCCCAGTTTCAGGCCGGCCCAGAGGATCAGCGGCACCGCAAGGCTCATCAACAGCAGGAACAGCGGCAAGCCCCAGCTGGCGCTGACCAGCGAGCGCGGGTTGAGGTTCTCGGTGAAGGTCATGTGGTACATGTGCGGCATTACGATCGCCGAGGCGAAGAACACCAGCAACAGCGTGCGCCATGGGCCTTCCTGCAGCGGCGTGTGCAGGGCGGCGAGGGCGGTCTGGTTTTGCAGCAGCCACAGCTCCAGCTGTTGCGGGCCGTCGAACACGCCATAGAGCGCGTAGAGGCCGACGCCGCCGATGGCGATCAGCTTGATCACCGATTCGAACGCAATCGCAAATACCAGCCCTTCGTGTTTCTCGCGGGTGGCGATGTGGCGTGAGCCGAAGAAAATCGTAAACAGGCTGATCAGCGCACAGAACGCCAGGGCGACCCGGTGTTGCACCGGCTCGCGGGTCAGGATGCTGATGGAGTCGGCCACCGCCTGGATCTGCAGGGCCAGCAAGGGCAGCACGCCGATCAGCATGAATACCGTGGTCAATGCCCCGGCCCACGTGCTGCGGAAGCGGAAGGCGAACAGGTCGGCCAGTGACGACAACTGATAGGTGCGAGTAATTTTCAGGATCGGGTACAGCAGCACCGGTGCCAGTAGGAATGCACCTGACACCCCCAGGTAGCTGGAGAGAAAGCCGTAGCCGTATTGATAGGCCAGGCCGACGGTGCCATAGAACGCCCAGGCGCTGGCGTACACGCCGAGGGACAAGGTGTAGGTCAACGGATGGCGAATGATCGCCCGCGGAATCATTCCGCGCTCACTGATCCAGGCGACGCCGAACAACGCGGCCAGGTAGGCGGCGCTGATCAGCAGCATCTGAGTGAGGCTAAAGCTCATCGGCATCTTTTTGGCTCTGCAGGATGAAGGTCACGACGATCAGGATCAGCCACAGCAGATAGGGGCGATACCAGGCGCCCGTGGCGTCGATCCACCAATCCATGATGGCGGGGGAAAACAGGTAGATCCCGACGACCAGCAGCAGGACCAATCGATAGATGTACATGTTGGCCTTTGATTGAGAGTGCGGTAATGCAACGGTTTTCTGTAGGAGCGAGCTTGCTCGCGAAGGGCGCTAACCTAAACGCGTACATCCTGGATAAACGTGTTGCCTGGGAGTTTTTCGCGAGCAAGCTCGCTCCTACGCGATGGTAACGGATGGCTGGCAGGCTGCAAGCGCCTTCAGCGTAATTGCGCTTCGGCCAGGGTCAGTGTGCGTGGGATCCTGCTGGCATCCCAGTGCACAATGCCCCAATCCAGCAACTCCCGTGGGCTGGCATGAAGCAGTTCGTCGCCAGGCTGCTGGCCAAGGGCGCGCAGGGCTCTCAATAGCAGCGGCGTGGCCTGGTCGGGATTCAGCGGCGGGGAACGATAGGATTTGCCCAGCTTGTTACCGTCCGGCTGGACGATCAACGGTACGTGCAGATAGCGCGGCTGGCGCAGGCCCAGCAACTCCTGCAGGTACAGTTGGCGTGGCGTGGAGTCGAGCAGATCGGCGCCGCGCACGATATCGGTAACCCCTTGCCAGGCATCGTCGAGCACCACGGCCAGTTGATAGGCGTAGAGGCCATCGCGGCGACGGATGACGAAGTCGCCGACGTCACGGCCCAGGTGTTGTCGGAATTCTCCTTGTACGCGGTCAGTAAAGTGGTACTCCAACTCGGGAACACGCAGGCGGATGGCGGCGTCCTGCTGGTCGTGACCGGCATTTCGGCACAGGCCTGGGTAAATCCCGTCGTAGGGCTCCAATTGTTTACGTGAACAGGTACAGGCGTAGGCCAGGCCGTGGTTGAACATATCGTTCAGTACCTTGGCGTAGGCGTCATGCCGCTCGCTTTGTCGGACCAGTTCGCCATCCCACTCAAAACCGTAGCTCTCCAGGGCATGCAGGATTGCCGCCTGGGCGCCGGGCTCTTCGCGGGGAGGGTCGAGGTCTTCCATGCGCATCAGCCAGCGGCCGTGATTGGCGCGGGCATCGAGGTAGGAGGCGAGGGCGGCGACCAGGGAACCGAAGTGCAAATGGCCGCTGGGCGTGGGGGCGAAACGCCCGATATAGGTAGAGGCAGTCATGGGTCGGATACTACTGGAAAATCGGTAAATCCCAGAAACAAAAATGGGGCGTTCGCACGCCCCATTCGTTCAGCTCGGCTGGATCACTTGCCGACCTGTTTTTCCTTGATTTCAGCCAAGGTCTTGCAATCTACGCAGAGGTCCGCAGTAGGACGGGCTTCCAGGCGACGGATACCGATCTCGACACCGCAGGATTCGCACCAGCCGTATTCTTCGTCTTCGATCAGTTGCAACGTCTTGTCGATTTTCTTGATCAGCTTGCGCTCGCGATCACGGGCGCGCAGTTCTAGGGCGAACTCTTCTTCCTGGCTGGCACGGTCTGCCGGGTCCGGGAAGTTGGCCGCTTCATCCTTCATATGGTCAACCGTGCGGTCGACTTCCTGCATCAAGTCCTGCTTCCACTGCTTCAGGATTTTGGAGAAGTGCTCGCGCATGGGCTTGCCCATGTATTCCTCACCCTTCGATTCAACGTAGGGTTGGAAGCCGCTGATGCTCTGTTGCTTTGCTTGGGTGGACATGAATAGACCGCCTCTCACTCTTCTAATCCATTGCGCAGGATTGCAACGTCACCGACACCTGCCGGCCCTGCGGCTGCAAGCGGGCGAACTTACCAGATAGATTCAGGGTGCGCCACTCCCGGTTGTCGACGCCCGTCACGCAGGGGTTGCCAACTGCAGCAGCCCGCTGTGGCTGGGTATACATCGTCTCGAATGTTGATTTTAGTCGTTTTGCAAGCGCTTGCCGGGTTCATCTTGGACGGCCAGGCAGGCAATAGAGCATGTTTTACCGCGAGGGTTCGGTAGAATCCTGATTTTGTCCTCACCGTTAAGGAAGGCTAATGGCTCAGCCCTACAGTGCGCGCAGTCGCGCCATCGAACCTTTTCATGTCATGGCGTTGCTGGCGCGAGCCAATGAGTTGCAAGCGGCAGGCCATGATGTGATCCACTTGGAGATCGGCGAGCCGGATTTCACCACGGCTGAGCCGATCATCAAGGCGGGTCAGGCGGCGTTGGCCAATGGCAAGACCCGCTATACCGCGGCCCGTGGCCTGCCGGAATTGCGTGAAGCCATCAGCGGTTTCTACCAGCAGCGCTACGGATTGAACGTCGATCCCGAGCGCATCCTGATCACCCCAGGGGGCTCCGGCGCACTGTTGCTGGCCAGCAGTCTGTTGGTGGACCCCGGCAAGCATTGGCTGCTGGCAGACCCGGGTTACCCGTGTAACCGGCACTTCCTGCGCCTGGTGGAAGGTGCCGCGCAACTGGTGCCGGTAGGCCCTGACGTGCGTTATCAACTGACCGCTGACCTGGTGGCCAAACACTGGGATCAGGACAGCGTGGGCGCGTTGGTTGCCTCCCCGGCGAATCCCACCGGCACGATCCTCACGCGTGATGAATTAGCCGGGCTTTCCGACGCAATCAGGGCGCGTAACGGCCATCTGGTGGTGGATGAGATCTATCACGGCCTGACCTACGGCACTGACGCCGCCAGTGTGCTGGAGGTCGACGATGAGGCCTTCGTCCTGAATAGTTTTTCGAAGTATTTCGGCATGACCGGTTGGCGCCTCGGCTGGCTGGTGGCGCCGCCAGCTGCGGTCGGCGACCTGGAAAAACTGGCGCAAAATCTGTATATCAGCGCGCCCAGCATGGCCCAGTATGCCGCGCTCGCCTGCTTTACCCCGCAGACCCTGAGCATTCTGGAGGAGCGCCGTGCCGAATTTGGCCGGCGTCGCGATTTCCTGCTGCCCGCCTTGCGCGAGTTGGGCTTCGGGATTGCCGTAGAGCCGGAAGGTGCGTTCTATTTGTATGCCGATATCAGTGCGTTCGGCACAGATGCCTTCGCATTTTGTCGTCATTTCCTAGAAACCGAGCATGTCGCCTTTACCCCCGGTCTGGATTTTGGCCGCTATCAAGCGGGCCATCATGTGCGCTTTGCCTACACCCAAAACCTTGATCGACTACAGGAGGCGGTGGAACGAATCCAGCGTGGCCTGCGGAGCTGGCAAGGCTGATGCGTTTTTATCCTCCCCTCGAAGAAGGCCGGCTGATTCGCCGCTATAAGCGCTTTCTCACCGATATCGAAACCGTTACCGGCGAGTTGTTGACTATTCACTGCCCAAATACCGGTTCGATGCTCAATTGCATGGTGGAAGGCGGGCAGGTCTGGTTCAGTCGCTCCAATGACCCCAAGCGCAAGTTGCCCGGCACCTGGGAAATTGCCGAAACGCCCCAGGGCCGCTTGGCGTGCGTTAACACGGCACGCGCCAATCCGTTGGTCGAGGAGGCGTTGCGCGCTGGCGTGATCACTGAACTCAACGGTTTCACCGCGTTGAAGCGGGAAGTGCCTTACGGCCAGGAGAAAAGCCGCATCGACTTTCGTCTCGAATATCCCGACGGCGCGGCGTATGTGGAAGTCAAAAGTGTCACGCTGGGGTTTGATGGCACCCGGGTTGCCGCTTTCCCCGATGCGGTGACCCAGCGTGGCGCCAAGCACCTGCGGGAACTGGCGCATCTGGCGCGTGAAGGTGTGCGGGCGGTGCAGTTGTATTGCGTCAACCTCTCGGGGATTGACGCGGTGCGCCCGGCGCTGGAAATCGATGCCGCGTATGGTGCGGCCTTGCGCGAAGCTAAAGCTGCTGGGGTGGAAGTGTTGGCGTATGGGGTGCGCGTTACATCCGAGGAGATTTGCGTGGATCGTCGGTTAGACGTGCTGCTCGACTAGAGGTCCACCCACAGGCCCTGCTCGTCTTCGCGACCTTGCAGGGCCTTGAGGCTTTTACCTGCGCATGGGCCGGCAATGCACTCGCCGCTTTCGATCAGGAACAGCGCGCCATGGGTGGCGCACTGGATCAGGCTGGCGCTGTCGTCTAGGAACCGGTCGGGTTGCCACTCCAGTGGAATGCCGCGATGTGGGCAGCGGTTGATATAGAAGTAGGCGATGCCGTCCCGGCGTACCGCCAGCAGCGGGGTGCCATCCATCGTAAAACCGAGGCTGCTGTTGGGCGCGAGCATGTCCGAGGGGCAGAGAAACTTCATTTCAATCCTTAAGTGCCTTGACGTTCAAATGCAAACAATTATCAAATGCCGGCTTCGCCCGTTAGCTGACTGGGTGCTCAGTTCGATGCCCGGCAGGGGTTATCTGTCACATCGATGGGTGCTCGAAAGGCCCTGCCCTTGGAAGGAAACCCTGTTATGCGCCTGAGTGCCAGCGCTATTGCGCTTGTTGTCGGACTGCTGGTCAACCATGGGGCGCAAGCCTCTGAACTGCCACAACGCTGGGTGAGTGCCGGTGGGGCGCTGTCGGAATGGGTCTCGGCGTTGGGCGGTGAGCCGAAGTTGGTGGGTGTGGATACCACCAGCCAGCATCCTGAATCGCTCAAGGCGTTGCCAAGTATCGGCTATCAACGGCAATTGTCGGCCGAAGGCATTCTCAGCCTTCGCCCACAGGTGCTGGTGGGGACTGAAGAGATGGGGCCGCCGCCGGTGCTGGCGCAGATTCGCAGTGCAGGTGTCCAGGTCGAGATGTTTTCGGCGCAGCCGGATTTGCCGACCTTGAAGGGTAATCTTCAGCACTTGGGTAAGTTGCTGGGAGATGAGGCTAAGGCCAGTGCATTGTTTACCGGATATGAACGGGCCCTTGATCAGCAGAAAAGCTGGGTCGCCAAGGCTCAGGCCGCGCAGAAGGCACCGGGCGTGTTGCTGCTGATCGGTCATGCTGGCGGCAAGCCGTTGATTGCCGGTAAGGACACGGCGGGCGATTGGGTGGTGCAGCAGGCCGGCGGGCATAACCTGGCTACCCACAGCGGTTACAAGCCGTTTTCGGCTGAGTCGTTGGCAGGGTTGAGCCCGGATGTGCTGGTGTTTGCCGACCGCGCTCTTACGGGGGACGCGGCGCGCGCGGCGTTGTTCAAGGAGAATCCCATCCTGGCTTCGACGCCGGCGGCCAAGCGTGGCCGCGTGTTCGAGCTGGACCCGACCTTGCTGGTGGGTGGGCTTGGACCGCGCCTGCCGCAAAGTCTGGTGAAACTCTCGGCCGGTTTTTACCCATCACAGGCTAAACCTGCCCCATGACCACGCTGGTTAAGCCGAAAACGCTGTTCATCGGCCTGGCGCTGTTATGCCTGTTGGCGACCTGGCTCTCGTTGGCGTTGGGCCCGGTAAGCTTACCGTTGCTGGATACGCTCAAGGCGGCATTGCGCTTGATGGGCGTGCCGATAGAGGCGCAAGGCCTGGAACAGGCTGAGTTGATCCTGGGGCAGATTCGTTTGCCGCGTACGTTGCTCGGTTTGGCGGTTGGCGGCGTATTGGCGTTGTCGGGCGTGGCCATGCAAGGGTTGTTTCGTAACCCGTTGGCCGATCCGGGGTTGGTCGGGGTTTCCAGCGGGGCGGCACTGGGGGCGGCAATCGCCATTGTCGGCGGTGCATTTTTTGGTGGGTTACCGGAGGCATTCGGGCCTTATGTGCTGTCGCTGTGCGCGTTTCTAGGCGGGCTGGGCGTGACCGCGCTGGTTTATCGACTGGGGCGTCGTAACGGTCAGACCAATGTGGCGACGATGCTGCTTGCCGGCATTGCCCTCACTGCACTGGCAAGCTCGGCGGTGGGCCTGTTCACCTACCTGGCGGACGACGCCACCCTGCGTACCCTGACGTTCTGGAACCTTGGCAGCCTCAACGGCGCGAGCTATTCGCGGTTATGGCCCTTATTGCTGGTCAGTGCCGGTGTGGCGCTCTGGTTGCCGCGCCGGGCCAAGGCATTGAATACGCTGTTGCTCGGTGAATCCGAAGCCAATCACCTGGGTATTGATGTTGAAGGGCTCAAGCGCGAGTTGGTGTTCTGTACCGCATTAGGTGTAGGTGCTGCGGTGGCTGCGGCGGGCATGATTGGTTTTGTCGGGCTGGTGGTGCCGCATCTGGTCAGGTTGCTGGCCGGGCCTGATCACCGCGTGCTGCTGCCGGCGTCGATATTGGCGGGCGCGAGTTTGTTGCTGTTTGCCGACTTGGTTGCGCGACTGGCCTTGGCACCGGCTGAATTGCCGATTGGTATCGTGACTGCGTTTATTGGCGCGCCGTTTTTTCTTTACCTGTTGTTACGGGGGCGTGCCTGATGCTGCGTGTTGAAGACCTGCAGATCCGGCGTGGCCACAAGGTCGTGCTGGCGGACGTCACTCTGGAGTTGCTGCCGGGTGAAGTGATCGGTGTGCTGGGTCCCAATGGCGCGGGTAAGAGTACGTTGCTGGGGGCGTTGTGCGGTGAGTTGCATCCGGATCAGGGCGAGGTGTGGTTGGGGCAGCAGGCGTTGAAAGACTGGAGCGGACCGCAGCGCGCGCAGCGGCTGGCGGTGTTGCCACAAACCTCGACCCTGGACTTCGCGTTCCGTGTCGAAGAGGTGGTCGGCATGGGCCGTTTGCCCCACCAGGCGGGGCGTGTGCGCGATGATGAAATTATCCACGCAGCCTTGCTGGCGGCAGACGTCGCACACTTGAAAGGTCGCAGTTACTTGGCGCTGTCTGGCGGCGAGCGTCAACGTGTGCACTTCGCGCGGGTGCTGGCGCAACTATGGCCAGGTGAGTCGGGGCAGACATTGCTGCTGGATGAGCCGACATCGATGCTGGACCCCCTGCATCAGCACACGACCCTGCAAGCGATCCGCCGCTTTGCCGATCGTGGTGCAGCGGTGCTGGTGATCCTCCATGACCTGAACCTGGCTGCGCGCTACTGTGATCGCATTTTGCTGCTGGAGCAGGGCCGTCCCCACGCCTTGGATACACCGGCGCAGGTGCTGCGGCCCGAGCCGCTTAAGGCCGTGTTTGGTTTGGAAGTATTGGTTCAGCCGCACCCGGAGCGTGGGCATCCGTTAATCATTGCTCGCTGAGGCGTGCTTTTTCACAGGCAAAAAAAGACCCGGCAAAAGCCGGGTCAAATAACCGTGATTAGCCTGATGAGGAGATAATCTGAGAGTCCGAACCAATGGTCTTTCAGTTATCGGCTGATCTCGCGACCAGTTGTGATAATCATAACGATTCTCATTTGAGAGTCAACAGTTGTTTTTGAAGGATCTGCGGTTTTCCTCAAACGTCCGTTCGAAGTGCGCGTAAACATTGGGCCTTGCCGACGACCTAGCTCTTCTGACGCGCTGAAATGGCATCCAGCTGGCGGTTCAACGCCTCCTTACGCTCGACCGGAATGTCATTCCAGTGCACGTCCATCAGGGCCCCTTCGATCGCATAGAGCAACACTTTTGATGCGCGAAACCCGCGAGTCCTGACGGCTCGATACGCATCGACCGCTCCCAGGCGACGCAAGTCGGATGCACTGTGGATGCCCACCGCATGCAGCCACTGCGCTGACGTCTTGCCAAGGTTTTTCAGGTGTTGCAGCTCATCGTTCATCAAGCCTCCTTGCGACGGCCGAATGGTGCGGTGGGTATCGTGACCAGGCAGGCCTGAACAGCAGTGTAGCGCTCAGTAGGAAAAGCGTAGTTCTTTGGTCCGAAACGGCCAAAAAGCTTATAAGAATGGCGCGGGGATTTTGACGCTGGGCAGGCGTGAAGCACCCGCTACGCGTTGCGCGTAGTCGGGCTTGGATCGAATGTTACTTGGTGCGGTAGCGCAGGCGAGTGCCGAAATTGACCGACATGAGGATCTCATCGGCAGTCAATTCAGGCGGGAAGTAGGTGCCCGAAATCTGCGCATGGGCCAGGCTAGCGCCTTCCATTGAGCAGTCGCGCAAATCCAGGCCGCGCAAGTCGGCGGAGCGGAAATACGCGTCGGTGAAGTCCACGCCGGTGGCGTTCAGGTCGCGCAAGTCCAGCCCACGGAAGTCGCCGCCGCGCATGTCGATAATGCCGCCTGCCGGGCGTGCCTGATTGAAGCCACGAATATCGTCTTTATGCAGGAGTGCGTAGAGCGGTGTATCTAGAAGCTTGGGCTGACTCATGAAAACGACTCCTGTTGGATTTATGACGCCATTATAGTGCCACTATTTCTTGGGCGTGCGTCCAAGTAGGCGACACGCCCAAGAAATTTTTCTTACAGGCCTGGCAGGCGCTGGCGAATTTGTGCGACCAACGCATCGAGGGTTCCACTTTGGTTGGTCTCGACGCGTTTACTCAGCAACAGTTCTTCGGCGGTCAGTGGGTCACGGTTGGCCTGTTGTTCTTCGATAACGCTCAGGGTCGCGTCGGATGGATCGTTTTTGTCGGCCTGACGTTGCGCCAACCAACTGGTGATAACCGCCTGTGGCGCGTTGCAGTCCAGGATCAGGAACGGCGCCCCCGTGGCTTCGGCCACCTTGGCTGCGGCGTCGCGTTGTTCGCGTTTGAGGAAGGTGGCATCCACTACTACCGGGAAGCCGGCGCGCAGCACGGTATCCGCGATGTCATTCAAGCGAGCGTAGGTCCTGGCGCTGGCGTCGGATGCATAGATGCCGGCCTGGGGCGTGTTTTCCACCTGCTGCTCGCCGAACATGCGCTTGCGCTCCACGTCCGAGCGCAGGCGTACAGCGCCCAATGCTTCCACCAGGCGCATGGCCACGTGGCTTTTGCCCACTGCCGAGACGCCATGGGTAATTGCCAGGAAGCGCGATGGAATGGTGCTGTAGCTTTCTGCCAGGTTGGCGTAGTTGCGGTATTGGCGCAGGGTCGTGGCGCGCTGCACAGGGCTTGCCTCGCTCGGCATGCTGAACAGCGCCACCTTGGCACGTACCAGGGCGCGGTAGGCTTTGTAGAAGTTCAGCACTTCAAGGCCCTGATAGTCACCGGTCAGTTCCAGGTACTGGCTGATAAAGCGCCGCGCCAGGGACTTGAGGCCGCGGTCTTCCAGGTCCATGGCCAGGAAAGCGGTGTCGGCGTACACATCGGTGAAGCGAAACGGCTCGTTGAACTCGATGCAGTCGAAGATCACCACGTTGCCGTCAATCAAGGTGGCGTTGCCGAGGTGGATGTCACCGTGGCACTCGCGGGTGAAACCGTCGAGCTTGCGCTGTGCCAGCAGCGGTTTCAGGCGCTCGAAGCTGCTTTCGGCCCAGGCTTGCAGGGCTTCCAGTTGAATCAGGTCGGCCTTGTCGCTGAGGAATGGGCGGATCTGGTCGAAGTTCTGCCGTACCGGCGCCATCACTTCATCGGGGGTGCCGGCCGCGTGGTCCTGCGGCACTTTTGGTGCGGCGAGGTGAAAGCGTGCGATCTGCCTGGCCATTTCATCGATGTGCGTGGCGGTCAATTCGCCATTGGCTTGCAGGGTGCTGAGCAGTTGGCTTTGCGGGAACTGACGCATCTTCAGGGCATATTCGATCACCGGGCCTTCGCCACCCAATTGTGGGGCTTCGGCAGTGCCGGTAATCGGCAACACTTCCAGATACAGATCCGTTGTCAGGCGTTGGTTGAGGCGCAGCTCTTCGTTGCAGAAGTGCCCGCGTTTCTCCAGGTCGGTGAAGTCCAGGAACCCGAAGTTCATCGGTTTTTTCAATTTATAAGCGTAGGGGCCGGTCAAGATGACCCATGAAATATGCGTTTCGATGACTTGGAACGCTTCAACCGGATGAGGGTACAAAGCCGGGTTTTGCAGGGCTGCGATCAGTGACTGGCTCACGGGCGATCCTTCAGAGTCGGGGGGAAATCATGGCGCGCATTATGGCTGCTACGGGCGGTCGTGCAAACCGCTGTCCGGCTCATGTTGATCATCAATAAAGTGCGTATAATCCGCCGCCATGACTCGAACCCGATCTCCCCGTTCCCGTAAAAAACCTCCTTCCCGCGGCCTGCGCCCGTGGCTTGGCTGGGCGCTCAAGCTCGGCCTGGTAGGCCTTGTGGTGCTCGCTGGCTTTGCGGTCTACCTCGACGCTGTGGTCCAGGAGAAGTTCTCCGGCAAGCGCTGGACTATCCCGGCCAAGGTGTACGCACGCCCGCTGGAACTGTTCACCGGCCAGAAGCTGAGCAAGGATGACTTCCTCACCGAACTCGACGCCCTGGGCTATCGACGCGAACCCGTGAGCAATGGTCCGGGGGCGGCTGCGGTCAGCGGCAACACCGTCGACCTCAATACCCGCGGCTTTCAGTTCTATGAAGGCCTGGAGAAAGCCCAGCCTGTGCGCGTGCGCTTCTCCGGCGACTACGTGGCCGAACTGTCCTCCCTTAACGGTTCGAAGTTGCCGGTGGTACGCCTGGAACCGCTGATGATCGGCGGGATTTACCCGAAGAACCTTGAAGATCGCATCCTGATCAAGCTTGATCAGGTGCCGCCGTATCTACTGGAAACGTTGGTGGCTGTAGAGGACCGCGACTTTTATAGTCACTGGGGCGTTTCGCCGAAGTCGATTGCCCGTGCTGTCTGGGTGAATACATCCGGAGGCAGGATGACCCAGGGCGGCAGTACGCTGACCCAGCAGTTGGTGAAAAACTTCTACCTGACCAACGAGCGCAGCCTGACCCGTAAGCTCACCGAAGCCATGATGGCGATGCTGCTCGAGCTGCACTACAGCAAGCAGGAGATCCTTGAGGCGTACCTCAACGAGGTATTCGTCGGCCAGGATGGTCAGCGCGCGGTGCACGGCTTCGGTTTGGCCAGCCAGTTCTTTTTCGGTCAGCCGCTGTCGGAGTTGAAGCTGCATCAAGTGGCCTTGTTGGTGGGCATGGTCAAGGGGCCTTCCTACTACAACCCGCGTCGCAATCCGGAGCGTGCGCTTGAGCGCCGTAACCTGGTGCTCGATGTGCTTGAACAGCAAGGCGTTGCCACGGCGGAACAAGTGGCCGCGGCGAAGAAAATGCCACTGGGTGTGACAACCCGCGGGAAGTTGGCGGACAGTTCATTCCCAGGCTTTATCGATCTGGTAAAGCGCCAGTTGCGTGAAGACTACCGCGACGAAGACTTGACCGAAGAAGGCCTGCGGATCTTCACCAGTTTCGACCCGATCCTGCAGATGAAGGCAGAAGCGTCGGTCAACGACACCTTCAAGCGCCTGACGGGCCGTAAGGGCGCCGACGAAGTAGAAGCCGCCATGGTGGTGACCAACCCGGAAACCGGTGAAGTCCAGGCCATGATCGGCAGTCGTCAGGCCAGCTTTGCCGGTTTCAACCGCGCACTGGATGCCGTGCGGCCGATCGGCTCGCTGGTCAAGCCGGCGGTCTACCTGACGGCGCTGGAAAAGCCGAGCAAATACACCCTCACCAGCTGGCTGTCGGATGATCCACTGTCGGTCAAAGGAGGGGACGGCCAGGTCTGGACGCCGCAGAACTTTGATCGCCGCTCCCACGGCACGGTGTTCCTGTACCAGGGCTTGGCCCATTCCTATAACATTTCCACGTCCCGGCTCGGCTTGGAGGTTGGCGTGCCGAATGTCCTCAAGACACTCGCGCGCCTGGGCATCACCCGCGAATTCCCGGCTTTCCCGTCGATTCTGCTGGGTGCCGGTGCCATGACGCCGATTGAAGTGGCGACCATGTACCAGACCCTCGCCAACGGTGGCTTCAACACCCCGATGCGCGGGATCCGCAGTGTACTGACGGCGGAGGGGGAGCCGCTCAAGCGCTATCCTTTCCAGATTCAGCAGCGTTTCGATGCGGGCTCCATCTATCTGATCCAGAACGCCATGCAGCGTGTGATGCGTGAAGGTACCGGCAGCTCGGTCTATAAAGTCTTGCCTTCCAACCTGACACTGGCGGGCAAGACCGGTACCAGTAACGACTCCCGTGACAGCTGGTTCGCCGGTTTCGGCCAGGATGTGCTCGCCGTGGTGTGGCTGGGCCGTGACGACAATGGCAAGACACCATTCACCGGCGCCACTGGCGCATTGCAGGTCTGGACCAGTTTCATGCGCAAGGCCGACCCGCTGCCGCTGAACATGCCGCAGCCGGATAACATCGTGCAGGCCTGGATTGATCCGCATACCGGCCAGGGCTCCGATGCCAACTGTCCGGGCGCGGTGCAGATGCCGTATATTCGCGGCAGCGAACCACCAGCCGGTGCTGCGTGCGGTGGCGGAGCCCCTGCAGATGCGGAATCGGTGATGGATTGGGTCAAGGGCTGGATGAATTAAGCAAAGAGGGTTTCAAGTGAACAAGTGGTGGATTCCAGCTATTACAGCTCTGGCTTTGCTCGGCGGTTGCTCCAGCGTGCAGCGCGGCTCTATTCCTGTGGTGGATTCGAGTACAGCTGTCTCCAATAATGACCGGATATCGGCCAATGGCGGTTTCCGCCAAACCGTGACCAACCGTCCGGCCCAGGCCAGGCCTCAGGCCGTGCCGCAGGATTCGGGTGTGGTCGTGATGGTGCCGGGCGGCGGTGCAGCTACCTCGGCGCCAATCAGTGCCGAGCCTTGGACGCCTGGGCCAAGCACCTCCGGGCCGGTCGATTCCGCGCCGATGCAGACCGCGCCGATCAACCAGGGTACCTACACCATGCCGTCGACGCCGAGCGGCATTCCATCGTCCTCCAGCGCTGGCGGTTTGTCAGCCGACGAGCAATTGGATGGCCCGGTGCTGGCGTTGCTGACCACTGCCCAGCAACAGCAGGCGGGGGGGGATTTGAATGGTGCATCGTCGAGCCTTGAGCGGGCCCAGCGTGTTGCGCCCCGTGAACCGCAAGTGTTGTATCGCCTTGCCCAGGTACGCATGGCCCAGGGCGATGCGCCGCAGGCTGAGCAATTTGCCCGTCGTGGCCTGACCCTGGCCAACGGTCGTCCTGATCTGCAAGCCAGTCTGTGGGCTTTGATTGGTGATGCGCGCGCCGCACAAGGTGACGCCGCCGGCGCTGCCCAGGCTCGGCAAAAAGCCAAGGTCAGCCTCTGATGGATGCTCGGTTTCCAGCGATTGCCGAACAGTTATTGCTGATCGAGCGCGAATTGCGCGTGCAGGGCTGGTGGGACGAAGTGTCCCCCAGCACCGAGGCGCTCAGCAGCGTCGAGCCGTTTGCGGTCGACTCACTGGACTTCCACCAGTGGTTGCAATGGATTTTTCTGGTGCGCATGAAACAGATTCTCGAAGAGGACCTGCCGTTGCCCAATGCGTCAGGCATTCTCGAAATGGCCGAGATGGTCTATGCCGATCGGCCTCAGGAGAGTCTTGGTTTACGTAACGCGCTGAAAAAGTTCGATCAACTGATCGTCGACGCTCGTTAATTGCCTGGCTGCCGGTTTTTCCGGCAGTCTTGCGCACATTTCTACCGCTTGACGACATTCAGGCGAGTTTTATCCCTCCTCAAAGCCCTTTCTTCTACGTTCTCATGCGCTTAGTTGGAAAAAAGCGCAATTATTGCTTGACTTGAGAGGCCTGAAACAGAAGAATCCAAAGTCCGCTGTATCGGGACTGCCAGAAGCAGGCCCGCTCAGCAGATCATGAGGCGCACATCCGCGCCGACCTGTTACACCCGCAACGCGTTACCTCGCGCTGGGTGGGAAAAGCCCGCAACACTTGGGACGATCCCAATACTTGCTCAGTCAGTGCTGACGTAGTCGGCGACCACCGTCGCTCATGCTCTGTTGAGAAGTAAACCTATTAAGACCCGTCGGTTTTAAACGGACGGTATTCTGGCGTTTTAGAGGTGAACAACGTGGAGCTTTTATCTGGCGGTGAGATGCTCGTCCGCTTTTTGCGTGACGAAGGCGTCGACTATATCTACGGGTACCCAGGTGGTGCTCTGCTGCATGTTTACGACGCACTGTTCAAGGAACCGGCTGTTACCCACATCCTGGTTCGTCACGAACAGGCCGCGACCCATATGGCTGACGGTTATGCCCGTGCCACCGGTAAAGCCGGTGTGGTACTGGTAACGTCCGGTCCAGGCGCAACCAATGCCATTACTGGCATCGCGACTGCTTATATGGACTCCATCCCGATGGTGATCATTTCCGGCCAGGTGCCAAGCACCATGGTGGGGACCGATGCGTTCCAGGAAACCGACATGATCGGTATCTCCCGGCCGATCGTGAAACACAGCTTCATGATCAAGCATGCCTCGGAAATTCCGGACGTCATGAAAAAGGCCTTCTACCTCGCGCAGTCCGGTCGCCCGGGTCCTGTCGTGGTCGATATCCCGAAAGACATGACCAACCCGGCTGAAAAATTCGAATACGTTTTCCCGAAGAAAGCCAAGCTGCGTTCCTATAGCCCGGCCGTTCGTGGGCACTCGGGCCAAATCCGCAAGGCGGCAGAAATGCTCCTGGCGGCCAAGCGTCCCGTGTTGTACTCGGGTGGTGGCGTGATCCTGGGCGGCGGTTCTGCACCGCTGACCGAACTGGCCAAGCTGCTCAACCTGCCGGTCACCAACACCCTGATGGGCCTCGGCGCATTCCCGGGTACGGACCGTCAGTTCGTGGGCATGCTGGGCATGCACGGCAGCTACACCGCCAACCTGACCATGCACCATGCCGACGTGATCCTGGCAGTGGGCGCACGTTTCGATGACCGCGTGATCAATGGCGCGAGCAAGTTCTGCCCGAATGCCAAGATCATCCATATCGACATCGACCCGGCGTCCATCTCCAAGACCATCAAGGCCGACGTGCCGATTGTAGGTCCTGTTGAAAGTGTATTGACCGAAATGGTTGCTGCGCTCAAGGACATCGGTGAGACGCCGAACAAGGAATCCGTTGCCAGTTGGTGGAAGCAGATCGACGAATGGCGCGGTGACCGCGGCCTGTTTCCTTACGACAAGGGTGACGGCAGCATCATCAAGCCACAAACCGTGATCGAGACCCTCTGCGAAGTGACCAAGGGCGACGCCTTTGTGACCTCCGATGTGGGCCAGCACCAGATGTTCGCCGCGCAGTATTACAAGTTCGACAAGCCTAACCGCTGGATCAACTCCGGTGGCCTGGGCACGATGGGCTTTGGTTTCCCAGCAGCTATGGGTGTGAAACTGAGTTTCCCGGACTCTGACGTCGCGTGCGTCACCGGTGAAGGCAGCATTCAGATGAACATCCAGGAACTGTCGACGTGCCTGCAGTACGGTCTTCCGGTGAAAATCGTGTGCTTGAACAACGGTGTGCTGGGTATGGTTCGTCAGTGGCAGGACATGAGCTACGGTAGCCGTCACTCCCATTCCTACATGGAATCGCTTCCGGATTTCATCAAGTTGGTTGAAGCCTATGGCCACGTCGGCATTCGCATCACTGATCTGAAAGATCTGAAGCCGAAGATGGAAGAGGCGTTCGCCATGAAGGACCGCCTGGTGTTCCTCGATATTCAAGTGGATACCAGCGAGCACGTCTACCCGATGCAGATCAAAGACGGCTCCATGCGCGATATGTGGCTGAACAAGACGGAGCGTACTTAATCATGCGGCACATTATCTCCCTGCTTCTGGAGAACGAACCCGGCGCTCTGTCTCGTGTTGTCGGCCTGTTTTCGCAACGCAACTACAACATCGAAAGCCTGACCGTGGCACCGACCGAAGACCCGACCCTGTCGCGCCTGACGTTGACCACCGTGGGCCACGATGAGGTGATCGAGCAGATCACCAAGAACCTCAACAAGCTGATCGAAGTGGTCAAGTTGGTCGACCTGTCGGAAAGCGCCCACATCGAGCGCGAGCTGATGCTGGTTAAGGTTAAGGCCACGGGTGCTCAACGTGCCGAGATCAAGCGCACTACCGATATTTATCGCGGGCAGATCGTCGATGTGAGCGCCAGTGTTTATACCGTTCAACTGACCGGTACGAGCGACAAGCTGGACAGCTTCATCCAGTCGATCGGGACGGCCTCGATTCTGGAAACGGTACGCAGTGGTGTCACCGGGATTGCCCGTGGCGACAAAGTACTCAGCATCTAACCCAAATTAGCGAATGGCCTTACGGCCTGGATATATAGAGGAACCTCATGAAAGTTTATTACGATAAAGATTGTGACCTGTCGATCATCCAGGGCAAGAAAGTCGCCATCATCGGCTACGGCTCCCAGGGTCACGCGCAAGCTTGCAACCTGAAAGACTCCGGCGTTGACGTGACCGTTGGCCTGCGTAAAGGCTCTGCCACTGTTGCCAAGGCAGAAGCCCACGGCCTGAAAGTGACTGACGTTGCTTCCGCTGTTGCTGCTGCCGACCTGGTCATGATCCTGACCCCGGACGAGTTCCAGTCCGCCCTGTACAAGAACGAAATCGAGCCGAACATCAAGAAGGGCGCCACCCTGGCCTTCTCCCACGGCTTCGCGATTCACTACAACCAGGTTGTGCCACGCGCTGACCTGGACGTGATCATGATCGCGCCAAAAGCGCCGGGTCACACCGTACGCTCCGAGTTCGTCAAAGGCGGTGGTATCCCTGACCTGATCGCGATCTACCAGGATGCTTCGGGCAATGCCAAGAACGTTGCGCTGTCTTACGCTGCCGGCGTAGGTGGCGGTCGTACCGGCATCATCGAAACCACCTTCAAGGACGAGACCGAAACCGACCTGTTCGGCGAGCAGGCCGTTCTGTGCGGCGGTACCGTTGAGCTGGTTAAAGCCGGTTTCGAAACCCTGGTTGAAGCTGGCTACGCGCCGGAAATGGCCTACTTCGAATGCCTGCACGAACTGAAGCTGATCGTTGACCTCATGTACGAAGGCGGTATCGCCAACATGAACTACTCGATCTCCAACAACGCCGAATACGGCGAGTACGTGACTGGCCCGGAAGTGATCAACGCCGAGTCCCGCCAAGCTATGCGCAACGCCCTGAAACGTATTCAGGACGGCGAGTACGCCAAAATGTTCATCAGCGAAGGTGCTACCGGCTACCCTTCGATGACCGCCAAGCGTCGTAACAACGCTGCTCACGGTATCGAAGTCATCGGCGAGCAACTGCGCTCCATGATGCCGTGGATCGGTGCCAACAAGATCGTCGACAAAGCCAAAAACTAAGTCGTACGTATCAACAGAAAACGCGGCTTAGGCCGCGTTTTTTCGTTTGAGGGGCGGGTTCTGGTATAAAGCTGCATCGTTTGCGGGCGAACACTCGCCGCAAGTATTGGTCGAATTTTTTTCACACCGTTGCAAGGTAAAGTCCATGAGCGAACGTCCCGAAGAGCCAAGCCAGGCTTCTGACGCCGAAAGCCTGCTACCGATCGATGAACATGTCGAAGAAGGGCATGACGCTGAAGGCCGTAAGGTCCGGCATCGTGGCATCTATTTGCTGCCCAATCTGTTCACTACGGCAAACCTGTTTGCCGGGTTCTATTCCATCATCAACTCAATGAGTGCCCAAAGTGCCCTGGCGGCGGGTGATGCGGCGAGCGCCAGCAAGTATTTCGGCTTTGCTGCCATCGCAATCTTTGTGGCCATGGTGCTGGACGGCCTTGATGGTCGCGTGGCGCGCATGACCAACACCCAAAGCGCCTTCGGTGCCGAGTATGACTCGCTATCGGACATGGTTGCCTTTGGTGTTGCGCCTGCACTGCTGGCCTTCGCCTGGGCGCTGGGGGACATGGGCAAGGTTGGTTGGATGGTCGCCTTCATCTATGTCGCGGGTGCGGCGTTGCGTCTGGCGCGCTTCAATACCCAGGTGGGTACTGCTGACAAGCGTTACTTCATTGGTCTGGCCAGTCCGGCGGCAGCGGGCGTGGTCGCGGGTATCGTCTGGGCGTTCAGTGACTACGGCATCCAGGGTTCAAAAATGTCGTTCCTGGTGGCGTTGATGGTTGCTGCGGCCGGTATGCTGATGGTCAGCAACATCAAGTACAACAGCTTCAAGGAGCTTGATCTCAAAGGGCGTGTGCCTTTCGTGGCGATCCTGGCAGTGGTATTGGTGTTCGCGGTGGTCTTCAGTGATCCTCCTCGGATCCTGCTATTGGCCTTCCTGGTCTACGCCGCTTCGGGGCCGATTCAGTACTTGCTGCATATGCGTCGGGACAAAACGTTGCCTTAATGTAATTTCCCCCATACTCCGCAGTCTATTGGTGCATCAGTTCTCCAATGCTGCGGAGTTGCCATGTTAATCAAATTGCCCAAAGCGTCCGATTGCCAAGAATCGGATGTCACGCCTGAATCCTTCTACCTTTCTCGCCGTAGCTTGCTCGGTGGTGCGCTTGCCAGCATTGCTGCCAGCAGCCTGCCGCGTTGGGCCAGTGCTGACGAGGCCGCGCGTTATCCCGATGTTGAGCCTGGCAAGGCGCCCAATTGGTTTGCCGAAAAATTGCCGGCAACGAAATGGCAGGCGGTGACGGTCAAGGATGAGCCCATCACCCCGTTCAAGGACGCAACCCACTACAACAACTTCTACGAGTTCGGTACAGACAAGGGCGATCCTGCGAAAAATGCGGGCTCGCTCAAGACCGAGCCCTGGAGTGTGGTGATCGATGGTGAGGTCGCAAAGCCGGGGCGTTACGCCCTTGAAGACTTCATGAAGCCCTATCAATTAGAAGAGCGGATCTACCGTTTACGCTGTGTCGAGGCGTGGTCGATGGTCATCCCGTGGATGGGTTTTCCGATCTCTGCCTTACTCAAGCAGGTTGAGCCGACCTCCAAGGCCAAATACATCCGCTTTGAAACCCTCCAGGATGCCAAGAGCATGCCTGGGCAGCGTTCGAGTTTTGGCTTGATCGACTGGCCTTATGTAGAAGGGCTGCGTCTGGATGAAGCGATGAACCCTTTGGCGATTCTGGCCGTTGGCATGTATGGGCGCGAGTTGCCCAATCAGAACGGTGCACCGTTACGTCTGGTCGTACCTTGGAAGTACGGTTTCAAGAGCGTGAAATCCATCGTGCGTATCAGTCTTGTAAGCGAGCAGCCCAAAACCACTTGGCAGAGTATCGCGGCGGATGAATATGGCTTCTATGCGAATGTGAACCCTACGGTGGATCATCCCCGCTGGACCCAGGCGCGGGAGCGTCGTCTGCCAAGTGGGCTGTTCAGTCCCAATGTGCGTGAGACGCAGATGTTCAATGGCTACTCGGATGAGGTCGCCTCTTTATATACAGGCCTCGATCTGCGGAAGAACTACTGATGCGTTACCCCATCTGGCGCATTGGCGTTTTTATAGCTGCGGCAGTGTGGCCGTTATTATGGCTGTATGAGGCATGGAGTTTTGCCTTGGGGCCGGATCCGGGCAAGGTGCTGGTTGATCGGCTTGGCCTGGGTACCCTGATCCTCTTGCTGATTACCCTTGGAATGACGCCGCTGCAGAAACTGAGCGGTTGGGCGGGGTGGATCGCGGTGCGCCGGCAGCTTGGATTGTGGTGCTTTGCTTATGTAGTGGCGCATTTAGCGGCTTACTGTGTGTTTGTCCTGGGGCTGGATTGGTCGCAATTGGGTGTGGAGCTGCGTAAGCGGCCCTACATTATTGTGGGGGCGCTGGGGTTCTTGTCTTTGTTTGTGTTGGCGGTGACTTCTAATCGCTATAGCCAACGCCGACTGGGTAGTCGCTGGAAGAAGCTGCATCGGCTGGTGTATGTGATTCTTGGGCTTGGTCTGTTGCACATGCTGTGGATCGTGCGAGCTGATCTGAAGGAATGGGCTATCTATGCTTCTATAGGTGCGTTGCTTCTGGTACTGCGTGTACCGCCAGTGGCGCGCCGAATCCCCCGACTTATTACTAAAAAAGCACCCACTGCAACAAAAGCGTAATTAACGCTTGACCGCAGATTGTAGACGTCTATAATTCGCCCCACTTCCGGCGCAGTCGAAACTCAAAACTCCTTGGTAAACAAAGAGTTATGCAGAATAAGGCAGCGGATTGCTTCAGTTCATCGAAGCCCAGAAGAAGTTGGTAGGGTCGTGTTGTTTGACGCTATTAACGATTCGATCTTCTCGGTCGAAAGCGGAGAAAAAGAGGTGTTGACAGCAGC